>NZ_JAQBOW010000073.1 GCF_028287845.1 Mucilaginibacter sp.
AAATGCCCGGTCATTCGGATGACGCGTTGACTGCTTATCCCGAGTATGGCTGTAACCCGCCGGACACCTATAAAGTATCCGGAACCTGGAGTGAACGGCACGATGTGTTTTGTCCAACGGAGAAAACATTTACCTTTCTGCAAGATATTTTAACAGAAGTGATGGAGCTCTTCCCCGGAAAATATATTCATATAGGCGGCGATGAAGTAGCAAAAGATGATTGGATAAACAATGATTTCTGCCAAAAGCTTATTAAGAAATTAAAGTTAAAGGACGAGAAAGGCTTGCAAAGCTATTTTATCTCGCGCATGGAACAGTTTGTTAACTCAAAAGGGCGTAGCGTGATTGGCTGGGATGAGATATTAGAAGGGGGGTTAGCGCCAAACGCTACGGTTATGAGTTGGCAGGGCGAATCGGGCGGTATACAGGCCGCAGGGTTGAGCCATGATGTAATAATGGCGCCAAGCAGCCAGGGCCTTTACTTAGACCATGCACAAGGCAAACTAGGTACTGAGCCTTTGGGAATAGGTGGTTATGCGCCTATACAAAAAAGCTATGCTTATAATCCTGTTCCGGCTGTTTTAACGCCCGAGCAGCAAAAGTTTGTAATTGGTGTGCAAGCCAACTTATGGACAGAATATATACCTACAGGTAATAAGGTGGAGTATATGTTATTGCCAAGAATGCTATCGTTGGCAGAAATAGCGTGGACACAGTTAGCCAATAAAAATTTTACAGATTTTTCTGAGACACGGCTGCCTGCACATTTAGCCTGGTTTGATAAAAATAATTTTAATTACCGGGTGCCATCTACCATTGGCGCAAAAGATACTATCATATTTGGTAACCAGTTAAAGGTCGATTTGAAATCGTCTGTAAAAGGTGCAAAGGTTTATTATACAATTGATGGTTATACACCCAGAGAAACTGATTTTGAATACAGCACACCGGTAATTTATAATGTACCGCCTGATCAATACCGCGAATTACAAACCATTGTACTAACACCTGCCGGCAAGCGAAGCACAGTTACCAAAACCGTGGTTTATAATAAAACACTATTACCTGCGGTCAAGTATACAGGTACCGCCACAGGGTTACGTTACCAGGTTTTTCCGGGCGAATTTAATACTACCGCCGATTTTAAAATATCAGATAATACAGATACATTGGTAGCAAAAAGCTTTAATACACTTACCTTTAGGAAAAACATGCCGGCGTTCGGGGTAATATATAATGGTTTTATACGTATTGATACTGATGGAGTTTATGGATTTTCAACCCTGTCTGATGATGGGTCGTTGTTATTGATAGATGATATACCGGTTGTTGATAATGACGGCAAGCATCCTGTATATGAAAAGGGTGGTTCTGTTCCTTTGCAAAAAGGGTATCACCGTTTTACCTTAAAATATTTTAATATAGGAATAACGGGTAGTTTGCGGGTTTTCATGACCATACCGGGTAAACCAAGTGGCGAGTTATCAGCAGATTCTCTGTTTAATTAAACTAACCTGCAATGAGAGTAAGATTTTGTTTTTTTATTTTAATTTGCTGCGTTATCCTGGCGGGTTGTACCAGGGAGCAGAAAAAAGCAACTGATTTAACCAATGTAGTTAAACCTCAGGCTGTAATGGATCCTTTTACATATCATAAGCTGATAGAGGTTGCACCCGGCCAATATTATGATGTTTTAAGCTGGGGCAGAGGCGCGGTTGATACCGGCTCATTTTTGATATTACACTCCGATTCATCAGGAAAAAAATATACTACTACAACCGGCGATCTTAACGGTAAAATAGTAGATGTTTATAATGCCGATATGGATGTAGACGGCCATCCCGAAATATTGATACAGGCAAAGGGAAAAGATACCATTAATTACACCACTATTTATGCTTTTGAATTTTACGATAATAAAGTGCAAAAACTTGATTTTCCTAAACTAAGCAGCTCGCAAAAAAAGGGATACCGTGGTAATGACAATTTTTATATAGCAGAAGGAAAATTTATAAGGGAGTTCCCGATTTATTCCGGAAGCGGAAAAGATGCTAAAACAACCGGGCAAAAACGAAAATTGGAATATAGTTTAAACAGCAATAGTTTTACTGTAAAGCAATTAAGTAAAGATTCAACATCGGTTGCTGATAAGGCCAGCGTACAGCAGCCGGTTAAACAATCATCCGCAGAAACAACAGCTAAAAAAGCCGATAAAAAGCGCCATAAAACCGAAGTACATAAAAAGAAACGCAGAAGACATCATAATAATGAGGGATAAGAGATTGCATACTCCTGCATCCCGGTAGGCCGAAGCATTAAAAAAAATCAACCTCACAATCCTCTTTACCGCTTGCGGAAGAGAGGGAGATCGAGCGACTTAGCGATGATCGGGTGAGTACTAATAAAGCGACATTACCGCCAATGTACGGTGGCGATTACTCACCCCGACTACGCTACGCTGGTCGGCCCTCTTCGCTGCGCGGAAGAGGGCAAAGAAATTTTAATGTGTCTGCCTACTGCACCCTTAGCGATGACGCTTTTATATTATTTTACCAGGCTTATCATATCCTTCGCGTTTTTCACGCCCACAGCGTCATAGTCGTTATTAAAGTAGAACCAGCCTTGCTTTGCTTTGTTATTTTGTTTAACGGCAGTAATTACTTGCTGTAAAAACTCAATAGCGTAAGGTGAACGGTATAAATTAGGAACCCCATGAAAACGATAATATACCGATGGTGTATTTTGGATAACATCATCAGGTAAAGTTGGGTGGCTCATGCCGCAAAATGTGATTTTGTGTTCGGCTAACTTTTTATATACATCATCCCGCCACCAGCTAACATGCCGAAACTCTAATACATTATTAAATAACGGGTCAATGCTGTTGATAATACGTTCCAGCTTTTCTTCGTCATAATGAAAGCTTGGGGGCATCTGGAATAGTACCGGGCCTAATTTTTCCTGTAAGCCATTATTAATAGTATCATAAAAACTCAAAACAAGATCGGCTGTATCATTAAACTTTTTATAATGGGTAATAGCTCTTGGCGCTTTTACCGAGAAACGAAACTCTGCCGGGCTTTTCTGGTACCAGTTCTGCAAAAACGATAATTGCGGAAAACGATAAAAGGTGACGTTGAGTTCCAGCGTATCAAAATGCTCGCAGTAATAATCAAACCACTTTCGTTGTGGTAAGCCTTCGGGATAAAATTTACCCTTCCAGTCGTTATAATGAAAACCTGAGCAACCAATATGCCATTCCATAAAAAGGTAACTATACCGGTATAGTTTTGTTTTGCAGAATGTAGCGGTGCAAAATATTGCGTCTCTACGCTCCGTTTATATTAAAAATTCGCACATTTGTATATCTGCACATTTGCACATTCAAGAAATGCATTTTCTATATCCTGCCTTTTTATTTGCATTGATATCTCTGGCCATACCTGTCTTGGTTCACCTGTTTAATTTTAGGCGGTATCAAAAGGTGTATTTTAGTAATGTCCAGTTTCTTAAAGAGATACAGGAGCAGCAATCATCCCGCAGAAATTTAAAAGAACGATTAATATTAGCGGCTCGTTTATTGGCCCTTTTCTTTTTGGTATTAGCATTTGCCAGGCCATATATTGCCGGTCAACACAACACAAATGCCGGGTCGCAACGTATTATCAGCGTTTTTTTAGATAATTCTTACTCTATGCAAACCCTTAACCGGGAAGGTTCATTACTTGACGAAGCCAAGCGCCGGGCCAAAGAAATTGTATCGGTTTATTCAATGAATGATCGGTTCCAACTGCTTACGCAGGATTTTGAAGGTAAACACCAGCGATTATTAAGCCGCGACGAATTTAATGACGCGGTTGATGCAGTAAAAATAAGTCCGCAAAGCCGCAATTTGCAGCAAATAATTAACAGGCAGCAAAACTTGTTGAATATGCAACCCGGTACTGGCCGGTCAATTTATATCGTATCAGATTTCCAAAAAAATATTGCAAATAGCCAGCCATTAAAAATTGATACCGGGGTGCGTATCAACCTGGTACAATTGGCCGCAAATACACCTGCAAATGTTGCGGTTGATTCTGTTTGGTTGCTAAGCGCTATACATCGCCCCGGCGAAACCGAAAAACTGGTAGTGAAGCTGCATAATTATGCCGGCGAGAACTCTACCAAGATCCCCCTTAAATTATTAATTAACGGCGAACAGAAGGCTTTGGGTGGTTTTACCATCAACGCACGTTCTGTGCAAAATGATACGCTTACATTTTCGGGATTGAAAGCAGGATGGCAACGCGGCGAAATAACTTTGCAGGACAACCCGGTTACGTTTGATAACCAATTCTATTTCAGTTTTAATGTGAAGCGGCAAATGCCGGTGTTACTGATTGACGGCGGCACGCCTAATCCATACCTTAAAGCGGTTTTTGGGGCCGACTTATTCTTTGCAGCCAACCGCGTACCCGAAGGCAATGTTGATTACGCGGCCTTAAATACTTATCCGTTAATTGTTATAAGTGATGTTAAAGCTGTTTCGGTAGGATTATCACAACAATTAAAAACCTATGTGAGCAAAGGCGGTACATTAGCGGTGTTCCCGGCTGCAGATGCGGATATGGGTAGCTATAAAATATTCTTACAGCAAATGGGCGCGGCTTATCCCGAAAAACTGTCAACAGAAAATATTAAAGTATCGGCTCTTAACATGCAGAACCCGGTATTTAAAAACATTTTCGAAGACTTTCCTAAAAACCCCGATCTGCCGGTGGTTAAAAAGTATTACCAGTTAGGCTCATCATCTGCCAGTAATGAAAATTTAATGCAGCTGCAAAGTAATCAGCCTTTTTGGGCCGAATACAATAGTGGCAAAGGCAAGGTGTATCTATCCGCAGTGCCATTAAACGAAGAGTTTAGCAATTTGCCGCGCCATGCGCTTTTTGTGCCCATTATGTTTAGGATAGCGTTATTAAGCGGGCATGATCAACCTTTGTTTTATACACTTGGTAATGACAAAACCGTAGAGACGGCGCCTATACAAACATCTGAAAAGCAATTATTGAAATTAATTAAAGGCAAGCAAAGCATCATCCCTGATATAAGGCAACAGGAGGGAAGTACGCTTTTATATCTATCAGACCAATTACAGGAAATGGGTTTATATGATCTTAAAAAACAGGATAGTATTGTTTCTGTAATGGCTTTTAATGATAACAGGAGCGAATCGGATATGAGCTATTATACACAGGCGCAATTAGATAAAATAGTACCTAATAAAAGTAATGTAATACAGGCCGGCAAAGGCTCATTAAAAGATATTGTAAGCCAAACAAATTTCGGTGTGCAATTATGGAAACTTTGTATAATTTTGGCATTGATATTTCTGGCTGCCGAAATACTGCTGGTTAAGTATTATAAAAACGGTAAACAGGTACTTTTGCAAACAGAAGAATCAACCTCAATCAACACATAAGGCTAATGAATTTGCTTATCAAATCTGCTACAATTGTTGACCCCAACTCATCATTCAATAATAAAGTTGCTGATATTTTAATAAAAAACGGGACCATTACCGAAATAGCCGAAGACGTACAGGCCGACACGGAAGTTTTTGATGCCAAAGGCAAACAGGTTTCGCCCGGTTTTTTTGATCTGAACTGTAATATTGGCGAGTTAGGGCTTGAAACAAAAGAAAATTTACAAACCGGAACAGCCGCGGCAGCGGCTGGTGGCTTTACAGGTATAGCTTTAATGCCAAATACCCAGCCGCCGGTACATTCAAAAGCCGAAGTAGAATATTTACTTAACCGCGCCAAGGGCAATTTGGTAGATGTATATCCTTTAGGTTCTTTGTCGCATAAACGTGAGGGCAAGGATCTGGCCGAAATGTATGATATGTACCTGAGCGGAGCCAAAGCTTTTACAGACGGCAATCGCCCGGTACAAGATGCAGGGTTAATGGAACGCGCCCTGCTTTACACAAAAGGCTTTGAGGCCACCATATTTTCTTATCCTGAAGATACAGCCATAGCCGGTAAGGCAAAAGTAAATGAGGGCAAAATGAGTACCTTGCTGGGTATGAAAGGTATACCTTCATTAGCAGAAGAGCTGATGATTGCACGCGATCTTTATTTAGCTGAATATACCGAGTCTAATATTCACTTCAGCACGATATCCACTGCCCGGTCTGTTGAACTGATAAGGGAAGCCCGTAAAAAAGGATTAAAAGTAACTTGCGATGTGGCTGCGCATCACCTGGTACTTACGGACGAGGCATTGGCAGGCTTTGACAGCCTTTATAAAGTAAAGCCACCCCTACGCACACAAAATGATGTTGACGCGCTTATAGCGGGTTTAAAGGATAATACCATTGACGCTATAGTTTCGCAACATACCCCGCATGAGATAGAATTTAAAGATGTTGAGTTTGAAGTTGCCGAATTTGGGATGATAGGCTTTCAAACCGTTTTTTCACTGGCAATAAAGGCCGGATTGACGATAGACCTGATTATTCAGAAATTAGCTATTAATCCACGTAATATATTGAAGTTGGAAGTTCCGGCTATTGTTGCAGGCCAAAAAGCTAATCTTGTTGTTTTTGATGCGACTGCAGAATGGCCATATAGTAAAGAGAATAACAGATCAAAATCCTATAATTCTCCTTACATAGGGCAGAACTTAAAAGGACAAGTGTTGTTAACCTGTAACAATAATCATATATTTAAATCGAACAAAAAATGATCGACCCTAAAATAGAAATAGCACTTGGCGCTGCATTGCAGGCATTTTCGCAACAGAGCGGTTTAGATGTTAGCCATATACACCAGGAATTTCAAACCGTATATGAACTGGAAGATGATTTTTTAACCAAGGTTGACGCATTAGATGAGGTTTTTGATAATCATCCGCAGCTGGAAGTTTTACGAGAGGTGTTTTTTGATTTGCTGATGATTAACTTTTTTAGCGCTGACGTAAAGAAGCTGGAAGAAGATTATCTTGATACGCCAGAATGGGAAGACATTGAAGAGCAAACGTTAGACAGAGGCACAGAACTATTAAACTTACTGCTTTATTTGAATGAATGCGAGGACGAAGATATTGAGCCCGAACTGGAAGATTACCTGAAAGAGTTCTTACTGGTTGATGAAGATGAGTTTCAGGACGAATACCGTATTTATGAACCAGTTATAGCACACCAGGTATTAATGGAAAGCCCGGTTGAAGAAATAGCTAAGGTAGCTGTTAAATTGCCGGAAGATTCAGAGTTAAAAGAGCTGTTTTATCCCATGATGTGCTTTTTCCAAAATACAAATCCAACTGCCGACGAAAAGAACAATATTGCTGCCAACGCGGTAAGCAAAGACTTTGACATGGCTGTGTTTTCTATATTAGAATCATTTATTTAAACCTAAATCAATTATAATATGGAAGATCAAACTAAAAAAGCAGAAATTGGCAAATTAGCTCTGCGTTATGGTTTATTAGTTGGCGCGATTTCAATTGTATTATCTATTGTTTTCCGAATAGTAGACCCCTTGATGCAATTTACAAACATATGGATACAATTACTTAGCGGGGTGATAGGAATTGCCTTAATTGTAATTTTTGGAATTGAAATAAGAAAAAAAATTGGCGGTTACTGGACCTTTGGTGAAGCTTTTAAGGGCCTGATGACCATGTCTTTTTTTATATTGTTACTTACTATTTTGTATAGTTTTATCCTTTTTAAATTTATAGACCCTAATATGCCAACTAAGATCAATGATGCATCTGAAACAGTGATGTCTAATCGTTTGGCAAAAATGGGAATGGATCAGGATAAGATTGATGAGGTGGCAAAAACTTTCGAAAATGGTGAATTCAAGGCTAAGATGGAACCTACCTTGAAAAATGAAGCGTTAGCTTTTGGCTTCGGGTTAGTTTTTTATGCGGTTATAAATTTGATTGTGGCGGCTTTTATAAAAAAGTACAAAGCTTTGAATGTGCTTGAGGATGCGGTGGACCCTACTGTGTAAACTACAAAGTCTTTAAATACCAAAAGAGGCCGTTTCAAATTGAAGCGGCCTCTTTTGGTATAATTTCAACATTATATCTTGTTTCAAAAACTTGTTACATCACTTTTAAAATCAGCAATTTGCAATTGTTTGATTATCAATGAGAAAACATAAAATCATACTTAAAAATACTGACGAATAAGTTGTTACATTTTGTTACATCACTTTTTCACAATTATCTCATAGACAATAATTTAAGTCGAAATCTTGTTTCACTTGTTACATTTTGTTTCACCATTTCGTGAAACAAACAACGCTTGTCATGAACTTACGGTTTACTCTTCATCACCTGTTTAACAATATCATTGCCAAACACAAATACCATTAATGATATTAACAAAACAAAGCCAACTATCTGGGCGCGCTCCAGGAACTTATCGCTTAACGGCTTACCTTTTATCATTTCTATAATTAAAAATACGGCATGGCCTCCATCAAGCGCAGGGATAGGCAGTAAGTTAGTAAAGGCAAGCACCATAGATAAGAAGCCAACCAGGCTCCAGAAATGGATCCAGTCTATATGGCTGCCAAACATGGTAGCAATAGCTACCGGGCCGCCTACAACCTTGTTAAATTTTGCTTCGCCTTTAAATACTTTTCCAATGGCCCTGGCATTAACAGAGAATGTGCCCCAGGCTTTATTGGCACCAATAGGTAATGAACCAAAGAAACCATATTTAATTGTCTTTTCCTCGGGCATATTGGGTGTTATTGATATCCCTATTGTGCCCTCGCTGGTAACATGCGATTTTAACTGTAATGTATCGCCGTTGCGCTTAACAGTCAAATCAACCAGTTTATTGTCATTTGCCTTTATTTGCGCCTGGAATTGGTCATAAAATTGAATTTTAGTTCCATTTACTGCGGTTACACTGTCGCCTTTTATTAGCCCGGCTATTTGCGCGTTACTTTTGGGTATTACAGAATCAACAGCAAAAGTGGTACGCGGGAAACTGCTTATAAATTGTTCTATACCATAATCAGACAAATCATTTATAATATTTGCCGGTACGGTTAGGTTTAATGTTTTATCTCCTCTTTGCACGGTTAATACTGTATGATCCAGTAATACTTTTGAGCTCATCAGGTCCTCGAAGCGGGCAACAGGTTTGCCGTTCACCGCAATAATTTTGTCACCTGCTTCAAGGCCCATTTTTTTACCGATGGTGCCCGGTACAATACCATACTTTATGCTGGAGTTTGGTATGTAGCTTTCGCCTAAACGGGCGGTAAGCATCCAGAAAATAAATATACCCAGTACAACATTTACAAAAATACCACCCAACATTACTATTAAGCGTTGCCAGGCCGGTTTTGAGCGGAACTCCCAAGGCTGTGGTGGGCCAGCCAATTGCTCGGTATCCATAGACTCATCTATCATGCCGGCAATTTTTACGTAACCACCAAGCGGCAGCCATCCTATACCATATTCAACACCTTTATAGTTAAACTTGAACAGGCTAAAGCCCCAAGCGTCAAAAAACAGGTAAAATTTATCTACCTTAATACCAAACGCTCTTGCAGCTACAAAATGGCCCAGCTCATGCAAAATCACTAAAATCGAAAGTCCCAGAACCAACTGGCCAACCATAATTACTATACTCATTCTATATCAAGTTGTATGCCTTTGCAGGCATTTGTTTTATTAAATTTTGCGCAAATATGCGTGTTTCTTTGTCAGTATTCAAATAATCGTCAAGGGTAGGATGTGTTTTAAAGCTGATGTGTTTCATGCAGCTTTCAATAACATCGCTTATTGCTAAAAAACCAATCGTATTATCTAAAAACCCAGCTACAGCAATTTCGTTTGCCGCATTTATTATACAGGGCATATTGCCACCCGTATTTAATGCCTCGAAAGCTAAACCCAAATTACGGAAAGTTTCCAGGTCTGGTTTTTCAAAGGTAAGGTTAGGGTAATCTGTAAAGTTAAACCGCTTAAAGTTGTTTTTTAAACGATTAGGATGTGCCAACGCGTATTGTATAGGCAGTTTCATATCGGGCAGGCCCATTTGCGCTTTTATAGAACCATCTTCAAACTGAACCATAGAGTGTATGATAGACTGCGGATGTACAATTACCTCTATCTGTTTAGCTTCCAGGTCAAACAACCATCTTGCCTCAATTACCTCCAGGCCCTTATTCATTAACGTAGCCGAATCAATAGTTATTTTGGCGCCCATTATCCAGTTAGGATGTTTTAGCGCATGCTCACGGGTTACGTCAGCTAAAAAAGATAAGGTTTTTCCCCTGAAAGGTCCGCCTGAAGCGGTTAATATGATCTTTTCTATTGGGTTGTGCTCTTCGCCCGCAAGGCATTGATAAATGGCAGAATGCTCAGAGTCTACCGGTAAAATTTTAACGTTATGTTGTTTGGCTAAACCTGTTATCAATTCGCCGGCAACAACCAGGGTTTCCTTATTTGCTAACGCGATGTCTTTACCCGCTTTTATAGCGGCTATGGTAGGTTCTAAACCGGCAAAGCCAACCATAGCGGTTATTACGGTATCTATTTCCTGTTGGGTAACGATATCATTTATAGCGTGAATACCAGCCAGAACTTTTACAGTTGTATTAGCCAATGCTTCTTTTACCTCCTGGTATTTACTTTCATCGCAAATAACTACATAGGCAGGATTAAATTGCAGGGCCTGTTTTACTAATAGTGCGGCATTGCTTTTGGCCGTTAAAACATAAGCTTTAAATAATGATGGATTTTCACCTATCACCGCTAAGGCTTGCGTTCCAATACTGCCGGTTGAGCCAAGAATGGCTATGTTTTTTATGGTACTCAATTCTTTTATATAAGTCCCGTTATTGATTTGCAAGTGTAGAGATTGCTTCGTTCCTCGCAATGACGGGAGGTAATTAATTTGTAATATACAAAGATAACTCTTCTGCTATCTTCCTGTCGTTAGCCAGCCGTGGCACTTTATTTTGTCCGCCAAGTTTCCCTTGCGAACGCATATAACTAATAAATGCATCTTTTTTCAAGCTTTGGATAATCAAAGGTTGCAAAATGTTACCGTCGATAAGGTCAAAATAGTAAATATTTTTTGCTTGCAGTGCTTTATCAACCTTTAAAGCGAAAGCTTTTACATCCTTTGGAGCTGCGCCAAACTCTATAAACCACTCGTGGTAAGGCAATTCGCCGGGTAATGGATTTACCTGCGGGGCCACTGTAAACTCAATAATATCTATACCTTCGTCATTTGCCACACTCATTAGGGCCTGCTCCACTTCCTCACCAATAACATGTTCTCCAAACGCAGAAATGTAATGTTTAATACGCCCGGTCACTAATATTTTATAAGGATCTTTAGATATAAACTTTACCGTATCGCCTAAACTATAGCCCCACAAGCCGGCATTCGTATTTAATATTAATGCATAATTTTTATCCAGCTCAACATCCTGTAAGCAAATACGCGTTGGATTTTCATTAAAATACTCATCGGTTGGAATAAACTCATAATATATACCCGAATCAACCAATAATAATAACCCTTTACTTTTTTGCGAATCCTGGAAAGCTATAAAGCCTTC
>NZ_JAQBOW010000119.1 GCF_028287845.1 Mucilaginibacter sp.
AATCTCGCTTCGCTATAAGCATACCTTACGCTACCATCCTTATGCATAAATCTGAAATCAGAAGCCGAGCTTTTAAAAGATTTAAAACATTCATTTATATTTGTAGTTATATAATTCAAGTCATCAGGATGAATGAATGATAAAAATAATTCTTTAGAAGCAGCCACTTCATTTTTATCTATTCCATATATTTTATACATCTCATCAGACCATACTTCTGAATGTGTGATAATGTCAACTTCAAAATTACCTACATGAGCTATAGTCTGAGCTTCTTTTAATCTTGATTCACTTTGGGATAAGTTTTTTTCCGCAATCTCTCTCACTTTATTTTGAAACAGTAACTCTTCATTCGCACAGTTTAATTCGGCCGCACGTTTTTCCTTCTCTTTAGTTTGAAGTAAATATTTCCGTACAGCAAACAACATAACAATTGTAAAGCCTGTCATTAAAATAAATACAAATATGAAAAGTTTGTTAAATACATCTAAACTGCGTGCATTTACTTTCCTTCTTTCATGCAATAAAACATCTTCGCCTTGCTGGATAATGGTTGTTAGTTTATGAATTTGACGCGAATAATAATTGTCATTATGAATAGCAACGTAATTAATAGCTGATGTTAATCCGTATTTGTTTCTTATTTCTATTACTTTTAATGCAAAGGCCAGCTGCATGTGCATATAAATATTCAATGAATCAATATTTGGTTTCTGTGAAGGATTATTCTGCGTAAGCAGTTTTATATTTTCTATGTAGGCAAAGACTTTTTTTGACGCACTATGTAATTCTTGTATATGAGTTTTATTATTGGTTAAAATAAAATCCCTGGAAGCGGTTTTTATTTCGTTACTGGTTGAAAACATGGCGACGCATTGGTAAATTACCTGCTCTGTATGCTCTACCCATTTTTCTGATTCAATCAAATTTTGCTTGCTTTTATAAACAGCATAGCTTAAAAGAAAATTTCCGCCTAAAATTATAAATGAAAATAGAAGGAGTTTCTGGCTTATAATAAGTTTCATATCAGCTATAATTGTAAATGATCAGCTTAGTGCAAGATGGCTATACTACATATAACGCATAACTTTGTTTCACATTTCTCGTTGTTAATCAAATGTTTATGCTGTAAGATTGCCTGTATCAATAATTATGGTTCAAACTAAAAAGCCTTTCGTGCGCAGTTGTTTTCTGCCTTTCGCACTATAAAACTATATTTGCCTTATGAGCACTATACTTATCCAATCAGCCACTATAGTTAATGAAAACAAGCAATATATTGCTGATATTTTGATTAAAGATGGCCTGATTGAACGCATAGACAAACAAATTGATTTTGCTGCCGATAAAGTGATCAATGCCGAAGGGCTATATCTTTTCCCGGGCGCTATTGACGACCAGGTGCATTTTCGTGAACCGGGATTAACACATAAAGGTGATATCTATTCAGAATCGCGCGCGGCAGTTGCGGGTGGTATTACGTCATTTATGGAAATGCCTAATACCGTTCCCAATACGTTAACCCGGCAATTACTAGAAGATAAGTATGAAATTGCAGCTAACAAATCATTAGCTAACTACTCGTTCTTTATGGGTGCATCCAATAATAATTTGGATGAGGTATTGCGCACCGATGTTAAAAACGTTTGCGGCATTAAAGTTTTCATGGGTTCATCTACCGGTAATATGCTGGTTGATAATCCCGCTACGCTGGAGAATCTTTTCGCACAATCGCCAATGCTTATTGCCACGCATTGCGAGGATGAAGCCACCATACAAAGTAACCTAAGTCATTTTAAACAATTATTGGGTGATAATATCCCCGTAAGTTTGCATCCTAAAATAAGAAGCGAAGAAGCATGCTACCTGTCCTCATCAATGGCGGTAGACCTGGCTAAGAAGCATAATACACGTTTGCACATTTTGCATATATCTACAGAAAAAGAAACGTATTTATTTGATAATACAATTCCGCTAAAAGATAAAAGAATAACTGCCGAAGCCTGTGTGCATCACCTATGGTTTAGTGACAAGGACTACGAGGCTAAGGGCAACCTGATAAAATGGAACCCCGCTATAAAAACCGAACATGACCGCGTTGGTATTTTAAAAGGTGTTTTGGATGGCCGTATAGATGTAATAGCTACAGACCATGCGCCACATACCGCCGAAGAAAAAGCACACCCTTATCTACAAGCACCCTCGGGCGGTCCATTGGTGCAGCATGCTTTACCCGCTATGCTTGAATTTTATCACCAGGGCAAAATAAGTCTGGAACAAATAGCCGAGAAGATGGCCCACAATGTGGCTATTTGTTTCGAGATAGAGAAACGTGGCTTTATACGCGAGGGCTATTATGCCGATTTGGTTTTAGTTGATTTAAACAAACCATGGCAGGTAAATAAAAGCAATATTTTATACAAATGTAAATGGAGCCCGTTTGAAGGAACTACGTTCAAATCTAAAATAATACACACCATTGTATCGGGCAATCTGGCCTGGAGTGATGATGTATTTGCAACGGATGTTGCAGGTAAAAGGATGAGTTTTGTGAGGTAATAAAAATTATATCATCGCGGGTGTAACAAGGTAGTTTCACCTTAAAATAATCAATCATTATTCCCGGATATTTATGATATTTGCCGCCTGTGCAAGCAGCCGAAAAGTTAATTTATGTTAAAATTAATCTACTTAAAGCAGTTTATTTATAATAAGGTATAAAAAACCTGATATTTACTAATCTATAAAAACTATACTTATATCCATGCAATACAAAAAAATCAATAACCTGGTAGGCTGGCTTTGCTTTGTAATAGCTTCTGTTACCTATATTTTAACCTTAGAGCCATCCGTGAGCTATTGGGATTGCGGCGAATTTATTTCATGTGCTTTCCGTTTGCAGGTTGCCCACCAACCCGGATACCCTGTATTTGCCATGTTAGGCAAAGTATTTTCTTTATTGTCTTTAGGCGATAATACCAAAGTGCCTTATTTTACCAATATGGGTTCGGCACTTGCCAGCGGGGCGGCTATCATGTTCCTGTTTTGGACCATTACCGCATTGGCTAAAAAGCTTTTACCGGTTACTGATGGCGAAAATGATAAGTCGCGTACAATACTTATTATGGGTGCAGGTTTGGTTGGTGCTTTAGCTTTTACTTATACTGATACTTTTTGGTTCTCGGCTGTTGAAACTATTGTATTCGCGCTTTCATCATTATGTACCGCTATAGTATTTTGGGCCATATTAAAATGGGATGCCCATGCTGATGAACCCGGTGCCGATAAATGGTTGATATTTATAGCTTATGTTATAGGCCTTTCAATTGGTATACATTTACTTAATTTATTAACCATACCTGCTTTAACGCTAGTATATTATTTCCGCAGAACCAAAAAAGTAACCGTTAAAAGCGGCTTAATTGCATTCTTTGTAAGTATAGTTATACTGGGTTTGGTACAATTTGGCATAAGGCAATGGACCATAAAACTTTCGGCATTTTTTGACTTATTCTTTGTAAACACTTTAGGTTTAGGTTTTGGCAGCGGGTCAATCTTCTTCTTTTTATTGCTGATAGCTATATTGGTAGCCGGCATTATATATAGCATACGTAAACAAAAAGCCTTCTTAAACCTGGCATTTTTATGTGTAGCATTTATTTATTTTGGTTATAGCTCATTTGTTTATATTCCGATACGGGCAACAGCTAATACTAATTTAGATAATACACATCCTGATAATGCTTTCACCCTAAACAGCTACCTAAACCGTGAGCAGTATGGCGAAACACCATTAATATCAGGTCCATACTTTGATGCTAAAATAGTTGACCAAACCGAAGGCGCGACACAATACCGTAAAGGTGCCACCAAATACGAGGTATCGGGCCATAAACAAAATTATATTTATGACCGTACCACCATTTTCCCGCGTACTTATAGTACCGAGGGACAGGACCCGCAATTTTACAGGCAATGGCTGCAAATGGGTGATACTGATGTGCCGGGAATGATTGAAAACCTAAAATTCTTTTTTAGCTGGCAAACCTACCAAATGTACGTGAGGTATTTTCTGTGGAACTTTGCAGGCCGCGTAAATGACATGGACGGCCAGCAGCAAATGGGGGGCTTTAAAGGTTACGTTGATGGCGATTGGACCACCGGTATTTTTGATGGAGCTAAGCATTTGCCAAAATCAATAATGCATAGCAATACTTACACGCCATTATTTGCCCTACCTTTAATATTGGGCTTATTGGGTGCCTGGTATCATTTTAAACGCAAAAAGCGCGACGCGCTAATTGTGGCCCTGCTATGGTTCTTTACAGGTATGGCCATTATACTATATGTTAACCAGCCATCTGTACAACCACGCGAAAGAGATTACTCATACGTTGGCTCGTTTTATGCCTTTGCTATATGGATAGGGTTAGGCGTGCTGGCACTTGCCGAACTATTAAAAAAAGCGTTAAAGGCACAAACAGCGGCATTAGCAGCTACAGCTATCTGTTTATTAACCGTGCCGACAGTACTGGCAGGCGAAGAATGGAAGGCCCATGACCGCTCTACAAAACACACAGCGCACGATACGGCTTATGATTATTTGATATCGTGCCCGCCAAATGCTATTTTATTTACTTATGGCGATAATGATACCTACTCTTTATGGTATGACCAAGAGGTTGAAAACATAAGGCCCGATGTGCGTTTGGTAAACCTTAGCTTATTTACCGGCGATTGGTATATACACCAAATGCAGCGTAAAATGAACGATGCTGATGCATTGCCTATAACTATGCCTTTTGATAAATATAAAGATGGCGTACGTGATGTGATTTATTTCAGGGATTCCAAAATACCCGGTTATGTTGAAGTTAAAGATGTATTTGATTTTATATCATCTGATGATCAACGTACCATGACCCAGTATCAAAGCGGCGAAATAGCTAATTATTTACCAACTAAAAACTTTAAAATAAGTATTAATGCCGATGAGATCATTAAAAATGGTGTAGTACCTGCTTCACAAAGAAGCATGATAGTCGATACCATGAAGTGGAAATACACTTCTAACTATGTAATGAAGGATAACCTGGCTATGTTGGATATACTGGCACATAATAACTGGAAGAGGCCTATCTGTTTCGCCATTACTGTTGGCAATGAAAACCTGATAGGTTTACAGCCTTACCTGTATAAAGAAGGATTTGTTTATCACTTAATGCCGCTTAAAGTTGATACTGCTGTTAGGGACCAGGCAAGCAAAATCAATAGTGTGGTGATGTATAATAACATGATGAACAAATTTAAATTCGGTAATTATAAAACCGCCCGTTATTTGGATCATGAATCAACCACCATGTTCTATCCGGTTATGGTAAGCACTTTCCTTGATCTGATGCAAGGTCTGATACGCGAAAACCATTCGGATCTTGCTTTAAAAGCTTTACATAAATATGATTCGGTAATGCCTGACCTGAATATTGATATGCGTACATCGGGCACTAAATTTTTTATTGCACAAACTGCCTATCAATTACATGACCTTGCTTTAGGCTCAAAATATATTACCAACATTGATAATTATATAACAGATCAGTTAGATTATTACTACACGCAGTTAACAACTAATTCAAATACATTTAGTCCGCGCGATGCGCAAATAGGTGTCCAATTAATAAATGCAATGGCCGACGAGGCAAAAACTAATCATCAAACTGCCTTATACAATAAGTTACAAGCGCAGGGCAAGGATTACGAAACTAAGTTTGCCGCCATTTTTAAACAATAACAAGCTTATTAGCATAAAAAAGAAAAGGTGATTCTAAACAGGATCGCCTTTTCTTTTTTATAGTGGTTAGGTTTCTTTAAGTTAAATACCCCTTCTCAACCATAAACTATTGTAGTTCCACAAGTTTATAAATCATTTAAGTACGCTATATATAAGAGTATAAAATTTTTGATACAGAAAAAATTATTTCAAAACAATTTAAATATGATTGATATTATAATACCTGATTTAATAATAGCTGAAGATTTAAAGCTTCAATGAAAAGTATATTTAAAAATGAGCACATCCTTAAAAAAGATCATATCACAACATTCGTTATTGCTTAAAACACCAACCGGTATTATTGGCCTGGATGAGATAACCGATGGCGGATTGCCCAAGGGGCGCCCCACATTAATTTGCGGCGAAGCGGGCTGCGGTAAAACACTCATGTCATTAGAGTTTTTAATTAGGGGCGCTATAGAGTTTAATGAGCCCGGTGTATTTATGGCATTTGAAGAAAAAGCATCAGAATTAACAATGAACGTAGCATCGTTAGGCTTTGACCTTGATAAGCTACAGGCCAAGAAAAAAATAAAACTCGATTATGTACATATAGATCGTAGCGAAATTGAAGAAACCGGAGAATATAATCTGGAAGGGCTATTTATCCGCTTGGGATATGCTATTGATAGTATTAAAGCTAAAAGAGTTGTACTGGATACACTGGAAAATCTTTTTTCGGGATTAAATAACCAGGCAATTCTGCGGGCCGAATTACGCCGCCTGTTTCAATGGTTAAAAGAAAAAGACGTTACCGCTATTATTACCGGCGAAAAGGGCGACGGCCCATCATTAACCCGACAGGGCCTCGAAGAATATGTATCAGACTGTGTAATATTGTTGGATCATAGGGTTATTAACCAAATATCTACCCGCCGTTTAAGGGTTATTAAATACCGCGGATCGGTACATGGCACTAATGAATACCCTTTTTTAATTGATGAGGAAGGGATATCTGTATTGCCTATCACCTCATTAAAACTAGAAAAAGAAGTATCATCAAAACGGATCTCATCCGGCATACCTTCATTAGATAGTATGCTTGACGGGTGCGGCTTTTTTAAAGGAAGCAGCATATTAGTATCTGGTACGGCGGGTACCGGCAAAACCAGTATAGCCGCTTATTTTGCCAATGAAACCTGTAAACGTGGAGAAAAATGCATCTACTTCGCTTTTGAAGAATCGCCAAAACAGATTATCCGTAACATGCGCTCCATTGATGTCGACCTACAAAAGCATGTTGATAAGGGCCTTTTAAAATTTCATGCTTCGCGCCCTACTTTGCATGGGCTCGAAATGCATTTGGTTGCTATTTATAAGATTATCAAAAAATTCAAGCCTGATGTAGTTGTTCTTGATCCTATAACTAATTTAATTACGGTAGGCTCTGTTAGCGAAGTAAAGGCTATGCTGATACGCCTTATAGATTTTTTACAGGAAGAACAAATTACTGTAATGTTTACCGCCTTAACTTTAAATAATATTGTTAATGAGCAAACAGACGAGGGTGTGTCATCATTAGTTGATGCATGGATACTGGTAAGGGATATTGAATTTAACGGCGAACGTAACCGGGGCATGTACATCATGAAATCGCGCGGCATGAAACACTCTAACCAGGTACGTGAGTTTATTATTACTGATAAGGGCCTGGACCTTGTAGAGGTCTATCTGGGCCCTGAAGGCGTACTCACCGGCTCTGCACGCGAGGCTCAAAAACTACAGGAAAAAGCCGGCTCGATGTTGCGTGATTTTGCAGTAAGCAGGAAGGACCGTGAGTTGATACGCAAACGTAAAGTTTTAGAAGCCAAAATATCTAATTTACAAATGGAATTTGAATCGGCAGAAGAAGAATTGAATAAAATGCATCAGCAGGAGGAATTGATAAAACAAATGACAAGCAGCACCAGGGAGGAAATTACTAATATAAGACGGGGCGAACATAACAAGGAGAAAGGTGGCAAAAATGGTTAAGGAAAAAGAAACAAAAGCATATGAGCTAAGGTTATACATAGCCGGCAAGACTGCAAAGTCTACTACGGCATTAATCAATCTAAAAAAATATTGTGAGGAACATTTAAAGGGGCAGTATAAAATTGAGGTGATAGACCTGTTAGTACAGCCCCAACTGGCAGAGGGCGACCAGATATTTGCTATCCCTACATTAGTACGGAAGGTGCCCGAGCCTATAAGAAAAATTATTGGAGACTTGTCTAACGAAGAAAAAGTATTGGTCGGGTTAAACATTCGGCCAGCCTTAAGCAACTTATAATGATAGAGCAATCACACATGCCCGAATATATTGAAGATGAAATTTACCGGTTACGTTTGTTTGTAACCGGAGCTTCGCCAAACTCTACCCGCGCTATCCTAAACCTGAAAGAGATATGTGATAATTTTTTAAAGGATAAATATGAGTTAGAGATAATAGATATTTACCAGCAACCTTTAATAGCACAAGCCGAACAAATAGTTGCATTACCCCTACTTATTAAAAAAACTCCGGGTATTGAACGCAGGCTGATAGGTGATATGTCTAACCGGGATAAAGTATTAAAGGGGCTTGGACTGAGCTAATTTTTATAATGGAACACACAAAATTAACCTATGAACAATTACTTAGCGAAATAAATGAACTTCGCTATCAGTTGGAAGAAGCTAATGATACAATTGATGCTATCCGTACCGGCCAAATTGATGCTTTAATAGTTCAGGGCGAGGAGGGGCACCAACTTTATACTTTAAAAACTGCCGACCAAACCTACCGGATGTTTATTGAAAAAATGAACGAAGGCGCAATTACACTTAACCATGATGGTTTAATACTTTACTGTAACTCACGCTTTGCAGAAATGGTAAATATGCCATTAGAAAAAGTGATAGGTTTACCCTTTGAAACTTTTGTATCTGCAAAATCACACGATAAGTTTAATTCATTAATAAAAACTGCGTGGAAAGATGAGTGCAAAGAAGAAGTAGAATTAATTAGCAGGCAACAACAACAGATAACCTGTCTTTTATCATGCAATACGCTTGAACTGGATGAAGGCTTAGCTTTAAGTCTTATCTTAACCGACCTAACTACACAAAAAGATACCGAAAAACAATTAAAAGTAAGAAATGAGCAATTGGCAGAGGCTCATAACATTACTGCAAAACTGAACGATGAACTGGAAGATACAGTTAAAAGCAGAACTGCCGATCTGTTAATAAGTCGCGAGCATTTTAAACTATTAGCTAATAATATCCCCCAAATGACGTGGACCAACATGTCCGATGGAGAGGTTAACTTTCATAACGAGCGGTGGTATGACTATACAGGCCTCACTTTTCATCAGATTAAAGAATTGGGCCGCCAGGAGGTGGTACATCCTGATGATTTGCGGCTAACTATGGAAAAATATAACGCCGCGCTAAAATCTGGTGGGGTGTTTGAGGTTGAAAATAGGTATAAGCGTTTTGATGGTAGCTATCGCTGGCATTTAAACAGAGCTGTTCCGCTGCGAAACGATGACGGTGAAATTCTTTTTTGGGTGGGCACAGCTACTGATATTGAAGACCAAAAGCAGCAAATCGAAAAAAAAGATGAGTTTATAGGCATAGCCAGCCATGAACTTAAAACGCCTTTAACCAGCCTTAAAGGGTATTTACAATTAATGAGTTACAAAAAAGAGGAATTACCTCCTGTAATAAAACAATATATTGATAAAGCCAATACTGCGCTTAACAAATTGCAGCGGTTGGTAAATGACCTGTTGGATGTAAGCAAGATCCAAGCTGGCAGATTAGAATACGAGCTTATACCTGTTAATGTTACCACGCTTACAAATGCCTGCGTTGAAAATGCAAAGCATATTTATCCATCGCATTGTATTAGGACCCAAACCGAAAACGGGCTTATAGTAAATGGCAATGAAGAACGCCTGGAACAGGTATTAATGAATTTGATAAATAACGCAGTAAAATATGCGCCATCAAATAACAATATTATTATTAAAGCCGAAAATCATGGCAATAATGCAAGAATTTCTGTTACCGATTTTGGCATCGGGTTATCTGATGAGCAAAAAGAGCGCATATTTGAGCGCTTTTACAGGGTAGAGGATAAAAAATACATGTCGAGCGGGTTAGGCATGGGGCTTTATATATCGCAAGAGATCATTAATAATCATTATGGGAAAATTGGTGTATGCAGCGAAACCGGTAAAGGCTCAACCTTCTATTTTGATCTGCCTTTGATAAAACAAATGTCAATTTAAGCGAAGGCCTCGTTCAGATTTGTTTATAACTATTTTTATTTAGTACCTTCAAATAAAAATTCAACACCTATGCAACGCCGTAATTTTTTAGCAACCACCGCCGTAGCCGCGGGCGCCTTAACGCTTTTAAGTAAAAGAAGTTTAGCATCATTAATAGCAGACCCAACTTATCAATTTAAACCCCTGCGCAGTAACATGGGTATATTTACAGAACGTGGCGGTACTATTGCCTGGTTAAGTAATAAAGATGGTATAGTTGTGGTAGATGCCGAGTTTGCCGACACGGCCCCACATGTTATTGCCGAATTGCAAAAGCAATCAACCCTGCCATTTCAGTGGTTAATAAATACCCATCATCATGGCGACCATACCGGTGGTAATATAGCATTTAAGGGATTGGCTAAAAATGTTGCGGCCCATCAAAACTCGCTTATAAATCAAAAAGCCGTTGCTGTTAAAGCAAATGCAGAGGATAAGCAATTATACCCTAATATTACCTTTGCCGACCAATGGAAAACAAAAGTGGGCGATGAAACCATACGCGCTCATTACTGGGGGCCGGGCCATACCAATGGTGATGCTATGATACATTTTGAAAACGCCAACATTGTACATACCGGCGACCTGGTATTTAACCGCATGTACCCATATATTGACCGTACCGCCGGGGCTTCTGTAAAAAACTGGGCCGTAGTGTTAGAGAAAGCTCAAAAACAATTCGATAAAAATACGCTGTTTGTATTTGGCCACGCTTATGATCCGGTAAAGGTTACAGGCAGTTTGGATGATTTGAAAGCTATGCAAAATTATGTGGAGAAGCTGGCGGCATTTGTTAGCGGCGAAATTAAAGCGGGCAAATCAAAAGATGATATACTAAAAGCAACCTCTATACCCGGTGTAACCGAATGGCAGGGAGACGGTATACAACGCAGTCTTTCGGCAGCTTACGACGAGTTCAGCATTTAACTATGTTAAAAAAACAGCAATTTAACCGACGCAATTTTATTAGAAATACAACAACCGCAGCAGCAGGTTTAATGCTGCTGCCTACCCTACCCGTTGAAGCGCTATCCGGAAAAGTGATTTATGAGCCTGCGGCAGATATTCCTTTTAAACAAATAGCAACCAGGCTACGGTTTGCTGTTATCGGTATTAATCACAGCCATATTAATGGTATGGTAGATGCTGTTACCCGTGGTGGCGGGCAATTAATTTCTTTTTATGCTAAAGAACCTGATCTGACAGCAGCGTTTGCCAAAAAATTCCCGCAGGCAAAACTGGCAGGTAGCGAGGATGAAATATTAGAAGATCCTTCTATTCAATTAATATTAAGCTCAGGCATACCGGTTGATCGGGCACCCTTGGGTATCCGTGTTATGAAGCATGGTAAAGATTACCTGTCTGACAAACCCGGTGCCATAACGTTAGCACAATTAGCCGAGATGCGAAAAGTACAGAAAGAAACCAAACGTATTTACTCCATCATGTACAGCGAACGGTTTGAAAGCAAGGCAACTGTTAGAGCAAGCGAATTGGTTAAAGCCGGTGCAATAGGCAAAGTTATACAAACCATTAATATTGCCCCGCATAAAATGACCCCAAAATCACGCCCCGAATGGTTTTTTGATCCGCAATATTGCGGGGGGATATTAACCGACATTGGCTCGCATCAATTTGACCAGTATTTATATTTTACAGGCACAACCAAGGCGCAGGTTGTCGCATCACAAATTGGCAATATAAATCATCCGCAATATCCAAAAATACAGGATTTTGGCGATGTGATGCTACGCGGAAATGGGGGCATGGGCTACATTAGGCTTGATTGGTTTACTCCTGATGCTATACCTACATTTGGTGATGGCCGACTAACTATATTAGGAACAGACGGTTATATAGAAGTTAGAAAAACTTTGGATATAGCCGGGCGCCCGGGTGGCGACCATCTTTTCATCGCCAACCAAAAAGAAATACGCTATATTGATTGCAGTAAAGATTACCTGCCATTTGGTGAGCAACTAATTAACGATATACTTAACCGTACAGAAACAGCTATGCCGCAAGAACATTGCTTTTTAGCAACCGAACTGGCACTATTGGCGCAGAAAAATGCGCAGCGTATCACTTTGCCGTAGACAGTGAACAGTTGGCAGTTGTTAATTATGGCTAACCGGCAACAGCTAACTGATTTATCACATCATCTGTATCACCAAATCTCTCCAATCCTGGGGGAAATAATACTTAAAGCTGTATACATGTGCTTTGTAATTTTAAAGTGTAGATAACTAAAAACAGACTAATTAGTATGATTCCTATAAAAACGGGAGATTCTGTTAAAATACCTAACACATTTTTTAAGCTTAATGGTTATAGCATTAAGATTAAGTAAATCCAACAAACCATGAAATATGCATTTATTATAGGCACAAGTGCCTTTATAGTTCCTAATGGCGTTATTAGTTATGCTGATGCTCAGTACTCAAAAGAGATAATAAAAATAAGGTCTATCTATCACAATGATAAACCCGGATCTGCTTTATCTATTGATGCTGATATTAAAGATGTAAATGGAAACTCTATTATAATTATTGACAATGTTGTTGAAGTAAATTCTGTTTTCACAGTGGAAACCCAACGGGATTATGTTAAAGTTTTAAATCCGGCTGGTTTGGTAGTTTTAAATATACATCAATTGGATGATGAGTCTGCCATGAGATTAGAGCATTATATTGTAGCCGAATTGGAAGTACATGCCCCTGTTGTGGTTATACGTATCAGCGGCGATTTTGAAACCGAAGGGCTTCGTATATCTGCCGAAAATGAAAAGTTGTTTATAAATAATAACGGGTATGCAACAGCTGCACTGGCCGGTAAGGGTCAACTGTTATTTACAGAAGCCGGAGTTGTATTATAATTAAAAACATATTATGGCAAATTTCCAGGAAATTATAGCAGCAGAAAAACCTGTACTGGTTGATTTTTCGGCCGAGTGGTGTGGCCCATGTAAAATGATGCCACCTATTTTACAACAGCTTAAAAGCAACCTGGGTGATAAAGTAACTGTAATAAAGATCGATATCGACAAAAATCCCGCAGCAGCAAGCGCTTATAAAGTTCAAAGCGTACCAACGTTAATAATATTTCAAAAAGGCGAAATAAAATGGCGGCAAAGCGGCGTAGTACAAGCTAACCAGTTGCAGCAAATTATATCGCAATATCTGTAAGCAAATTTAATATTTACTTATAGCAGGGTTCATATTAAACAATCATATTTAGATAATAACTTCTCAGAATAGAAATTAAATTAATTTATACTATTATATCTAATAGTTTGTTATATTTATATGCACTTTTCAAATATTAGTAAACATCTTAAAACCGGATTACTATGTTGTTACAGCCATCAGGATTTATACCGCAGCGCCAGTTTCATATATTGATAAATCTGGCTAATGAAGAACATAACTTAACCGTTTTACCCAGCCTGGCGGGTAATTTCAAGGTTATAAAGCAAGGCGAAGTATTAGGTGAGGTTAGCTATACGCCTGAAAATAAATTAGTATGCTATAAGGGCAGGTTAAAAAAAGCGCTGATGGATCAGCTTGAAAAGCATTTAAGCAATTATTATTCGTACGCTTTTTAAGCATACTATTTATAAAAAGCATTTAATAAGCAGAGTGAGTGTTTTAAAAATAGCAAATTTAATAATGATTATTTGCTGTACCACGCCATTAACAGTAACACCATTTGATTATAAGTATCCATGCCATGAGGCTGATTATTGACCTTTAGATAATCGTCATAAAAAATACTGCTTAGTATACCTACACGTCCCCTAAAAGACCGCCAATAAGCCCGTTGGGCCTTAAAATCGTTCCGTACTGCTGCTGATATATGGGTTTTTAATTCATTATTAACTACCGTATCTCTGCGTCGCAGGGCATGCATGCATTCATCCAAAGCTGCCTGGTAGGCAGAATAACGCAACAATCTGTCATCCGAATTTATACCCGCTAAAAATCCGGCAAAGTTAGCCTCATCTTCTGGCCCATAACCTGTTTGGTGCGACATTTCATGGCAGGCAACAAACGGGCGCTCAAAAACAGGCATTTGGTAATTCATCTGCGCCTCGCTGGTAAACGGATTATAATAACCGGAAGTGCCCAGATAATTCATAAATGGGGTAAGCAATGATGACTTTATGCCCGGGTGCCAGGTACGAAAGTTAGCCGAATCGGCAGAAAGCTTACTTATCGCATTTATTGCTGTTTGATATATGGCAGCATTACCCTGTAAGGTATCTGCTTTGTTAATGCGTGCGCGGCAAGCGTTTGCGCTATCAATAATGATACAGGTAACAGCCTGTAAATTAGTTAAAGTATAGTTAGTATCCCGTAGCCCGAGCCGTTGAGCCGCCGATGGCCTAAAATAATTCACCCCCCAAAACAAGTAAAAAATCAGCAGCCCTGCCTGTACGCCTATAATCAAATCTAATAAATAGTTACCTATACGTTTAAACTGTCCTTTAAAAGCCAGTACAATAAGTTTGACTAAGAAATATATCAAATAAGCTATAACAACAATATAAACCACATCGCCAACGCTGAAAGGGAACAGGTTAAGAACAGGATGTAATAACCGACAAACAAACACATACAGTCCCTCGGAATAATAATGCTCAACAGCCGCCGGATGATCTTCAAATACAGATAGCAAAAAGATTACGATTGCCAATACTGCAATAGCTAACAATCTTCTTTGTAATTTATTGAGTTGATACGGCATTTACAATGCAAATATAAGGTTATGCTATATAACCAGCTATAAACAAAAAAGCCCCCGGCGATCGGGGGCTTTTAAATATAATAAATTTCAATTATTTTATAGAAACCGGTACTGATACGTTTTCCCATACCAATTCAAAACCTTTACTGGTAATTACATATTTTAAACGCTCAGTAAGTTCAACTGTTTTAGGTGTAACGGTTGCAACCAAAACGTCCGTTGCCGGGTCGTCACTTGCCACATGACCACCGCCCGGTGCACCCTTTATGCCCCAACTAGCATGTTTAGAGTTAAAAATAACTTTCCACTCCTTTTCGCCCGGTGTAGCAAACAAATCATATTTACCAGCGGGTAATTTTTTGCCCTCAACCATAATATCTTTATCAGTTGTAAAGGTGGTAGCTTCATTGGCACCAGCTCTCCATACTTTACCATAAGGCTCTAGTCCGCCAAATATTTTACGCCCTTTTACTGATGGGCTGCCATAATTAATGGTGATGGTTGCACCATGCACCTTTCCTGATACACTATCGCGTGGGCTTGCAATAACCTTAGCCTTATTTTGTGCAAAGCCTATAGTTGAAACTAAAAGTGCAAATGCCAGGAAAACCATTGCCCGTAATTGAAATACTTTTTTCATGATCTTAAACTTTATTTGGTTTACAGTATAAAGATAGCTTGAAATTTGATTGGTGCAAGCTTATAAAATGAATTTCTATTCAAAAAATTTAAAACCAACTTAAGTATATACTGTTATAACACTGATTCACCTTGCAGTTAGGAATTGACTGAAG
Source organism: Mucilaginibacter sp. (assembly GCF_028287845.1). GTDB lineage: Bacteria > Bacteroidota > Bacteroidia > Sphingobacteriales > Sphingobacteriaceae > Mucilaginibacter. The sequence continues at coordinate 15,672 of NZ_JAQBOW010000119.1, forward strand.
GTTTTATAGACCTGAGGTTAAACAATTGTTGTGAGTTGGCCCTTGCCCAAAAGGCAAGGGTTTTTTTTATGGTTGTTCTGTATAGGTTAAAATACCCACCAATAAGTATTTTTTGTCAGCGTGTGGTAAAGTTGGATGGCTTTTTATCTATATATTTATATGGGGATTAAACCGTTGGCTATTTTTTAGTCTATATAAATAACAGCGCTTGAAAACGCTGTTTAAATTATAAAATCATTATGAAAAGGATATCTCAATATTTGATGTTAACAGGCTTAAGCGGATTATTATGTTTGTTTTTGGCTGTTCCCGCTAATGC
>NZ_JAQBOW010000146.1 GCF_028287845.1 Mucilaginibacter sp.
AACTTAAAGTTCTTGCCGATAAATTTAGCGTTAGCGCCTAATTCTTCTTCTATACGTAACAACTGGTTGTATTTAGCTATCCTGTCTGAACGTGAAAGCGAGCCGGTTTTAATTTGTCCGCAATTTAATGCTACGGCTAAATCAGCAATAGTGCTGTCTTCAGTCTCGCCGCTACGGTGACTCATTACCGAAGTATAACCATGTGTTTGCGCCAGGCTAACCGCGTTAATAGTTTCTGTTAACGATCCTATCTGGTTAACTTTTACCAGGATGGAATTAGCAGTATCTTCGTCTATACCTTGTTGTAAACGGGTTACGTTGGTTACAAACAAATCATCACCTACTAACTGTACTTTATCGCCAATACGCTCGGTTAATAATTTCCAGCCGGCCCAGTCATCCTCGGCCATACCGTCTTCAATAGATATAATAGGGTATTTTTCTGCCAGCTGAGCCAAATATTCTACTTGCTCTGCACTGGTACGGATAGCACCTTTTGCACCTTCAAATTTGGTATAATCATATTTACCATCAACATAAAACTCAGATGCAGCGCAATCAAATGCCAAACAAATATCAACACCCGGTTTGTAGCCTGCTTTTTCAATCGCTTTTAAAATGGTTTCAACACCATCTTCGGTACCTTCAAAAGTTGGGGCAAAACCACCTTCATCACCAACAGTAGTTGTTAAGCCACGGTCATGTAAGATCTTTTTAAGGTTATGAAAAACTTCTGTCCCCCAACGCAATGCTTCAGAGAAAGATGACGCGCCAACCGGCATAATCATAAACTCCTGGAACGCGATAGGCGCGTCGGAGTGTGAACCGCCGTTAACAATGTTCATCATCGGGATAGGCAAAGTATTCGCATTTACACCACCAATGTAGCGGTATAAAGGTTGGCGGCTTTCCTGCGCGGCAGCTTTGGCAGCGGCAAGCGAAACACCTAATATAGCGTTAGCGCCTAATTTACCTTTGTTAGGCGTACCATCTAATTCGATCATTATCTTGTCGATACTGTTTTGATCGAATACGTCGATACCCTGTAATTCTTTAGCTATAACATCATTTACGTTGGCAACAGCTTTTAAAACGCCTTTACCCATGTAAACCGCTTTATCATCATCACGCAACTCAACAGCCTCATGGATACCTGTTGATGCACCCGAAGGTACAGCGGCACGGCCCAAATAGCCATTTTCGGTTAATACATCTACTTCAATAGTAGGGTTTCCGCGCGAATCAAGGATCTGGCGGGCGTGAACATCAATTATTAAACTCATTTTATTTGCAATTTATTGGTTTCCGACTTAGTGTGAATAGTACACTTAAATCGTTTAGTTTTTCAAAGATACAATTTCAAATAAATAAGTGGGAAATAACTTTAAGATTAACATAAATTTAATGTTACAGTCCATTACCATAGGGGTTTTACCCGGGTGTTTTAGCTATTACCTTTTAATTTCAGTAACGGCGGTAGCCATAATCATTATATGATCTTCTTTACCTGATATCACATGAGATGTGATCCTCACCTGTATTTGTGTGCCGTCTTTTTTACAATGTGTCCAAACACCGAAGTCATTATAGGCGCTTTTTATATTTCTCACTGCGGAGTATGCTTTTCCCACGTCAGCCTTAGGCCGGATATCAAGCATAGTCATGTTTTTAAACTCCTCCAGGGTATAGCCATAATTAACTATTGCTGCATTATTAACAGCCGTAAAATTAAAAGTGCGCCGATTGCATATCCACATGGGCGAAGGGTGAGCTTCAAAACAACTGCGGTATTGCTTCTCACTCTCTTGTAACCGGCTGTTGTATAATAAAATAAGTTTATATAATATAAAGCCGGTTAAGATAACATAGCAAAACCCTTTTATGCTGCTTATAAACAGAATGGAAGAAACACTCATTGCGTCCCCCATCACAATTAATAGTTTATCACTTAAAATAATCCATAAAAGACCAGATACTGTATAAATTGCGGCTATTTTAAAGGCACCAGATTTCATTAACAAGGTTTAAACGGCAAGCGTGTTAAGCCATTTATACGGTAACAAATGAAAAAAGATAGCCAAATATTACCTGATGTTAATCTTTAATCAGTTTGAAATAATCAACCGGGGTACCTTGTTTGTCAAACACCTTATACTCAATGGTATTACCCTCGATGGTCATTTCAGAATAGGTATATATTTTTTGCCGTGGTGTAAATAGCATATCGGGCATATCCCAGCCACCTGCACCTTGTAATGACCCGCCGCTTGAACCATTGTTTACATAAACAGTGCCCTGGGGTTTGTTGTAAACGTGCATATCGGCCTGCTCAAATATTTGGGCGCCCTTTATAGCTTTATGCCTTTCGTACACATGGCGATGGCCCGCTATGTACAGGTCCACCTTATATTTATCAACCAATGGCTGTATATGATTTTGCCAGGTTTGGATATGGCTCACACCAAAAGCAAACAATGGATAATGCGAGTACATAATTATCCAATTAATATTTTTGTCTTGCCTTGCATTTTTTAGGTCAGTTTCCAACCACTTATATTCTTCAGAATTTTCTGCAAACAAAACCTTGCCCACTTTTTCGGCCCCCTGCGCGTAACCGGAATTGATAGCGATAAAATGCGCATTACCATAATTGTACGAATAGTTCAACTGATTCCCGGGCAAATTCATCAACTCAAAAAATATAGGGAAAGGGCGCTGAAAGATTTTCGATGTAGTATCATTCACCACATCATGATTACCGGGTACCGACATTAACGGCGTATTTGCGTTAACAAGCTGCCCCGTATTAAAATAGCCGTTCCAGCTTTTGGCGACAGAGCCGTTCTCTACAATATCGCCGGTATGGATAGTAAAATTATAAGTATTCTTGCTTAATTGCTTTACTATGGTGTCTGTTTGTTCGAAATTGAGATTGCCGCCGTTATTCTGCGTATCACTCCATAAGCCGATGAATATTTTTGATTTGTCACCTTCGGCAGGGGCCGTTTTAAATTTATATACCGCGCTCCATCCGTTCTTATCCGACCCTGCTTTATAAAAATAATAGGTTGCAGGTTTCAGATTTTGGATGGTGGCTTTACTAACATAAGTTTTAACGCCCGATGAAAAAGCTTCAACAGCTGCTACCGTTTGATCTAAGTTTTCAGCCCGGGTTCCATATTTAACAACGCCGTTATCGGTATTATCATTTAACCAGGTAACAGCCATGGCGGTTGCTGTTGCTTTTTTGCCGGTGCCATTCCAGCTAATATGTATACCGCGTGGTTGGGCATGTGATATAACAATTTGAAATGACAGGAAAATTGCTAATAAGAAAAATGAAAATTTCATATCACATTATTTATTTGTCAATTAAAATCAAAAACAATCCAACAAATCCTTAAATCGTGTTTACTCCCATTTAAACGTTTTAACCGCCACAAAATATATCCCCACGCCCCAAAGGCACAGAATTAATATTTGATGCGATACATCCATCAGGCTTGCACCCTCGAATGCTACTTTACGCATGGCATCATTTAAATAAGTTAACGGCAATGCCCTGCTGATAGGTTGCAACCATGCCGGGAACACATTAATAGAAAAGAACGTACCCGATAGTAAAAACTGCGGCAGCGTTATCATATTAGCGATAGGCGGCACCGTACTTTCGTTTTTAGCTATGCCTGATACCGTAAACCCAAAACCCATAAAAACGACGACCCCAATAAAGGAGAGTATGAGCATATCTATCACCGTGAGAAACCCGTGAACCAGCGTAAAACCAAAAGCAAAGTGCCCAATGGTAATAATAAATAAAGCACCAATTAAAGCGAAGGATATACGTGCCAACGCCTCACCAATTACAATGCTATAGCGTTTTACCGGCGTGGCAAAAAAGCGTTTTATAACCAGCGTTATCCGCAGGCTTAAAAAAACGAAAGCCGTGCCAAACACGCCTGTACTTAATAAGGAGAACCCCAGCTGTCCTGGTAAAATAAAGTCGATAGTTTTATACTCGCGGCTTTGTACGGTCGACTCTTTTATGATAGCAACCGGCGGTGGGGCATCAGGCACGTGCGAATTAATTACGAAAAAAATATTATTTAAAGCCGATTTCAGAATACTGATCTTATCGCCAGATGCTTTGCTGGATTGAATATTCACCGTAAAATAAGGGGGCGCGGTATTTTTTTGGATATTCATTATCGCATCAATGGTTCCCTTTTTTAGGTTAGCTTCCATTTGCCGCGGAGTTTGATTGTATATTAAATGTACCACGCTTATTTTTTTCAGCGCCTGGTAAACAGGGTTAATGGTATCATTGGTTTTAGCTACGCCAACATCAACAGAAATAACACTCCCTCCGCTGATAAAGCCAAACACCAATATAAATATCAACGGAAAAAGTAATGTAAACACTACGGATGATGGGCTGCGTATGATGGAACGGAAACTGGCCGTTGCAATAGCCAGGGTTGCTTTAAAATTACTATATGGTTTATCTGTCATTGGGTTATTTGTCATTAGTCATTGAGTCATTATTGGTTGCTAACTGCAAACCGAAAACTGCCAACTGGCCTATTCTTCCCGCCACTCTTTACCGGTCATGTTAATAAACACATCTTCCAGGTTAGCCAGTTTCACTTCCTTTTTTCTTTCGAAGCCGGATTCAACCAGTTTATCAATAAAGTTATCCGGTGTATCTACACCTATTATATTACCGCCATCAACAAAGGCAACGCGGTCGCAAAGCACCTCGGCTTCGTCCATATAATGGGTGGTGATAACAACGGTAGTGCCCTGGTCGCGTATGTCGCGTATCAGGTCCCATAAGTTACGGCGCGCTTGCGGGTCGAGGCCTGTTGTAGGCTCATCCAAAAACACTATACGCGGGTTATTAATTAAAGTGGTGGCGATTGAGAACCGCTGCTTTTGGCCACCCGAAAGTTCTTTATATTTTGATTTGGCTTTATCCGTCAATGCTACTTTTTCCAGCATTTCCATTGGGCTGCGCTCAATCCCGTAAAGGCCGCAAAAAAGATTAATCAATTCGGTAAGATTTAGGTTTGGATAATAGCCCGCGGCCTGTAGTTGTACGCCTATGCGCTTTTTAATACTGGCGGCATCGGTTTCTATATTAAACCCATCAACCGTTATCTCGCCGGATGTTTTGTCGCGCAGGGTTTCAATAATTTCGAGGGTGGTGGTTTTGCCGGCGCCGTTTGGGCCCAGCAAGCCAAATATTTCGCCCTCATATACTTCAAAGCTAATGCCCTTTACGGCCTTAAAATCGCCATAGTTTTTCACCAGGTTTTTTACAGTGATAATGGGTTGTTTTACCATAGCGTAAAAATGGTATAGAAAATTGGAATATCAATGATTTTTTAACGGATTACTGTTTTTATTACAGTAATCCGAATAAACATAGGTAGGTAACTATTTATTTTACTAAATGACCTAATAAATGGATTGCTGCAACGGCATGAACAATAAACTTGGTTATGGTTATCATTGCAGGTACGGTTAATAAAGTTGTCATAGTTAGTGATGATTTATAGGACAAATGTGGCCTCAAAATCAAAATTCACACATAGTTATTAGGTAAAACGGGGGATATTGTCGGTGAATGGGTGGAATTGATCCGTTATCCGGCGGTTAAAAAGGAGATTGTGGATTAGGTGTCGGTAAATTTCTTTTCCGCGCGTCATTGCTGTAAAGGTCAGATAATTCGGTAACAGAATTAGCTTTAAAGAATAAAGCTAAAAGTTATGCGGAATATAAACAACGATCTTACTCTAAAACGTAATTACCTTAGTAAGTACCGATTTT
>NZ_JAQBOW010000027.1 GCF_028287845.1 Mucilaginibacter sp.
ACTCCCTGTTCTTAACAACACTAGTACCCGAATCTTGTTGGGTGGTTGATGCAATATTATTTATCCCCAATGAATAAGCCAGGTTAAATGTTAGTTTATTGCGAAATTCAAACCCTGTTGAAAAACCTAATCCGGTATCAAATTTTTGAGCATCATCAGCTTTACCAAATCTCACATTATCAGAGGTACTGCTCCCGGGAGTTTCATAATCCAGCTTACCACCTAAACCCATTGCCGCATAGCCTCCGGCTCCAATATAGAAAACGCCAAGATCAGTAAATTTAAATTTCCTTAAAACATTCACCGGGAGCTCCAGATAAGTTAAATGAGTGGTAGTGGTTAACGCATCATTATATACCACAGACCCCTTACCGGATATGCCTATACCTGCCTCCAGCCAAAATCCATTTTTAAACGGCATTTGTGCTATCCCCCGTATATTAAATGTCTTTATAGAACCCGCTGCAATAATATACGCATTATTAATTTTTTGGTAAGCCAACCCACCCGAAATTTTTGCACCATAAGTTATTTGCGCACCTGCATAAAAACAGGTTATTAACAACAGGCAGGTAATTATTATCGCTTTTTTCATAATGCTAAACTACTTGTTTACAAATTCTGTTATAGCATTTTCATCAATATCATACATACATTTAAAATGCCCCAAGGGGCAGGCAGGCAATCCAAATTTAGAGCATGGTCTGCAAGGTAATTCAACATCTGCCACTAAAACTTCTTTCACTTTATAGGGTTGTACACCTAATAACTGGGGCGCGGTGCCTCCCCATATAGATACAATGGGTTTATCAAACGCTTCAGCTATATGGGTTAAACCAGTATCAAAGCCAATAATATTAGTTGCTTTTGATACCAAAAATACCGATTCATCCAACGAGGTTATACCGCAGGCATTGTAAATTTTAGCACCAAGCATGCCTGCTATTATATCGCCGTTTGCTTTGACATCGTTACCACCCAGCAAAACAACAGGACTATTAATTTCACTGCATATATTAATTATCTTTTCATTAGGCATGCGTTTAGTAAAGTGCGTGGCTCCAATTACGAAAACTATATATGCTCCCAGGTGCGAAACGGGCAGCAATTTATCCAGCTGATGGTCTGCTTTAATGTAATAATCAATAGGTTGCTCATCATTTTTTACATTTAAAAACTTTACAGCTTCCATATACCTATCAACCAAATGAACGGGTGGCACCAAATTTAAATTTAGTTTTAAACTTAACCATTTGCGGATGGCTTGTTTTTTATAAGTTGATGAGCGGATACCTGTTCTGAGCTTAATTAATGCAGTACGCAGGTTATTATGCAGATCTATAATGTAATCATACCGCTCCGCCTTTATATCTTTTATCGTATCAGACAGATTGGGCTTTAATAAAAGCAGTTTATCTACGTAAGGGTTATTATCGTAAATGTATTTAAACGCTGGCTTGGTTATAAAATGAACTTCGGCACCGGCTAATTGCTTTTTAAGGCATCGCACAACAGGCGTTGTGTAAATTATATCGCCCATAGAGCTAAAGCGGATAACCAGTATCTTCATTTGGTAAGCTTAGGTAACCTGGTTCCTTATTCTTTGAATAATGGACGTTGAGGAATATCCATCAACAAAATCAATGGTTTTTACTTCTCCCCCATTAGCTATAACTTCTTTAGCACCAACTATGTTATCGATGGTATAATCGGCACCTTTAACCAATATGTCCGGCAATAAAGCAGTGATCAAATTAAGCGGTGTATCTTCTTCAAACACAACAACGGCATCAACAAAAAACAATGCCGCCAATAATGCCGCGCGGTTATTCTGGTCATTTATAGGGCGACCATCCCCTTTAAGGCGCTTTACAGAGCTATCGGCGTTCAAGCCTATAATTAGCTTATCGCCCAATTCTGCTGCCTTTGCCATATAGGTTATGTGGCCAATATGCAGCAAATCAAATACCCCATTTGTAAATACTACCTTTTTACCCTCAAATTTCCAGGCAGCTATACGGTGCTTAAGCGTATGCAGATCGGTAATTTTATTTAACAGTGTTTTTTCAAGATTGATCCTCATAATGTAAATATAAGCAGCAATTAAAAAAGATCATCTACAGCTTTACACAATATATGCCCTATAAGAATATGCATTTCTTGTATACGTGCAGTAATAGTTGATGGTATGATGATATTAAGATCGCATAACCCGTTCATCTGGCCGCCATCCCTGCCCGAAAGCCCTAACGTATTACAATTGATAGCTTTTGCTGTTTTAAAAGCATTTAGTACTCCCTGGCTATTGCCGCTGGTAGATATGCCGATAAACAAGTCGCCGGGCTGAGCCAGAGCCTCCAACTGACGCGAAAATACGTACTCATAACCATAATCATTAGCAATAGATGTTAGTGCCGATGTATCGGTGGTTAAAGCAATCCCCGGCAATGCTTTCCTGTCTTTCACAAAACGCCCACTTAGTTCTGCAGCAATGTGCTGCGCATCTGCAGCGCTGCCGCCGTTGCCGGCAACTAAAACCTTATTACCGTTTTTTATTGCGGTAGTTATCATGTCGCAGGCTTTCTCAATATCAGGCGCAAGCGTATCAATTACCTTTTGTATAATATTTTGATGATCCTTAAGTTCTTCAATAACCATTTTATTAAATTTATTTTTTCTTCGTTTTAAACACTTGCGTTATTTCCTGCAATGATAAGGCATTCAAACATCTTTCCTTGTACAATCCACCTTTTCGGGCAACTATTACTCCGTAATGCATATCTAAAAATCCTTCAATGCGGTGTGCATCCGGGTTGATTGATAACCAAACGCCTTTATCTAATGCGTATTGGTGCCAGCGCCAGTCGAGATCAACACGTAACGGATTAGCATTAACTTCTATTACTACATTATTGGCGGCACAGGCATCAATTACCTTTTTATAATTAATTGCATATCCATTGCGGCTTAACAATAAACGCCCGGTTGGATGGCCAAGTATAGTAGTGTACGGATTCTCAATTGCTTTTATCAATCTTTCGGTTGCCTTTTCTTCGCCCATTTTTAAATTGGAATGAACAGAGGCCACTATAAAATCAAACTTCTTTAATATCTCATCCGGATAATCCAGCGAGCCATCATTTAAAATATCAGACTCGATGCCTTTGAATATATGAAAACCATCTAATTTTTTATTCAAATGATCTATTTCTTCCTGTTGCTGCAATACTCTTTCAATACTTAGGCCTTTGGCGTAGAAAGCGCTTTTGCTATGGTCACAAATGCCCAGGTATTCCAGTTTTAATTTATCCCGGCAATACAGTGCCATTTCTTCCAATGTGTTAATGCCATCGCTCCATGTACTATGGTTATGTAGTGCACCTTTTAGGTCATTATATGATATTAGTTGCGGTAATTCATTATTTTCGGCTCTTTCAATAAACGTGTTTCCCTCGCGTAACTCAGGCTTTATAAAAGCTAACCCGGCTTTTTGATAGATTAGCTCCTCGCTTTCGGGCTGGTCAGCTTCATCTACGCTGCGTTCCAAAACAGAATTTACATGTTCATCATTGCCGGTTTTGAGGAATAATGTTTTAAAAAAATATCTTTTTTCAACCACAAAAATGGTAACCTTTAAGCCATTGTCGGTTTCGCCAATCAAATAATTTTCTTTTATGATTTGGTTGTTCAGTATGCCTGAATGCGAAATAGTTTGAAAAGCAATTTCCTGGTCGCGGCTGCCCACAATCACAATAAGTTCTGTAATGATCTCGCAAAGCCGCCTGTATTCCCCAGCAAACTCCATTAACGCATTCGAAAACATGCTTTTTATTTGATCTGTCAGCTTATCAGCTTCGGGCTCAACCTGCGCATATAAAAATTTACCGCTGCTGGCCATTGCAAATTCAATAACCTTACGTATCTCATCCTGAGTTTTCAGGCCGAAGCCTTTAGCTTCTATCAGGCGGTTTTCGTTACAGGCATAATACAGCTCGCCTATAGTTTCAATACCCATATCATGCCAAATGGTTGATACCTTTTTAGCGCCAATACCTTTTATCTGCATCATTTCTACAACGCCGGGCGGCGTAGCTGCCAAAAGCTCATCCATCTCTACCATGGTGCCGGTATTTAAAAGTTCTACTATTTTAGCTGCAAGGCTTTTGCCTACTCCATCTATCTTTTCCAACTCTGCGTAGCTTTTACCCTCAACCTTAAAAGGCAGCTTATCCACCTTAAAAGCTGCGTTAGCTATTGATTTAATTTTGAAGGGATTAATATCATGCAGTTCCATTAACTGTGATAATAAGCGAAGTTTACGGGCTATGGCTTTGTTTTCCATAATTAGATTAAGCAGTAAAAATACTAAAGCTGTTGCTTAGTTCATAGATATGATAAACAAATAAGCCTTACTAGTTTTAAAACTTAGTAAGGCTATCATATATCATTTAGCAAAGAAATTTATTTCACCACCACATCATACTCCATCCTTGCCAATGGGATACGCATCATTGAGGTCATTTTTTTAATTTGCTCATACACGCGGTAGTTCTCGCCTAGTTCTGATTGTAGTATACGGGTTTTCATCTCTACACCAAAGCTTTGCCCCAATTTGTTGAAAACACTTTTTTGCTCGGGATAGGCAACCAGTCTGTAATCTTTAAGCTTAGCTTTTTTTGCTGCTGATTTCACTGCATCCTCAATATTACCTAAACGATCTACCAGGCCAATATTAACGGCCTGTGCGCCCGTCCAAACGCGGCCCTGCCCTATTGTGTTAATATATGCCTGTGTTTTATGGCGTCCTGCTGCAACTGCTTTTGTAAAATCATCATAACCATGGTTTATTTCGCTTTGCAGTATGGCTCTTTCTTCGGGCGTTAGCGGCCGGGTAGTATTACCCAGATCTGCAAATTTACCGGTTTTAACACCATCAAAAGTTACACCCAACTTATCATTAAACAGTTTTTGCATATTTGGCAAAATAGCGAAAATGCCTATCGAGCCTGTTATGGTATTAGGTTCGGCAAATATAGAATCGGCCGCGCAAGAAATATAGTATCCGCCGGATGCCGCAACATCACCCATAGAAACTATTATGGGCTTTACCTTTTGGGTAAGCATTACCTCGCGCCATATCACGTCTGATGCCAATGAACTGCCACCCGGCGAGTTTACACGCAATACTACTGCCTTTATCTTTTTATCTAATCTTACCTTACGCAAAGCTTTTGATATGGCTTCAGAACCAATACTATTATCACCACCCTCGCCACCACCAATCTCGCCCGAGGCATAAACCACCGCTATTCGATTGGTAGAAACCTCTTTCATATCCTCTTCGCTCTTGCTATATTCGGCTATATCAACACTTTTTATATCGTCTTTAGCCTTAACGCCTAAACGTTGTTTAAATTCATCTAAAATCTCGTCTTTATACTTTAAACCGTCAACCAGTTTATATTTCAAAGCATCTTCGGGTTCTTTAATACGCATCTGATTTGCATAAACAAATAATGAGTCTTTGTTTATACCCCTGCTTTTACTAATGCCGGTTAAAAAGTGATCATATAACGATCCCAGGTATGAGGTAACCTGCAGGCGGTTGGCATCGCTCATCCTGGTAAGTACCAATGGCTCAACAGCGCTTTTATAAGTGCCTACTTTAATTATCTGCGCCTCTATACCCAATTTATCCAAAGCACCTTTTAAGAAAGTGATATTTGAGTTAAAACCATTAAATTCCAAAATGCCTTTAGGATTGATATAAACTTTATCTGCAACGGACGCCAAATAGTAAAATCCCTGTGTATAAATCTCGGAGTAAGCAATAATAAATTTGCCTGATTTTTTAAAGTCTATCAGGGCGTTGCGTATTTCTTCCGTAGTGGCTTCGCCAGATAGCATGTAGCTTTCATCTAAAAATATACCCTTTATTTTATTATCTGCTTTTGCCTTTTTTATATTAGCTAAAATATCTTTTAGCCCTATCGCTTTATCGCCGTCAAACCCCAAAAAACTTAATGCGGCCAATGGATTGTTTGCAGTACGCTCTGTTATAGGGTATTTTATAGCTATATGTAAAACCGAGTTAGCATCAACTACTACCGTATTATCACTACCGGCTGCTATAATACCTATAAAAACAAGAACTATAATTATGGTGGTTAATATGATGCCAACGAATGTTGCTAATACAAATTTGAAAAATTGCTTCATTTACTATTATAAATATTATATCTATGCAAACTTAATAAAACCATGTGGTATAATATTAAGAGCCACATCTATAATATTTGTTACAACAATGAATAACGTATTTTTATTATTAGGCAGTAATTTGGGGGATAGGAAACTATTTTTGCAACAAGCCATAAGGCATATAGAATATGATATTGCTCCAATTATAAAAATATCATCAGTTTATGAAACACAGTCATGGGGAAAAAGTGATGAGCCTGATTATTTAAATCTTGTTATTGAACTGCAAACCGACTTATCGGCCCAAACCATACTTGAAAAAATATTAGCTATTGAAGATGTGATGGGGAGAAAGCGGGCAGAGAAATGGGGATCGCGCATTATTGATATTGATATTTTATATTATAACGCGGCTATTATTGATGAACCTGGCTTGCAAATACCACACCCCGAATTACATAAGCGCCGGTTTACTTTAGAGCCGCTGGCAGAAATAGCACCCGACCTTATTCATCCGGTTTTACACAAGAACAGCTTACAATTGAAAAAAGCTTTGAAAGATAACTTAATTGTAAAAAAATTATAAATTTGGGTTAATATAACCTTTTATGTCAAACATATCACCTAATCTTGACCTTTCCTTATTGCATGAAATTGCAGATGGCAACAACGAATTTATTATTGAGTCGATAGATATGTTTTTACAGCAAGCCCCGCCCTCATTGCAGGATATAGGGAACGCATTAAAGGAAATGGATTGGGCAACTGCAGCATCGGCAGCACATAAACTAAAAGCTACCCTGGGATTTTTTGGTATGTTAAATAGCCAAGCCTTAATTCAACATATTGAATTAAGCTGCAAAACCGGTGCGCCAAATGCCGTGGATGTATTAACCAAGCTTGACGAGGTACGGGCGTCGATAGCTGCTAATACCATCGCCCTATTAAAAATAAAAGAAGAAGCTGAAACTAAGCTTTAAACCTGCTCTATGGTATAGCTATAGCTCTCCATAATTAAATTGGCCAATAAATTTTTACAGGCCAACTCTACTTTTTCATGAGCAATTGCTTCACTGTCGGCTTCTATTTGCAGGGAGATGTGCTTGCCAATGCGTATGTTTTGTATTTCGGCCAGACCCAAATTTTTCATACTTCCGGTTACGGCTTTTCCTTGTGGATCAAGTATTTCTTTTTTGGGCATTACGTCTATTTCAGCCTGGAATGTTGTCATCTGCTATTTTGAATTGAATTATGGATAAAGTGATATAGATAAATATAACCACCGGAACTGCAACAAATTTAAAAAATAGTATCAATATTGCCGAAAACAACAGCAGTAAATAGCGATATATATTTTTGTTGAAGTCTTTATTTTTAAATTTAAGCGACATTAACGGCAGTTCGGCTACTAACAGCGCGCACATAACTACTACAAATACAGTTAAACCATAAGGGTTTAATATATAAACCGCCAAATTACTGTATTGCTGAATTATTAGCGGAAACGAAGCAATCAATATAGCATTGGCTGGTGTGGGTAAGCCAATAAATATTTCAGCCTGTCGACTATCTGTATTAAACTTAGCCAGCCTAAGTGCCGAAAATACGGGTATTAAAAAAGCGCTAAAGTTTAAAAACATACTTACATGAGGTATTTGCGGGGCCTGCAAAAACAACTCATATAATATAACTGATGGTAAAACACCGAAACTAACCATATCGGCCAGCGAATCCAATTCTTTGCCGATACCCGAAAAAGATTGTAGCACACGCGATGCAAAACCATCAAAGAAATCAAAAATAGCTGCTAAAAAAAGCGCGTAGGCTGCAAATATTAAATTTTCCTGGAATGCAAAAACAATACCAACGCACCCGCTAAACAGGTTTGCACAGGTAATGGCATTAGGAAGGTGTTTTTTAACCCGCGTCTTCATTTTGGTAGAAAGGTATCAAACTTATATTAAGTGTTTGCTATTTGCAGGCAAATATATCTGCAAATAGCAAACCAAAAATATTAAGAATTCATTGATATTAAGAATTCTTCGTTAGTTTTTGTACCCCTTATCTGGCTTTGTAAGAATTCCATCGCCTCAATCGAGTTCATATCAGCTAAATGGTTACGCAGTATCCATATACGCTGTAAGGTTTCCCTGTCTAACAATAAATCATCACGACGTGTACTTGAAGCAGTAATATCAATAGCCGGGAACACGCGTTTATTTGATAATTTACGATCCAGCTGTAACTCCATGTTACCTGTACCTTTAAATTCTTCAAATATAACCTCGTCCATTTTTGATCCGGTTTCTGTTAAAGCTGTAGCGATGATAGTTAATGAGCCGCCATCTTCAATATTACGGGCGGCGCCAAAAAACCGTTTAGGCTTGTGCAACGCGTTAGCATCAACACCACCTGATAATATTTTACCTGATGCCGGTGCCACTGTATTATAAGCTCGCGCCAAACGGGTTATAGAATCTAATAGTATAACTACGTCATGGCCGCATTCAACCATACGTTTAGCTTTTTCTAATACGATGTTAGCTATCTTCACATGACGCTCTGCAGGCTCATCAAATGTTGATGAAACAACTTCGGCACGTACGCTGCGGGCCATGTCGGTAACCTCTTCAGGGCGCTCGTCTATCAACAGGATAATCAAATATACTTCAGGGTGGTTCTTGGCGATAGCGTTGGCCACATCCTTTAATAACATGGTTTTACCTGTTTTAGGCTGTGCCACAATTAAGCCCCGCTGCCCCTTACCTATCGGCGAGAACAGATCCATAATACGGGTCGAGTAATTACCCGGATCTGTAAACAAGCTCAGTTTTTCTGATGGGAAAAGTGGTGTTAAGTGATCAAACGGAACACGGTCACGTACTTCGGCAGGTATACGGCCATTAATGGCCTCTACGCGTACCAATGGGAAATATTTTTCACCTTCTTTTGGCGGGCGTATGCTGCCGCGAACGGTATCGCCGGTTTTAAGGCCGAATAATTTTATTTGTGATTGTGATACGTAAATATCATCAGGAGACGTCAAATAGTTGTAATCAGACGAACGCAGGAAACCATAACCATCCGGCATAATTTCCAGTACACCTTCGTTTACAATAACATTATCAAAATCAAGATTAATAGCAGGATCCTGGCTTTTTTGATTATTAACCCGGCGCTCAAATTTCTGCGGGCGGCCCTCAGTAGCGGGTTCTTCAGCCATGGCTAATGGCATTCCGTTTTCTTGTTGCTCTGCAACGGGCTCAGAAACGGCTACTGCTATTTCTTCGGCCTCATCTGTCTGCGGCTCATCGTCCTGCAAGTCAAATAAATTTGTATCATCTAACGGCACATCCACCCGCGGCAGGTTAGTATTTTTTATGGTACGTATTCTATTACGTGTTTTCTTTTCCCCACCTTCTTCGGTATTGGATGTAGTTGCGGTAATTTCGGCGTAGTTATTTTCTACAGTATTTTGTTGTGCCCTGGCAGCTTCAATTAATTGCTGCATTTGTACAATATTGGTAATTAGCTCGGGCTTCCTAAGTGCATCGGCATCAGCTATACCTAAACTTTTAGCAATTTCGCGCAACTCAGAAACGAGTTTGTCGTTCAATTCGGTTTTATCAGACATGATATGAATTATAGTTCAAAAGGATTTTTATTACGATAGTTATTCGTGAGTCTTAAATCTATTATGCTCAGATTGTTTTGAAAGAAATTTATTTGCAGCTTGTTTTGCAATGTTTAAAACCAGGTGACTTTATATGATAAATAACGAGGAATTTTAAAATTGTTTCTTTAGTGCAAGAAAAATTCAAAGGATAACAATGCAATTTTAAGCAAATAATTTAAAATATCAAACTTTTTAAAAAAATATCTTTAAATAAGCCAACATTAAGGTAATTTTTAGTTTTTTTGAGCCTACAAAAAATCAAGCACCTTACATGATTACTCGCCCGCAACTGATAGACCAGATCAAACAAAAAAAATCCTTTTTATGCGTAGGGCTCGATACCGATCTGGATAAAATACCCCAATTTTTAAAACAATACCCCGACCCTATCCTGGAGTTTAACAAACGCATAATTGATGCTACCAAAGACTTGTGTGTGGCTTATAAACCAAACTCGGCTTTTTATGAAAGCTATGGTGTTAAAGGGCTACAAAGTTTGATTGATACCTGGAAATATTTACCCACCAATTGTTTAAATATAATAGATGCCAAACGCGGCGATATTGGCAATACCTCTGATAAATATGCCAAAGCTTTTTTTGATGAAGCAACGTCAGGAATGAGTTTTGATGCAATAACGGTTACGCCTTATATGGGCAATGACAGTATTACTCCTTATTTAAAGTATGAGGGTAAATGGGTGATAATATTAGCGCTTACCTCATCCGTAGGCAGTAAAGATTTTCAATATTTAGAAACCGGCGATGGCTATCTGTACGAAGCCGTAATTAAAAAGGCCAATACCTGGGCAGGTGCCGATAGGATAATGTATGTAGTTGGCGCCACAAAAAGCACCGAGTTTACCGCTATACGTAAATACGCTCCTGATAACTTTTTACTGGTACCCGGCGTTGGTGCACAAGGCGGTAGCCTGGAAGATGTTTGCAAATACGGCATGACCAAAGATTGCGGCCTTTTAGTTAATGCCTCGCGCTCCATCATCTACGCCGGAAATGGTGAGGACTTTGCAGATGCCGCACGTGCAGAAGCTTTGAAAATGCAGCAGCAAATGCAGGTGGAGTTAGAGAAGGCGGGGGTAATATAATAAACACTAATTAGTCGAATTGTAGTGAAATTAGTTTTTATCTCATTCAAACACCACTTTCCGTTGCGGGAATTTCTCCGCATAATTAGCTACCAGATTTTTAATATAATCATTCCCCGGGTATGGTGTAATATAGTTTTTAAGCTGCTGTAAGCTCTCCACATCAAAATAGTGCGAGATATAGCCCATACCATAAAACTTACCCTTCTCGACCAGTATACAGCTATGCTCGTCGTCGGTACGGCCTTCATCGCGGATGGCAAAGGTGGGCAGCGCCTTGTTTAGTTCGGCAATAGCGAGGTTTACCTTTTGGTTATAGCTATCGGCTGTTTCTATCCCTGTGCAGGCGCATTGATCTTGTGCTGTGCCCGTACATGGTTCTGTATTATTTTGAATGAAGCAAAGCTTAGGACAAAGATTAAAAGTTTCAATCAGTTGGTTCAATATGGCCCGGCCCTCCAGCATGGAGTTGCAGGTATAAATTGCTCCGGTATATTTACGGTGCTTATCAACCGCCAAACGCATATAGCCACGTTGATCTTCGAACATATACAGGCCATAGGCATGTTCAAAGCGTTTTAATGATCGATTGTATTTTGGCCACAGGCGCTTTATCTCTACCGCCTCTAAAACAAATGCTATCAGCTCTGTACCGCAAATCTGGTGGGTTACCTGGTGAATATCGCGTAAAAAACCTTGTCTTTGCACACCCGGGTTATTACCCACAAAATGACTGCTTACCCGTTTCTTTATATTTTTGGCCTTACCTACGTATATCACTTTTCCTTTTTGATCGTGAAAATAATACACGCCCGGTGTCGACGGTAATTGCTGCACCGCGATTTTTGGCAAATTAGGCGGCAGTACCTGTTCTTTAGAGTTTTGTTTCAGGGCCTGTTTAATATGATCCTCTTTATCGTTACGCAGCAGCAGGCTAAATAATTCAGATGTAGCGTCCGCGTCGCCCATCGCGCGGTGACGGCTTTCGTTATCAATACCCAAATGCCGGCAAAGCTTACCCAGGCTGTATGACGGCAAACCCGGCATTATTTTACGGCCCAGCCTTACGGTGCATAATTTATTGCTCTGTAACTCATACCCCGCCGCGGCGAGGTGATAACGCACAAATGAATAATCGAAATTTACGTTATGGGCAACAAATATTTTGCCGTGCAGCATATGGTAAATATCAGCAGCCACATCTTCAAACGGCGGCGCTACGGCTACCATTTCGTTAGTAATGCCTGTTAAGGCGCGTATGTAAATAGGTATATCCCTGCGGGGATTTACAAGGGTGCTAAAGCGTTTAGTTACTTTTTTACCATCATGTAAGCAAATAGCAATTTCGGTTATACCATTTGCGCTGGCATGCCCTCCCGTGGTCTCAATATCTACAATTGCATACATGATGTTAAATTTGCTAACAAATTTAGTGATTAGTTAATTAGAGATTGGAGATTAGTTGAAATATTATTATTATCAATTTCGAAGATATTGAACAATAAAAAAGCCGCAATATAATTGCGGCCTTTATAATTTGCTAAGACTAATCTTCAATCACTAATCTCTACTTCTTCTTAGCCTGCACTTGTTGCTGATTACGCATCATTTCTTCCATCTTGGCGCTGAAACCTGATTTTTTCTTTTTGTCTTCTGGTTTCTTTTTGTTTTCCTGTATCTGGGCATGTATCTTTTTATCATCAACCATTAAGCGGATAAGATATTGCTGTAAGAAAGTTAGCATGTTTGCCAGGAAGTAGTAATAATTCAAACCTGCCGGATAACCGTTCAATGCACCAAGGAAGATGATCGGGGTAATGTACCCTATGTATTTCATCTGCCCGCTTACACCCGATATCTGGTTATTAAAGTAAGTGTATATCAGGGTAGATATCGTCATCAGCAAACACATTAAACTTAAGTGATCGCCAATAAATGGTATGCTGAAACCAAAGTTTACTATCGAGTCGTAAGTAGACAAGTCATGCATCCATAAAAATCCTTGTCCGCGCAACTCAAACAAGCCCGGGAAAAAGCGGAAGAACGCGATAACAATAGGCATTTGTATCAGCAATGGCAAACAACCACCCAATGGGTTAACGCCCGCTTTTTTGTAGAGCTTTAAGTACTCCTGTTGTAATAAAGTAGGGTTATCTTCGCCCACTTTAGCTTTAATTTCATCCATTTCCGGCTTCAACACACGCATCTTGGCCATTGACAGGTACGACTTATAGGTAAGCGGCGATAAAACTAATTTCAGGATGATGGTTAATGCCAGTATGATTATACCGTAATTCCAGTTAAATTGTGTTAGTACATTAAACACTGGCTGTACAGCATAGCGGTTAATATATTTTAAAGGCCCCCAACCCATGTAAATTTGTTTTTCAAGGCTATGGCCCTGGGCCTGCAATGTTTTAAAATGGTTAGGGCTAAAGTAAAAATCAAGAGGAAAAGTACCGTCAGCATCCCGTGTTAATACCAGGTTCGCCTTTAGCTGTTTAATATCAGCATGGTTTGTGGTATCTGTACTTACTATTAAACTAGATTTACTGAAACCGTCTTTTGACAATAAGACACTCGAAAAGAAATGTTGTTTAAACGATATCCATTCCATCTTTTTATCGCTAATGTCTTTTTGATCGTCCTTGGTGTCGCCAAAGAAATCATAGTTCTTCTCGGTATTAAAGTAGCCTATATAAGAATTTTGACGATCAAGGGTGACGCTTTTTTCTAAACGGTGCGGGCTGCTCTCCCAATCCAAAGTAATACTGCTGCTGTTGGCAATTACATTATCTAAACCGGTAGGTTTAATAGTAAAGCCCACTTTATAGCCATCGCCGTTTAAGGTATATATATAATCAATATACTGTGTTGGGCTATAGCTTAAACGCATGGTTATTGATGACGAATCTTTACCTGTAACCTGCAAACCTGTGGCGCTTGGGGTAAAATACCTTTCGTTGGTATTGATATTAGCCACACCTGCTGCAAAACTAAAACCAAACTTGTTTGCATCGCCATCAAATAATATTAGCGGCTTTTTATCAAACGTTTTAAAGTTTTTTAATTCGACCGAGTATATGCGGCCGCCAAGCGTAGTTAATTTAATGCGGAGGTCCTTATTCTCTAAGGTGATCAATTTCTCGCTGCCTTTTAATGTAGCGCCAAACGGGCTTTTTAATGCAGCGGTATCAATTGTTTTAGCAGCCTTTGCAGTATCAATTGTTGCAGTAACAGGTGTTGTTTTTATACCTGCTCTTTTTAATGAATCCTGGTGTTGTAGTGCTTTTTCTTTTTTGATCTCAGTATCGCTCGGTCTTAAAAACCAAACCGAACCGGCTATAATGACCATAATCAGGAATAATCCTGTAAACGTATTTCTATCCATTATCTATTGTATCGTACTCAAATTAACTATTTTTTGCGGGCATAAGCCAGTGAAGCGGCGACAAAGTTAATAAAAAGTGGGTGCGGATTTGCAACTGTTGATTTTAATTCGGGATGAAACTGTGCTCCCACAAAAAACGGGTGATTTTTTAACTCAACTATCTCTACCAGGTTATTCTCAGGGTTAAAGCCCGATGGCGTTAATCCGGCAGTTTCATATTGCTTTAAATAGTCGTTATTAAATTCGTAGCGATGCCTGTGGCGCTCGCTTATATGGTGTTTACCGTATATGGCGGCGGCTTTACTTCCTTTTTTAAGGTCGCAGGCATAAGCGCCTAAACGCATGGTACCGCCTTTGTTTACCACTTTCTTTTGCTCTTCCATCATAGCAATTACCGGGTTTGGCGTATCCGGGTTCATTTCTGTACTGCTGGCATCTTTTAGCCCTAAAACGTTACGGCCAAATTCAACTACGGCACATTGCATCCCTAAACAGATACCAAAAAACGGAATATTATTTTCGCGCACATAACGTATGGCTTCTATTTTACCTTCAAAACCACGCTCGCCAAAGCCCGGTGCAACAAGTACACCATGCAGGCCCAGCAACTTATCAATAGCGTTGCCCGGTGTTAATTGTTCTGATGGGATATATTCTACCCTCACTTTACACTCATTTTTTGCACCCGCGTGGATGAATGATTCAATGATAGATTTATAAGCATCGGGCAGTTCTACATATTTACCAACTAACCCAATACGTACTTCGGATGTTGGATTTTTTAAGCGGCCCAAAAAGTCTTTCCAGTTTTCTAATTGCGGCTCTGTTTTATGAGGCAGCTTTAATTTTGTTAATACCGTTTTATCTAATTGCTCTTTCAACATCAGTAAAGGCACATCATAAATAGTCGAGGCGTCAATTGATTCGACAACTGCATTGATGTTAACGTTACAAAATAAAGCGATTTTTTTTCTGATATCCATATTCAGATGATGCTCTGTACGGCAAACCAAAATATCAGGCTGTATACCATACTCCAGCAACATCTTAACAGAGTGCTGGGTTGGTTTTGTCTTTAATTCGCCCGCTGCTGCCAGGAAAGGTATTAACGTAAGGTGAATCACTAATGAGTTGCCCGAGCCTACCTCCCACCTGAACTGTCTTACCGCTTCTATATATGGTAATGATTCAATATCGCCTACGGTACCACCTAATTCGGTTATTACAATATCATATTTACCGTCTTCGCCCAGTATACGGATGTTACGTTTTATCTCGTCTGTAATATGCGGAACAACCTGTACGGTTTTTCCTAAAAAAGCGCCTTCGCGTTCTTTGTTAATTACGTTTTGATAGATACGGCCCGTAGTAATGTTGTTGGCTTTGGACGTTGGCGTGTTTAAAAAACGCTCATAATGACCCAAGTCAAGATCGGTTTCGGCACCATCTTCGGTAACATAGCATTCCCCATGTTCGTAAGGGTTCAATGTTCCCGGATCGATGTTAATATAAGGATCGAATTTTTGAATGGTTACGCTGTATCCGCGCGATTGTAGAAGTTTGGCCAATGAAGCCGATATAATGCCTTTCCCCAACGAAGAGGTCACACCGCCCGTAACAAATATGTATTTAGTCATGATTTTTTTTGAAAATTGACAGCAATTTTAAGCCGCTGCTAATTGTTTGTGTACGGGATACAAAAGTACGAATATTTTTGGGGTTTGATTTACAAAATCACAATTGTGGAAAAGGTTTTAGTTATTTAAAGATCTCCTGGTTTTAATTTAAACAAAAAGAGAAATAATTTCTTTCTACATAACTATAAGTCGACAACAACATGAAAAAAATATTGCTGTTAATAGCATTGCTCTTAATTATCCAAACCAACTACGCGCAAACCAAACACCGTGACGAGTATCAAAGTTACCTGTACTCATTAAATTTAATATCGAAGCTATTTTCAAGAGTGTTAGACAATGTTGAAATTATAGCCCACCGACCGGACAGGGTTAGCTTTAAAAATTTAGCGGTTGATTTTAACAAGAAAGTGAATGTGTTGCTAATTAACCAGAACGGTTTAATAAACCTCATTAACAAGGGCGGCTTTAACGACCATCACTTTAACAACTCGCTGCGCATTATGGAAAAAAATGTTGCCGACCTTAAAAAAATACTGATCAACAACCGAGGCTTAATTGATAACTTAAAAATAGCCAACTTTAATACCGCAGATATTTACGACCATTTAGATATGCGGCTCTATGAAAATGATGAGCTGTTGCGGGAGATACATAAAAACCGTGGCAGCAAAGTTTTTAAACGCAAGGTGGTTGATAATTTAACCCAGGCGGTGGTGGTGCTTAACGAGTGCCATAGCAAGGTGGCAGCGCTGTATAGTAAGGTGAAGTAAACCGAACCTATACACGCCTAAGTTACTTAGGGTATACTATAAATTATTAATGTATTAATGCGGATAAACTTGTACCCAACCCTGCTGCCATACCCCGGTATTATAAAAATGGATAAAGCTTCGGGCCTCATCAAAAGTAAATACCTTATCGTGCGTATAAACATCATAAACATTTTTATTGTCCATTAACATTTCTTCAAGCTCATTTTTAGGTGATTTACCCGGTTTAGCGGGGGATATTTTAGATCTTTTTAATTCTACTATTTTACCGTTCCCTTTGGCTATATACCATACTGCCTTGTAACTATCTGTTACATTATTAGCTACTGTGTCTTCGTATAAATTTATCTTTCCTGTTTCAAGAGCTTTTAAAAACACGGGCTTTTTTTCGTTGGGCCTGTACACCGACTGGAAATGCGCATTTTTACTGCGGAGATAATATCCCTTTATGTCTTCGGGCTTTAATGGCTGCGGGTCATCATCCATCGGTGTATAAGTATCTTTACCCAAAAATGGAATGGTTATTACGCAAGCTACTGTATCACCTTTAGGCGTTATCACATAATCAGAGATTCTTTTCCCTTTTTTCTGCGCGTTTACACCGGTTGCAAATAACACGGCTATGCCGACAATAAACAATTTTTTAAGTAGTGCTTTCATTATGTTCAGGTTAAGTGTCTATAACGATGCAGGTATAGTTATAGTGTGGTTGGTACTTTAAATATTATTTAAGTAATTCCAAGTCCTCCGGGGTGTCTACCGCGTAAGTTTCCAAATCTGTTTCGGCAACTTTTATGCGGTAGCCGTTCTCTATCCAGCGCAGTTGCTCCAGGCTTTCGGCTTTTTCTAAGGCTGATATGGGCAGTTTAGTTATCTGCTGCAAAACATCTGCCCGGTAACCATAAATGCCAATGTGTTTAAAATAAGGATAAAACTCCAGCCAGTTTTGCGGCTCTTCACCCCTTATATGCGGCAATGCCGAGCGCGAAAAGTAAACCGCTTCATCCAGTTTGTTTACAATTACTTTAGGGGTATTGGGGTTATGCAGTTCCTGCTCGGTTTTAACTCTTTTTATAAGGGTAGCTATCTGTACATCGGGCGTGGAAAAACACGCGGCCAGTTTGGTTATTTGTTCAGGGTCGATGTAAGGTTCGTCACCTTGTATGTTTATCACCACATGGTATTGCTGATGCACCATTGCAACTTCGGCACAACGATCGGTTCCGCTATGGTGCTTTGCGCTGGTCATTACCGCCACACCGCCAAAAGCCATAACATGATCAAATATGCGGGCATCATCCGTAGCAACAATAACCTCGGTTAAATGATCGCACTTTTTAGCTTGCTCATAAACCCGCTGTATCATGCTTTTGCCCCCAATATCAACCAACGGCTTCCCCGGAAACCGTGATGAAGCGTAACGTGCAGGAATAATACCGAGAACTAACATATTTACGATTTGAGATTTACGATTTACGATTACCTATCGGCTAATCATAAATTGTAAATTGTAATTCTAAAATTAAATAAATAACATATTTACGATTTGAGATTTACCATCACCTATCGGCTATTCGTAAATCGTAATTCTAAAATTAAAATAATCCGTTTATTTCCCGCTCAACTGCCAGGATTATGTTCGACAGATCTTCGGTATTGTTAGCGAAATCCAGATTATCCTTATCCAGTACCAACAACTTACCCAGCTTATAGCCGCTTATCCATTTGTCGTACTTTTCGTTCAGTTTGGATAAATAATCTATACGAATACCTATCTCATACTCTCTGCCACGGCGTTGAATATTGTTTACCAATGTTGGCACAGATGCTTTTAAATAAACAAGCAGATCAGGCGGTTTAATATATTCGGTTATATTGTCAAATATAGATTCGTAGTTTTCGTAATCGCGGCTGGTCATCAGGCCCATATCATGCAGGTTTTCTGCAAAAATATAAGCATCCTCATAGATGGTTCTGTCCTGTATAATGTTGCTCCCACTTTTTTGTATATCGATGATCTGGCGGTAACGGCTATTCAAAAAATATATCTGCAGGTTAAAACTCCAGCGTTTCATGTCGCTGTAAAAATCTTCCAGGTACGGATTATTATCTACAGCTTCATATAATGGTTCCCAGCCATAATTTTTGGCCAGTAATTCTGTGAGTGTAGTTTTACCGGCTCCTATGTTTCCAACAATAGCTATGTGCATATTTGCTAAGATATAATTTGAATGTTAAAAGTCAAAATGAAATTAGTCCATGGTCGATAGTCCATAGACAATAGTCGATATCATTAAGTAATAAAAAACTATGGACTATGGTCTATGGACTATCGACTAAAAGCTCTTAAACCCAATAATTTCTCTAACCTCTTTTATGGTTTTAGCAGCACTTTCTCGCGCCTTTATAGCGCCGTAGCGGGCTACCTGGCGCAAGTATGGGGCATCATTGGCAATCTCGTTTATGCGTTCGCGGATTGGCGCGGTAGCAATGATCATGTCTTCGGCTAATTGTTTTTTTAAATCGCCGTAACGTATTTGCATGTTGTTATATAAGTTATCAAAATGAGCATATGTATCAGGGGTTGATACTACGGTCATCAGATCGAAAAGATTTTGTATTTCTTCTGGTTTTGCTTGATTTTCTTTAATTGGCCCGCTATCTGTTACGGCACGCATTACTTTTTTTCGGATTACTTCGGGTGCATCTGAAAGGAAAACAGCGTTCCCCTCTCCTTCTGATTTTCCCATTTTCCCTTTACCATCAAGCCCCGGAATTTTTACCAGTTTCTCGCTAAAGTTGAAAGCGTAAGGTTCCGGAAAATACTCCTTATTATATAAACGGTTAAATCTATTGCCAAAGGTGCGAGCCATTTCCAGGTGTTGCTCCTGATCTTTGCCTACCGGTACTTTTGTAGCCCGGTGTATCAATATATCTGCCGCCATTAAAACCGGGTAGGTTAATAGCCCGGCGTTAACATTATCCGGGTGGGCGCGCACTTTATCTTTAAATGAGGTACTGCGCTCCAGTTCGCCTAAATAGGCATTCATGTTCAGGTACAGGTATAGCTCGGCTATTTCCTGCACGTCAGACTGTACATAGATGGTGGCTTTTTCGGGATCAATGCCGGCTGCCAGATACTCTACCAGTACACTTTTTACATTAGTATGCAGGTTGGCCGGGGTTGGATGTGTGGTTAATGAATGCAGATCAGCAATAAAAAAAAAGCAGTTATACTCATGCTGCATTTTCACAAAGTTTTGTATTGCACCATAATAATTACCCAAATGCAGGTTCCCGGTAGACCTGATACCACTAACAACAGTTTCCATAGCGGCGAAAGTAAGGATTTTTTATATTTTTGGGGACGATGAAAATAATATTGAAGAAATTGCACTGCTATATTTACCGGTATAGCGTTGGCTTTTTTTACATTTTATTGAGCCCCTTTCTTTATTATTTTTCACGCCATCCCCAACGGTATAAAAACATGAATAAGGTTAGGCGCATCTGGGGGTTTTTAAGTTCTATAACTGTAGGAATTTTATATAATTTTTCCTTTGAAGAACCTATCGACTGGAAAAAAACTTACATTATTTGCCCCAACCACATTTCAAATCTGGATATTACGGCAATGAGCCTGATGGTAAAAAACAATTTTTGCTTTATGGGCAAAGAAGAACTGATGGATGAATTTGTAACCGGTATATTTTTCAGATCAGTTGATATACCGGTTAACCGCGAAAGTAAAATGTCGTCATTCAGAGCATTTAAGCAGACTGCTGAAAGGTTGACAAACGGAACAACGGTAATTATATTTCCGGAAGGTAAGATCCCCGATGAATATCCTCCACAATTACATGAATTTAAAAATGGCCCGTTTCGCCTGGCAATTGAATTAAAAATACCTATTATACCTGTAACATCATTAAACACCTGGCAAAAATTATGGGATACCGGACTCGAATATGGCAGCAAACCGGGTATTTGTAATATATTTGTACATAGGCCCATTGAAACGGCCAATTTAACTTTAGACGATGCTGATGCTTTACGCGATAAAGTATTTGGCATAATAAAACAAAAATTTGAAGCATGAATATTGACAGTGAAACCGTAGATAAGATAGCCCACCTTGCCCGTTTAGAGCTTGCCGACACCGAAAAGCAGGAAATGATTGGCGACATGAATAAGATACTGGGTTTTATGGAAAAATTGAATGAGATTGATACATCAGGCGTTGAGCCGCTGGTTTACCTGTCAAACGAGGTAAATGTTTTTCGCGAAGATGTGATTAAGCAGGAAGTTACTCCCGAAGAGGCTTTGCAAAATGCACCTAAGCATGACGATCAGTACTTTTTGGTGGCGAAAGTTATAGGATAGTTATTAGTTCGGAAAGTTCGCGCACATCGGATAGTTAGGAAGATTTTATTTTTCTTTTTTAATGGCTCCTTGTCACTTTTGATAGTGTGCCCCGCTTTTTGATTGCTAAATGTTTTTATGTAAATTCGTTCTATTAAAAATGATGATATGGAACTTATAATTGATTTTGATAAAATTAAAGACCCTTCTAAACGGGAATGGTTAATTAATTCGCTGAAATTAATGCAAATTGGGTTTCAGACAGCAGAAAAGCCGCAGACAATCGCTCAATATAATAAGGACCTTGAAAAAGGAGATGCTGAAATTGAGGCTGGCGATTTTACCACCGCTGCTGATTTGAAAGCTGAAGCGGATAAATGGTAGTTGTATGGAGCAACAGTGCTAAAGCCGAACTAAAAAAGGCCTTTGAATATATAGCTTTAGATTCGTTACAAAATGCACAAATGGTGAGGAATACATTGGTAGATCTAACCATTAATTTATCTGAAAATTTTGAAAAACACCCGTTAGATAAATTTAAAAAAAATAACGATGGTACCTGGCGGGCTTTTGAAAAGTATCATTATCGTATTTCCTATCACGTCTTAAAAAATCAAATTCGCATTGTACGGATGCGGCATACCAGTAAGTCACCGATTACCTATTGATTCTTTTTTTAAATCTATTAACAGGTAATTGAATCACATTAGGCGTTTCTGACATAAAATAATCTGTAACAATACACCTAACTCTGCTGTCAAAGCAATAAAAATATGAAGCCATTAATTACCATTACAGATATAGGACGTAAATACATTATAGGCACAGAAGTTATTCATGCGCTTAAATCTGTATCGCTAACTATTAATAAGGGTGAATTTGTGGCTTTGATGGGTCCATCGGGTTCGGGTAAATCAACCTTGATGAATATTTTGGGTTGTTTAGATACGCCAACCAAGGGCGAGTATATCCTTAACGGCATTAACGTTAGCCACATGACCGACAATGAGCTGGCCGAAGTGCGTAACTCCGAGATCGGCTTCGTGTTCCAGACATTTAACTTATTGCCCCGTAATACCGCTTTAGATAATGTGGCACTCCCATTAGTTTACGCCGGTATCAGCAAAGAAAACAGGCAGGAACGGGCTAAAAAAGCTTTAGAAAACGTGGGCCTGGGTAATCGTACAGATCACCGGCCCAATGAGCTTTCGGGCGGACAGCGCCAGCGTGTGGCGGTGGCTCGTGCTTTAATAAACGACCCATCCATTATTTTGGCCGATGAGCCTACAGGTAATTTGGATACCAAAACATCTATCGAAATTATGGGCCTTTTGGAAGATATTCACGCCAAAGGCAACACCATTATATTAGTAACGCACGAAGAAGACATTGCCTTACACGCCCACCGTATTGTACGTATGCGGGATGGTTTGATAGAAAATGACTATGATAATCCTAATATACATACGGTGGATAGAAATGTAGATAGCACCGCGAAGGCTGTTTTATAAAAGCTAACACAACGAAGCTATGCGCTCCACAAACTCTGCCAAATGTGTTGACTTTTCGGCTATTATCGGGTCATAATTGCCGATGATAAGCGTATGGTCAACCACCTCTATCATAAAGTCATTATCGCGTATATCCATAACCGCGTTCCTGAAATTACGATCCATGCCCGTACTTGCTTTTGCATGGTCATTAACTACTACATAAAAGGTATTGCTGAAAGCTTTATCTTCTTTAAAATCCAGCTCCAGGGGGTGTAAAAGCTCAAATAGTTTATCAGTCAATGTTTCTCTCCTAATGATGGCCCGGCCGAAATTGTTTTTCAGGTACGTTAAACCCCAAACCTGGTATTCCTGGTGATTGGATACCTCCCTTGTTTCACCAATTTTATAATGTACCTCCACAAATAAAATATACGAATCACCGCAATCCTGTTTGATCACAAATGATCCCCGTAAATTAACGCTC
This sequence comes from Mucilaginibacter sp., assembly GCF_028287845.1. GTDB lineage: Bacteria > Bacteroidota > Bacteroidia > Sphingobacteriales > Sphingobacteriaceae > Mucilaginibacter. The sequence continues at coordinate 23,123 of NZ_JAQBOW010000027.1, forward strand.
AGGCAGTTTCTAAATACCTCAAACTGCTCCAGGTTAAAATCAATATGCCCGGTGGGCAGGATATTAAATTCTACTTTAAGCGCTTTGTAAGTTTCATTGTACCTGTCTATTGTTTCTGTAGTTAGCCCGGCGGTATCAAAAGGATAATTTTCCATGAAAGATTTTACGTTGAACACTTATTCGTGTATTTTTTTTTCTTGAAAAATAAATGCCAATTCTTCAATGTTTTTTACAAAGATCAAAGCATTGGGATCAGAGGATGTTGGAGCTATTGCTTTTGCCAATCCAATAGCCAAACGGAGTTTTTTAGCTACGTTTTCAATTTCAATCGCATCTGCTTCAGCATTAATTTTTCGAGTTTCAGCATGGGTTTTAGCTTGGTTAGCTAGTAGTCCCTCCAACTCAGCAAATAATTTTTGATTTTCAATAGAAGCTTTCTCTAACTTTGAATTTGCATATTCTAATATATTTGCAGCTATTCTTTGTGACTCTTGTTTAACCGTGCCACCTGTTTTGACATTGGCCTTTGAATCTAACAATTCAACAATTAGAATTGTTAAATTCTCTTTTAATTTACTCCATATAAAAGTATCAGCCCCTTCGACGTCAAGTTTCAAAAAGCTTTTTGTTTCGTGACAATTATCGTCTTCTTCGAACATTATACCAATTCTAAAACACGATCAAATTGACTCATTCCAGTTAGCTTCAAGTAGTCTCCCCCGATATTTGCATATAACTCTGACAACAATAAAACAATATTCTTTATCTCTTCAGTAGTATATTCAGATGTATCAAAAAAAAGACTTAGTGGAGAAGCTTTAATATCGGAGATAATTGTCTCAGAAGATTTAACGATATCGTGATTAACTGATCGGGGAGTTTGATTGAAAATTAATTCACCATCTGTAATTTGTTTTTTTTCGATCAACTCCTTTATAGAATCGTAATCTACCTTGTAATCTTTCAGTAATTGAGAAGTTTCAGATTCTTCATCTCTAAGTATTGACAATAATAAATAAATGCTACTTATAACATCGCTTTTATAAATCTTTGCTTCCAAGTAAGTAATTTTTAATGCTTTTTCTGCTTGCTTCGAAAGTGGTATACTTCCTTTCAAGTCAGTGGAATTACTCTTTTTGAGGCTGCTTGATATTTTGTTTCTTAATTTTTTTAAATCAACTTTTAAAAATTTCAAAGCTATTCCAACTGTGTTTTCTTTTACTTCATTTTGATCTAATGCTCCTAAAAGAATATGTGAGGTACTTATATAATCATTGCCATGAGCTATCGCCTCTTCTCTTGAAGATTGAATAATATCTTTTACAACAGTAGAAAATTTTGCTTCCATTATTTATTAAATATAAAAATCATAATTGTCAAATCAAAATATTATATTGATTATGATGGGGTTTATCCATTAATATGGTTTCATCTTCCCGCAACTGCAAACACAATTTGGGTCGCTTGCGCCCAGCTTTGCTAAAAAGTGCTTGTAAAAAGCAATACGGTCCTGCATGCCCAGTGCATTATCGCCCTTGTTACATTCAACCGCGCCGTTAATAATATCTATCACCATACCAAAACCCGGAATACGGCCCGCCGCTTTATCACCTGCATTTTGTTTCCATTTACCAATCATTACATCGTGTGCAGCTGGTTTGTGTGTTTGTGGTGTCATCCAAAAATAAATAGCCGCTTTAAACGCCACTACCGGATCGGTCATAACCAAATCCGGATTGTTCAACAATATTCTATGATCGCCAAAAATACAATCAGACGCATAGCCGTAATTACCATTATAACTTAGTTGCATAGGGCCGCGGCCATAATATTTTTTGCCTTTAACCGGTGGATATTCGTCGCTATCACTAAGATAATCTAATGAGGTATTACTTTCGTGGGTAAGCATCAGTCCGTCGGTATAGCTACCATTCTCGCCGTGGCGGGTTTCGTGTGCAATGTTTGCAAAAAACGCGGCCAACTCCTTTTTATTGGTCAGTATATCACTTTCGGTACAAAAGTTTCCGTAATCAACAATGTAAGTGCTGTCGGGTTTTACTTTTGCCCAGTGCTCGTTCCAATATACGTCCTGCCTAATAGTAGTTGCTTTACCGGTGCTTTTGTCGGTACGTATAAACTGGTAAACAGATACTGCGCGGCGCGTAATTTGTATTTTAATTAAACCCAATTCTTTTACCGCCCGTATAAATGCGCTATAAGTGTAAAAAGGGTTACGTTGCGGAAAAAGATCATTAAATTGCTTCTCTGTAATTAAATTAAAAGCTACTGCCGGTTTGGGTTTAGCTTCTGTTCTATTTGCTGTACTGCTGCATTTAAAACTCAATAGTAAGAATACCGAAGCTAGTATTAATATAGATTTGGTTGATAATATGATGAATCTCATGGCGTATGATATGCGTGAACTATTTAATAACGGTAAATATAAAAGCAAGTTTGAAGTAACTCATAAATATTGTTTAATTATTAACTATGTTTAAATCAATATTTATAAATTACCGCATCCCTCATGAAGATATATACCAAAACAGGCGATAAAGGCTTTACTTCTCTTATAGGCGGTACGCGCGTACCTAAGCATCACCTGCGTATTGAAAGTTACGGCACGGTTGATGAGCTAAACAGCTACATAGGTTTGATATGCGACCAGGAGATTACCTTACATGATAAAGATTTTTTAAAACAAATACAGGATAGACTGTTTACAATAGGATCGTCATTAGCTGCCGATCCTGAAAAATCAAGAATGGTGATACCCGACCTGCATAAGGAAGACATTGATTTGCTGGAAAAAGAAATGGATACTATGAGCGGGCAATTGCCGGAGCTTAAGCATTTTATTTTACCCGGTGGCAGCACAATGATATCTTATTGCCACATAGCCCGGTGCGTGTGCCGCAGGGCCGAACGCCTTACTGTACACCTTGCCGAAGATAGTAAGGTGGATGACAAGGTGATTATTTATCTGAACAGGTTGAGTGATTATCTTTTCACCCTTGCAAGGAAACTTGGAAATGACCATAAAATCTCCGAGAACCAATGGATACCACGACTTTAAAAAATTTAAAAAAATATATTGATAATCAATATAAAAATATTATACTTTTGCGGAAATTGAAAATTGAAAAATTAACTAAAATTATAAGATAAAAATATGTATTGGACACTCGAATTAGCATCTCACCTGGAGGATGCGCCATGGCCTGCAACTAAAGACGAATTAATTGATTACGCTATCCGTTCTGGAGCACCTGTTGAGGTGATCGAGAACCTGCAAGCATTAGAGGATGACGGCGAGCCTTATGAAAATATTGAGGAGATATGGCCTGATTACCCTACAAAAGATGACTTCTTTTTTAACGAAGACGAATATTAATCCGTCAAAAAAAACCATAAAGAAAACCTGCACATGCAGGTTTTCTTGTTTTAACGAGGTTTTGGAATAGTTTTAGATATAAGCCAGATATCAATTATCACTAAAACATAAAAAAATGAGAGGCTTATTGTACATTATCGCTGTTATCCTTATTATAGGTTGGGCATTCGGATTTTTCTATTACTCTGCAGGCGGGATCATTCATGTTCTGCTGGTTATAGCAATTATAGCTTTATTATTAGGATTAATAAGAAGAGCATAACCCACCTAAGTCCTCCCCTGCAGGGAGGACTTAATTATCATGTGCAACTAATTGCTTTTTGTCTCCCCATTATGGGGAAGAATCGCAGCGGTTTCCTGTAGGTATGTTGCCTGAGATAGCAACGGTTATTATATTAAAAAGATTATTTCATTAAAAAAAAGGTAATGCAAGTGTTTCACAAAATAATGAAACACATGAAACACTCTTTTAGGTTAACATATTGATATATAGCAATTTAACAAAATGGGTGAAACACTTTGAAACAGTACAAAAGCTTTAGGTAAGCATGACAAACAACTCATAATAAGAGCATTATGCTGTTTTATCATTTTTTGCAAATTTAGGGTGAAACACTTTCAAAAATCTCTACAATAAACTATTGCAATTCACGCAGGGCATTTATCACTCTTTTACGGAGAGCATATACGCATCGCTTGTTGTCATATCTTCTTCTGAAAGATTCCTGAACCTCTGTGAAAATTTATTCCTTGGAATATCGTTAGCCATGATCACGGGAAGCTCCTTCAATATTCTGAAACCGTGCTTTTTCTGCAATTCCTGATGTACCGAGTATGGCAGCCGGTTTATCAAAAACATTCGCCCCCCCTTTACAATCTTCCACCCAAACTCGGTATAGGTTCTGTGACCATTCCAACGTTTAGTTGTTCGGTGACATTTAAAATCAATTGAGTGGGACATGATTCCTCCCTTTTTCAACCATTTTGAGAAGGCAACATATGTCCCTTCAAGATCTTCAACATGTTCCAGTACTG
>NZ_JAQBOW010000008.1 GCF_028287845.1 Mucilaginibacter sp.
CACAGTTTGATATGGTGCGGTTAGGCATTGGCTTATATGGCATTGATTCAGCCGTGCCGGCAACTGATAGCGCATTACAGCCCATTACCAGTTTAAAAACAAGCATATCCCAGGTAAAAAAAATAGCGGCCCGTGATACTATAGGGTATGGCCGCAATGGAGTAATGGTAAAGGATGGCAGGATAGCCACCGTGCGCATTGGCTATGCCGATGGTTATTTGCGTGCCTTTGGCAATGGGGTAGGTAAAATGATAGTTAATGGGGTAGTGGTTCCAACAATTGGCAATATATCAATGGATATGTGTATGATAGATGTAAGTACGGTTGAGGTTAAGGAAGGGGATGAAGTGATTTTATTTAACGAACAGCATAGAATTGAAGAGCTTGCAACTCAAATAGGTACTATTCCGTATGAAATATTAACTAATATTTCGCAACGCGTAAAAAGGGTGTATTTTTACGAGTAGATACTGTAGATCATGAAAAACTTAGCCAGGGCTCTGTTAAATTATTTTTTTAAAGGTTTAATTGTGGTTGTGCCAGTAGGCGCTGCGGCTTTTTTAATATTCTGGGCAGTTTCAAGTGTTGATGCAGCATTAAATTTAAGTGATATTTTATGGACAACCAAAAATGGTAAACCCATGTATATCCCTGGCCTGGGCATATTAAATGTTCTTTTAATTATTATGATAGCGGGTATATTGGTAACCAATGTAGTAACCGACCCCATAAAGCGCTGGTTTAAGCGCTGGGTAAATCGCCTGCCTTTTTTTAATTTTTTATATTCATCTATAAAAGACCTTACCGAAGCATTTGTTGGTGATGAGAAAAAGTTTAGTGAGGCTGTTATTGTTGAGGTTAATGAATTTGGTTTAAAAAAGATAGGTTTTCTTGTTCAAAAAGATCTGTCTAAACTAAATTTACCCGGCGAGGTGGCGGTATATTTCCCGTATTCGTATTCATTTGCAGGGCAGGTGGTTATTATAGCTGCCGATAAGGTGAAACCTATTGATAAAAACGCGGCAGATATGATGAAGTTTGTAATATCAGGCGGTGTAAGCGGGCTTGATTAATTCATCAGAATTTAATTTCCTCTTCTGTTAATTAGCGTTAATTAACAGAAGAGGAAATGTTAGCTTCATGCCCCATGAATTACAGGAATAGTAAACCGAAAGGTTGTCCCCAAACCAACATTACTTTCTACATCAACTTTACCACCGTGCTGAACCACAAAATCGTTTACCAATAACAGGCCAAGACCACTGCCAGGCTCATTATTTGTTCCAAATACAGAATTGTTATTAACCTGCTTAAACAATGTTTCGCGTATTTCATTGCTCATCCCTATACCAGAATCTTTAACAAATATGGTGGCCATATGCTCGTCAAACCCGGCATCAATTATAACTTCGCCACCCTGTGGGGTATATTTTATAGCATTAGTAACCAGGTTTTGGATAATTGATCGTAACATTAGTGAATCAACATTAACATAAATGTTCTTCTGTATTTTGTTTTGAAGTTTAATTTCCTTTTGAATTGCATTTACCTTTAATAATTCCAGTGATTCTTCAACCCCATCAATTAAATGGACTTTTTCAGGATTAAAGCTTGCTTTTTGACTTTGTTTTTTAGCCCAGTCAATTATTTCGTTAAGTTGATCAAGTAGTTTATTAGACGTTCGATGGATAATATGCGAAAGTTGCTTAATTTGATTGGGGCTAAGTTTTTCAGGATCCTCATTCAACTTTCCAGATGAAGCAAGTAACGCGGTAAGGGGGTTGCGCAGATCATGAGAGACTACTGAAAGGAATTTGTCTTTTGATAAGTTAAGTGCCTTTAATTCACTATTAAGACTTTGCAGCGCCAGGGTACGTTCTAAAACCCTTTCTTCCAGATCACGATTTAGCTCCATCAGGTCTTTATTAATAATTTGCAGTTTTTCTTCCTGTTTTCTTAAAAGCCTGTTCTTTTTATGCAACTCAGCAAAAACGGCTACTTTAGACCGCAATATCTCGGGATTAAATGGTTTGCGAATAAAATCAACAGCACCTGCTTTATATCCTTTAAACATAGCAGCCTCTTCATAATCATGCGCAGTGATAAAAATGATAGGGATATGCTTTAGTTTATCCCGCTGATAAATTAATTCGGCGGTTTCATAGCCGTCCATTGTAGGCATTTTTACATCAAGTAAAATCAATGAAAAATCTTCTTCCTTTAAAAGAATCCTTAAGGCTTCGCGCCCGGAGGTAGCTCTGAAAAAAACATATCCCTCCCTTTCCAATGCAACCTCCATTGATAACAAATTGTTATCATTATCATCAACTAAAAGTATCCTGATGGTTAAATCGACGGTAGATTTCCTTTTTATATTGTTGTTTATTTGATCAGCCATACCCGCATTAATGATAATAATTGGTCTGTTTTAACTGGTTTAGTAATATAATCAGATGCTCCTGACGCGATACATTTTTGCCGGTCGCCAATCATGGCCTTTGCGGTTACAGCTATAATTGGCAAGGTTTTATTACGTGGTTCTTTACGTATAATTTGTATGGTTTCATAACCATCCATCTCAGGCATCATAATATCCATTAATACAATATCTATCTTTTTATTATTGTTCAATATTTCCAATGCTTCTCTTCCGCTTTCTGCAGTAATCACTTCAATATTAGACCGTTCAAAAACTGCTGTAAGGGCAAAGAGGTTACGTACGTCATCATCAACAACCAATACCTTTTTTCCGTCAAGTACATCGGTTCTATTATGTATCTCATCAATTAATTTTAATTTGCTTTCATTAATGTATTTTTTATCTATGTGTAATAAAATTAATATTTCTTCAAGCAGAGATATATGAGATGTTGGTGTTTTACCAATAATTTTATGGTTAAGCCGTTTTAAATGTATTAACTCATCTTGCGTAAAGTCACGTGCCGAATGCAAAATAATTGTGGTTTGCTGCTGTTTTACCAAGTTAATTTTGTTCAACAATTCAAGCCCATTAGCATCAGGTAACGTAAAATCAACTATAATACAATCAAAGACCTCTTTTTTCAAAACAGAGATGCCTTTTTTAGCAGTAGTTGCTGCAAAAACCTCTATATTATCATTTGATATAAGTTCTGAGAGCCTTTGTAATTCATTTTCATTATCTTCAATAATCAGCACTCGTTTTTTAGCATGTTCATGAAAACTCACTATCCCACTGATCAGATCATCGAGAGACGAGTTAGATAAAGGTTTTAAACTAAATGTTTTAGCGCCAAATTTTAGGGCCATGATCTTATTATCTTCCCCGGATATTACATGCACAGGTATATGGCGCAAACTAATATCGGTTTTTAATAATTTAAGAATCTTCCATCCGTTTGATTCAGGCATATTAACATCCAGTGTAATTGCAACCGGATTGTATTTTAATATACTGTCAAAAATCTCCAGGTAACTAATAGCAACAACTACTTTCAGGTTAAAATCATGGGCTTTGTCTATTAATATTTTAGTAAAGCGCAGGTCATCTTCAATAACCAATAGTACCTGTTCTTCTGCTAAAATGTTATGCCTGTCATCATCTATAACCAACTCTGCTGTATCTATCAAACTGGCACGTAAATGTGGAACAGGATAGTTTTCTTTCACTTTAACAGGGGTAACTTTATCTTCCTTATACTTTAAAGGAAGGAATAAAGTAAATACACTGCCTTTGCCTAATTCGCTACCTACTGTAATTGTTCCACCCAATAATTCGGCAAAACCCTTGCTAATAGAAAGCCCAAGGCCTGTGCCGCCATATTTACGACTGGTTGAACCTTCTGCCTGTTGGAAAGCTTCGAATATTATGCCTTGTGTATTTTGGGAAATACCAATGCCCGAATCTTCAATAGAAAATGCGATAACTGAATCCAATTCTGATAAAGGATTTTCATCATTTGCGCCCGGTCTGTAAATATGTAATTTAACACTACCTTTTTCGGTAAATTTAAAAGCATTTGATAACAGGTTTTTAAGAATTTGATTTAAACGCTGCATATCAGTTTCCATCAATTCCGGTAATCCTTCCTGTAGTTCGATCTCGAATTTTAAGTTTTTAGCTTCTGATATCGGTTTAAAGGTTGATTCAGTAAATGAGATAATCTCTTTAAAGCTAACCGGCATTACATCCGCGGCAATAACACCAGACTCGATCTTAGAAAGGTCAAGGATATCATTAATCAATTGGATCAGGTCATCGCCGCAAGAATGTATGGTTTTTGCAAACATTCTTTGTTTCTCGGTTAAGTTGCCCTCCGGATTTTCAAAAAGTTGCTGGGCAAGTATTAGCAAGCTATTAAGTGGTGTGCGCAACTCGTGCGACATATTAGCCAGGAACTCTGATTTGTATTTCGATGTAAGGGTTAGCTGTTCTGCTTTTTCTTCCAATGACCGGCCTTTATCATGCAGCTCATCATTGGCACGCCTTAACTCTTCTTGTTGCGCCGATAACTCGCCGGCCAATGATTGTGATTGGGATAACAATTCTTCTGTACGGGTATTAGTTTCAATATTATTTAATACGATACCAATACTTTCTGTCAGCTGATCCAAAAAGTCAATATGTGTATCACTAAAGTTTTCAAACGATGCGAGTTCAATAACCGCTTTTACGTTATTTTCAAATAGTACAGGTAAAATTACCAGGTCAATTGGGGCGGCATTTCCAATACCTGAACTGATCTTCAAGTATTCATTGGGCACATTAGCCAATCTTATACGCTCTTTATCTATAGCGCACTGGCCAACCAGCCCTTCGCTAAGCGAAAACTCCTGGTCAATAAGTTTTCGGCTTTTTTGGGCATATCCTGCAAACAGTCTAAGTTTTGGTTCATCTCCGGATTCCGGTTGTTCCAAAATATAGAATGCCCCATAACGTGCATTAACCAACTCCGCTAACTCTGACAGTACTTTATTGGCAACCGCGTTACGGTCACGTTGTCCCTGAAGCATCTGGGCAAATTTTGCAAGGTTGGATTTAAGCCAATCTTGTTCATGGTTACGCAACGTAGTGCCTTTAAGGTTGGCAATCATTTGGTTAATGGTATCCTTCAAAGCTTCCAGCTCACCTTTGGCTTCCACGCGTATAGTACGGGTTAAGTCGCCCTTTGTTACTGCAGATGCAACTTCTGATATGGAACGCACCTGAACGGTTAAATTTTGTGCTAACTGATTAACGTTTTCCGTTAAATCCTTCCAGGTTCCGGATGCGCCGGGCACACTTGCCTGGCCGCCTAAACGTCCTTGTACACCCACCTCACGTGCCACTGTGGTTACCTCATCAGCAAATACCGCGAGTGTATCAATCATCTCGTTAATCGTATCAGTTAATTGTGCCACCTCGCCTAAAGCGTTAATGGATAAACGCTGTTTTAAATTTCCTTTGGCAATACCGGTAGCCACTTTGGCAATACCACGTATTTGCCCGGTCAGGTTTGATGCCATCTGGTTCACCGAATCCGTTAAATCTTTCCAGGTACCACCAACACCTTTTACATGCGCCTGTCCGCCAAGCTTACCTTCTGTACCCACCTCACGTGCCACACGTGTTACTTCGGATGCGAACGAGTTTAGCTGATCCACCATTGTATTAATGGTATTCTTCAGGTCCATGATTTCGCCCTTTACGTCGATAATTACCGTCTTGGAAAGATCACCGCTTGCTACCGCTTTGGTTACTTCGGCAATATTACGTACCTGGGATGTTAAGTTACTCGACATTTGATTTACCGAATCTGTTAAATCTTTCCATGTACCTGCAACACCCGGTACAAATGCCTGGCCCCCCAGGTTACCATCCGTACCCACCTCACGCGCAACACGTGTTACTTCTGATGCAAAGCCACGCAACTGATCAACCATCGTGTTAATGGTTTCCTTTAACTGGAGGATCTCTCCACGTACGTCTACAGTAATTTTTTTAGATAAGTCGCCATTTGCTATCGCGATAGATACATCTGCAATATTTCTTAATTGGGCGGTAAGGTTACCGGCCATTTTATTTACCGAGTCTGTTAAATCCTTCCAGGTACCATCAACCCCTGGTACATTGGCCTGTCCGCCTAACTGGCCTTCTGAACCAACTTCACGTGCTACACGGGTTACTTCGGATGCGAAACCACGCAACTGATCCACCATGGTGTTGATCGTATCTTTCAGCTCCAATAATTCACCCTTGGCATTTACAGTGATCTTTCGCGAAAGGTCACCCTTCGCTACTGCTGTAGTTACCTCGGCAATGTTACGTACCTGTGAAGTAAGGTTATCAGCCATTTTATTTACCGAGTCTGTTAAATCCTTCCAGGTACCACCAACACCGGGCACGTTGGCCTGGCCACCTAATTGCCCCTCTGAACCCACCTCACGAGCCACACGGGTTACTTCCGATCCGAATGAGTTGAGCTGATCCACCATTGTATTGATCGTGATCTTTAGCTCCAGCATCTCGCCTTGTACGTCAACCGTTATTTTCTTGGATAAATCACCTTTGGCTACCGCTGTAGTTACCTCGGCAATATTTCGCACCTGGCCGGTTAAGTTACCCGCCATTTGGTTTACCGAGTCTGTTAAATCTTTCCAGGTACCACCTACACCCGGTACGTTGGCCTGTCCGCCTAATTGGCCCTCTGATCCTACCTCACGCGCAACACGGGTCACTTCGAAAGAGAAGGAGTTTAATTGGTCCACCATTGTATTAATCGTATTCTTTAACTCCAATAACTCGCCTTTAGCATCCACCGTAATTTTTCGGGATAAATCTCCTTTAGCTACCGCGGTTGTTACCCAGGCAATATTACGCACCTGGTCAGTAAGGTTACTTCCCATCTGGTTTACAGAATCTGTAAGGTCCTTCCAAACCCCGCCAACACCTTTTACTCTTGCTTGCCCGCCCAGTTTACCTTCTGTACCCACCTCGAGCGCCACACGCGTTACTTCGGACGCGAACGAGTTGAGCTGATCCACCATGGTATTAATGGTTTTCTTAAGCTCCAGCATTTCTCCTTTTACGTCTACCGTAATCTTTTTAGAAAGGTCACCATTAGCTACCGCCGTTGTTACCCCCGCTATATTACGTACCTGCGAAGTTAAATTGCCTGCCATACGGTTTACAGAATCTGTTAAGTCTTTCCAGGTTCCTGCTACTCCAGGCACCTTGGCCTGCCCTCCCAGCTTACCCTCGGTACCTACTTCAAGCGCCACCCGCGTTACTTCGGATGAGAATGAGTTGAGCTGATCCACCATGGTATTGATGGTATTTTTTAACTCAAGGATTTCGCCTTTGGCCTCAACCGTAATTTTTCTTGAAAGGTCACCTTTTGCTACCGCCGTTGTTACTGCTGCCACATTTCGCACCTGGGCGGTAAGGTTACCTGCCATTTGATTTACAGAGTCGGTAAGTTCGGCCCAAACACCGGCTACACCTTTAATTTTTGCCTGTTCACCTAATTTACCTTCCGAACCTACTTGCCTTGCAACCCGTGTTACTTCCATAGAAAATAACTGAAGCTTGGAAAGCATCTGGTTAGATTCTTTTGCAATTCGCAAAAATTCACCTTTTAAAGCGTGGCCATTTATTTCTAAAGGTATATGTTTTGATAGATCTCCATTTGCTACCGAATTGATCATACCAGCAATTTCAAGGGTAGGAGAGGTGAGGTCCGAAATCAGGTTATTCAACGAAGTTACACCGCCGGCCCATTCGCCTTTGGCATCAGGCAATTCAATTCTTTTAGATAAATTTCCCTTTTTTCCAATGGTTATTTCAGCCGACGAAATTTCGGCTACCAGGCGCTCGTTCATTTCAATAATATCATTCAGCACCTCGCATATCCGGCCATTTATGCCGGCTTGCTTAACGGGCATCCTGACACTAAGCTTTCCATTTTTAACTAAAGAAAGCACTTTTAGTAACTCCTTCACATCAAGTGAGTCGTTCGCAACGCCATTAGCATTAACAGGCGAATCGTTAATGGGGATTTCAAGAAAATTCTGCTCCATAAGGTAAAGATATTTATATCATAAAATAAGTTAGTAACGTTTGATAAACAACTTTTTAACGGTTAAACAATGCCAAATGTTATTTAAATAATGTCAAATGTTAAGTGTAAAATGTAAATGTGTTTACCTTAACACATGAAATTAATTACTTATAATGACTCAAATTTTGTTTATTAATATGTTCAATATATCTATAAGTCTGAAAAATGAACAGAAAAATAATACATTAACACGCAGTACTAAAATTGGTTTAAAAAAAAATTAATATTTAAGTTAAGCAAACTGGTAAACTACTTTTAGCCTGTTAAATTGCTTGATATAAAAAGTTTTATTTAAGCTTAATACAAGTGCTTTGCCAAGAATTAGGATACTTATACGAATTATTTTATAGTATAGAATTAAAATATTAATTTAAAAGAAATGACGCTTATTTTAAAATATTTTTTAGGATTATTACTAAAAATAAGGGTGCAAATGAAAAAAACTCAGCCCATTATTTAATTTGGCCGATAAAAGCAGGATGGAAATAAAATAAGTTGAATAAGTCATCAATAAAAAAATCGCAAGTATGCACTTGCGATTTTTTTATTGTGCTCCCGACGAGATTCGAACTCATATCGATGGTACCGGAAACCATAATTCTATCCATTGAACTACGGGAGCAATATGCGGCAAATATATAAAATTGATTTAACCCTTTCAATTGCATCTTCCGGTTTATCTCGCAGGAATGATCTGTGATTCTTTTTCTTTCTTATGATCGGTAAAATATTGCCGTGCGCGTTTTAAGCCGGTAGCAATAGCTATGCTATCGTCGGCACCGTTTTTTAATACTTAATTTGCTATTTCTACCGCTTTTTCCCGCAGCTTTTTTGGCTGATTTTATACGATGGCGGGTAGTATCTATTATACCAGGGCATAGTGTTTCGTTTTAGTTGTATTACAATTTAAAAAATACAAGGTTTGTAAAATGTTTTTCGATCTCAATCGTCTACGTTAATATAATGAAGAAAAGAATCTTATCAATCGTACTGCTTTGGCTATTTGTCGACGTCTATTTTTTTACCGTAATAAATACTTTAACAGCTAACACGTTCGCACATTGGGCCTATTGGCTGGTTGATGTTTCAATTGTAACAGGTGTTATATTTGCCATTTTTGGCCGTAGCCGCGACGATTCGCCTAAAGTAATATCGTGGTTAATGGCGCTTATGTTGCTATCCTTTGTGCCTAAACTGGTGGCAACACCTGTATTATTGTTAGAAGATGTTACCCGATTGTTCCGCGGTTTTCCCCCGCGAAGCGTTTGGGTGAGCCAGTTTGCGCTGATTATTGCAGCTATTCCATTTTTTGGATTATTATTTGGGTTGACACGCGGGCGGCATCATTACCGGGTACACCGCGAAACGCTGTATTTTCCTGATCTGCCCGAAGCATTTGATGGGTTTACCTTAACCCAATTATCAGACATTCATGCCGGAAGCTTTACCAGCCATAAAGGGGTAAATAAAGGTATTGATATGGTTAATGCGCAACACAGCGACGTGATACTGTTTACCGGAGATTTGGTGAATAATAAAGCAACCGAAATGGATCCCTGGAAAGAAAGCTTTGCAAGATTATCTGCACCGATGGGTAAATATTCTGTATTGGGTAATCATGATTACGGTGATTATATAAAATGGGCCGGTAAGGACGAAAAACAAGCTAACCTCGACCGCTTAAAAAAAGTTCACCAGGAAATTGGTTTCCGGTTACTGTTGGATGAAGCTATAGCGATAGAAAAAGATGAACAATCGATAACCCTTATTGGTGTTGAAAATTGGGGTAAGGGTGGTTTTCATAAATACGGCGACCTGGTAAAGGCTACGGAAAAGATTGACGACAGGCAATTTAAAATATTAATGAGCCATGACCCATCACACTGGGAAGCAAAAACTCTTAACCATTTAAAGCATATTGATTTAACGCTAGCTGGACACACACACGGTATGCAGTTCGGGATAGAAATATTTGGCTTTAAGTGGAGCCCTATCAAATATGTTTACAAACAATGGGCGGGCCTTTATAAAAAGAAAAACAAGTACCTGTATGTTAACCGCGGCTTTGGCTTTTTGGGGCTGAAAGGCAGGGTAGGTATCTGGCCGGAGATAACGGTGATTACGTTGAGGAAAGGATAAAATAGAGTCAGGAAACAAGAGACAAGAATCAAGATGATATTGTCTAAGCCATCTTGATTCTTGTCTCTTGACTCTTGTTTCTAATTATACGTTAAACCTGAAGTGCATTACATCGCCGTCTTCAACAATATAGGTCTTACCTTCTATACCCAGTTTACCTGCTTCTTTAATGGCCGCTTCCGATCCGTTGTATTTTACAAAATCAGCATACTTAATAACCTCGGCACGTATAAACCCCTTTTCAAAATCTGTATGGATAACACCAGCTGCCTGCGGGGCGGTAAAGCCCTGTGTGATGGTCCAGGCGCGTACTTCCTGTACGCCTGCGGTAAAGTAGGTAGCCAGGCTAAGCAGCTTGTAAGCGGCTTTAATTAGTTTATTTACGCCCGATTCGGTAAGACCCATGTCATTCAAAAACATTTCACGCTCTTCGAACGATTCCAGCTCGGCAATTTCTGCTTCTATCTGTGCCGATATTACTAATACACCAGCGTTCTCATCCTTCACAGCTTCTTTTACCTTGTCAACGTAAGCGTTGCCTGTATTAACAGATGCTTCATCTACATTACAAACATATAGCACCGGTTTGGCGGTTAACAGCCATAGGTCGGCAATGTATTCTTTATCTTCCTCGGCAACAGGGGCAGTACGTGCTGATTTACCTTTTAGCAAATGCTCTTTATATACGGTAAGCACATCAAAGGTTTTTTTAGCCTCTTTGTCGCCACCCGTTTTGGCCATTTTTTCTACTTTCTGTATTTTTTTCTCGATGCTGTCAAGATCCTTTAACTGCAGTTCGGTATCAATAATTTCTTTATCGCGTATAGGGTCAACAGAGCCATCAACATGTATAACATTGTCATTATCAAAACAACGCAGCACATGCAAAATAGCGTTGGTCGAACGTATGTTACCTAAAAACTGGTTACCCAAACCTTCGCCTTTGCTGGCACCTTTAACCAGCCCGGCTATATCAACAATCTCAATAGTATTTGGCACAATAGCCTTCGGATTCACTATTTCCGTCAATTTTACCAGCCGCTCATCAGGCACAGTAATTACACCCACATTTGGCTCAATGGTACAAAACGGAAAGTTAGCCGCCTGCGCCTTAGCATTTGATAAGCAATTAAAAAGAGTTGATTTCCCCACATTCGGCAAACCTACTATACCACATTGTAAAGCCATGTTTTGTATTTAAAAAAGTCCATAGTCGATAGTCCATAGACCATAGTTTAGCGGCTTATTCGCTATCGACCATGGTCGATGGACTATCGACAAATTTTGCGCAAAGATAACAGAAAATACTACCTTATAATTTGAAAAAATAAACGACTTGTTGGGTAAATAAGGTTCAAATATCAGGAGGCTTCAATGGAGCAATAATATAAATTTGTGTTTGTCTGTACTTGTAAATAATTGGGTAACTATTGTTTAGGTTTAAATAGTTTATAACTTTAGATAAATTAAACCTTAAACAATGGAAACAAATGAAATTAATGAGCCGCATATCCCCTCGGTGCCCATCGGCCTTTTACTGTTAGAAGACGCGCAATATTATCTGCATGAATCGGGTAAATGGGCCAGATTTTTAGGGATTATGGGCTTTATAGGTTCGGGGTTTTTACTATTATTCGGAGTCTTTTTTAGTTCGGCATTTTCACTGTTTTCTCACTTTCGCTCCATGCCTTATCATTATGGCCCAACGCCCCATCCTATAATGAGGTTCCCCATGTTTTTGGGTGGATTTATGGGATTCATTTATGCCGGGATAGCTATTCTCTGTTTTTTTATAGCACTTAATTTATACCAGTTTGGAAGCACCATAAAACATGCAATTGAATATAAAAACTCTGCACAGGTAAGTATTGCATTGGGCAAACTAAACACATTCTTAAAAATAAAAGGCGTTGTAGTGATTTGTGTTTTAGCTCTTTACGCTTTAATAATAATTGGAGTTATAATAGCCACTATAATGCTGCGTAGTTAAAAAAAACACTCATAAAAAAAAGACCTGCCAATTGGCAGGTCTTTTTGGTTTATAATAAGTTTAGTTTGAGTTAGCGATTATAAATTATCAAATGAAAAATCGTCATCTGCTGTTGCTTTAGCTGCTTCGGGAGACTCGCTAAATTCATAACGTTTTTCAATAACTTCTTGGTTCTCTTTGATGTAATCAATGGTTCCGTTTAGTCCTTCAAGAAACTTTTCAAAATCTTCTTTATATCAAAATATTTTGTGTTTAATAAAAACTCCGTCTTCCAGCCTTTTTTTGCTTTCTGTAATAGTAACGTAGTAATCGTTTGACCGTGTTGCCTTTACATCAAAAAAATAAGTCCGTTTACCTGCTCTTAC
>NZ_JAQBOW010000020.1 GCF_028287845.1 Mucilaginibacter sp.
TCTGATTAAAAGAAAAGGTGCTGCCAAAGTAATATTTGAATATATGATCCTTAGTTCCATAAGCAGAAAAACCTTCTAAATAGATGGATTTATTAAACAAAGGAGTTGTTCTGCCACCCAGCCGAAACCTGGATCCTTCTACAGAATTAAAGGAATAAGAGGCGTCGAAAGGCCCGGCCTGTATTGCCCCGAAATCGGCATAGCCGCCGGCAATCGTTGATGCTATCCAGCTTGTCCTTTTAAAGGAAGGCATACTTTCTAATCTGTTAAAATTAGCATATACTTTGGCTTGCCGTGATGTAAGGGTATCCGGACGGTGTTTTTGCCAATACCCGGTATCAGCCTGGTTTGAATTTATAGCAGTCTGAGAACTTTTGCCTTCATAAAACGGGGCAGGAAGCGGTGTGTTTAATTTATAATGCTCATAAAATACCGTCCGTTCACCAAATAACCCTAAACCCTTATTTTTCAAAATACCAAAATCAGTTATTACATCACTTTTAGTCAGGTAATAGCGCCCATCAGGATACTTTCCAAAATCCTGGACAACCTTCAGGCTCCGCATGAAATTGATATTGATTTGTTTATTGACGTTTAGTTCACAGGACTGCACAGCATAATGCCCGTCTAGGGTGACCAGTATTTTTCCTTCAAATAACAGGTCGCCTTTGTTGCGGGGCGTGAAACTTATTTCGACCAATTTTTCTTTGCCTGATTGTACGGTGTCTGTAATAAAGAACTTGTAAAAATCTGGGGCATGGTCAGCAATCGGGCTCAGGAACTGATTGGTGATAATAAAAATATTATTGTCATAAATATCTATATTATTACCATATAGCCGGTTAAGATAGGTGTCTAAGCCAACGGTATCAACAAATGTAATGATATTGAGTTCCTTTTGCGCATTT
Source organism: Mucilaginibacter sp. (assembly GCF_028287845.1). Classification (GTDB taxonomy): domain Bacteria; phylum Bacteroidota; class Bacteroidia; order Sphingobacteriales; family Sphingobacteriaceae; genus Mucilaginibacter. The sequence goes on from NZ_JAQBOW010000020.1 coordinate 909, forward strand.
AGTATCTGTATAGATTTAGGCGGATTTTTTTTGTAATAATATTGGTAGCGTTTTTCACTAAAGTAAACCGGCAGCGATGTTTGTGCTTCTCCGTTGATAACTTGTGCCGTATCCAGCATGAATTTGTATTTACTGAAAAAAGGACCGTTAAGAAATTTAGGCGAAAGATGGAAAAGTGATAAAGCCAATCGTTCATATTGATCATATTGCAAGTAATCTGCACTTTCCATCCGGTTTTGGTCTTTATGATCAATTACCTGTTGAATGAGATCAACGGCCGGGTTTCCCTTGTTCCGGTATCGTTTACTACTTTTGGCCGAAGTAATCATCACCTCTTTTAGCTGGGTTTGGCTGCTTTGGAGCCGAATATGCAGTTCATTAAGCTGGCCCGGTTTTATTGTTTTTGTTATGGTTTGATACCCCATATAAGAAAAGGTAATGCTGCTGAATAAACCGGGCGCACTTAAAACAAATTTGCCCTGCCTGTCAGACATGGTTCCATAACTGCTGTCGGTAAAGTCTATAGTGATAAATGGAAGCGATTTACCGGAAACAGCATCAATAACCTGCCCGCTCACACTGGTAACCTTTTGTAAGGTGTCTTCTTTTTTTATGAGCGTATCTTTTTGCTGTGCCACACACCATAAAGGAGCTGTAACCAGCGCAAAAACACATACTTCTTTCAACTTATTATAGCACACAAATTTCAAACTCAAAAGCATATCCTGTCATTGATAATTTAATCTATCGCACATAGCTGATAATTCATTAATTATAAAATGAATTATCAGAAGCAAAAGACCGTAGCGTATTTATATTGCCATATAAGTATTTGAAATGGAATGATTGAAAAATAATATCCTGCCAAATATATTTCCGGATTCTGTACCAATATTGGTTTTTGAGATATTGATACTTGTTTTGACAAGCAGGTTATTAATTATAGTTAAAGAAGATTTGATGGTTTGCAAACCAGAACCGGAAGTATTTTCATTTTAATAACAGGTTAAAAGGGCCCTGTAACCCCTTAAAAAGCCTTTTAAGATGATTATTTGAGATATCAAAAGGTATAACCAATACTTTACGTTCAATCCACAAAACTTTGAGTACCTTTGCAGCCAGCATATGAGACAACTCAAAATAACCCAATCAATAACCAATCGTGAATCACAATCACTTGACAAATATTTAAGTGAAATTGCAAAGGTAGATCTGATAACAGCACAGGAAGAAGTGATTCTTGCGCAAAAGATTCGCGAAGGCGACCAGGCCGCTTTAGAACGTTTAACAAAAACAAATTTACGTTTCGTTGTATCAGTTGCTAAGCAGTATCAAAACCAGGGACTTACTTTGGGTGACCTTATAAACGAAGGAAACTTAGGTTTAATCAAAGCTGCTAAAAGGTTTGACGAAACCAAAGGGTTTAAATTTATATCGTATGCTGTTTGGTGGATACGCCAGTCTATTCTGTCTGCAGTTGCCGAGCAGTCTCGTATTGTGCGGTTGCCACTTAACCAGGTTGGCTCATTAAGCAAGATCCGCAAATCATCCTCAAAATTAGAACAACAATTTGAGCGGCCACCTACCCCCGAGGAGTTGGCGGAAGATCTGGAAACTACTTCCGAAAAAATTTCTGATGCTTTATCAAACTCAGGTCGCCACGTGTCTGTTGACGCGCCATTTGTTACCGGTGAGGAAAATACATTACTTGATGTTTTGATGAGTGCGGATGCAGGTACAGACAGCGAGTTGATGAATGATTCATTAACCCAGGAAATAAAACGATCATTAGGTATTTTGGCTGAACGGGAGAGACAAGTGATAGTTCTGTTTTTTGGTTTAAATAGTGTTGCGGCCCATTCGTTAGAAGAAATTGGCGAGAAGTTTAGCCTTACCCGTGAACGTGTACGCCAGATAAAAGATAAAGCGCTTATGCGCCTTAGACAGAATTCAAAATCAAGATTGCTGCAATCTTATTTATAGGTAATTTTTCTTTTTTTAGTTTTTGGGATTGTGAGTTGCGACTATTAAATAGCCGATATTTTAAATATTGCTTTTAAAAAACAAAACTTTAAAATTGAGTTTTCACTTTTGTAAAAATTAAAAATTTATGACACTAGTAAAAGCCTATGCTGCACAAGCTGCAGACAAACAACTTACCCCATATTCCTTTGATCGCCGCGAACCGGGCACGGATGATGTAGAAATAAAGATCTTATATTGTGGTGTATGTCACTCTGATATTCACACGGCCCGCAATGAGTGGGGCGGTACCGTTTACCCTGCTGTACCCGGCCACGAAATTGTTGGTAAAGTAACCCGCGTTGGTACTAATGTCAGCAAATTTAAAATTGGTGATACAGTAGGTGTTGGCTGCTTTGTTGATTCATGTATGCATTGCTCTAATTGTAATAACGACCTGGAGCAATATTGCGAGAACGGCAATACCCAAACCTATAACTCATTAAGCCAGGATAAGCAAACTATAACACTTGGCGGTTATTCAAGCCATATTGTAGTAACCCAGCATTTTGTGCTATCTATATCTGATAAATTGCCGTTAGAGAAAGTTGCGCCTTTGTTATGTGCAGGTATCACAACTTATTCGCCATTACGCCATTGGGGCATAAAAGCAGGCGATAAAATAGGTGTTGTTGGCTTAGGCGGACTGGGCCACATGGCTGTAAAGTTGGCAGCATCAATGGGTGCAGAAGTTACTATGTTAAGCCGCTCAAAAAGCAAAGAAAAAGACGCTGCAAGGTTGGGTGCCAAGCATTTTAAATTAACTACCGATAAAGATACTATGGCCGAATTGGCCAACAGTTTCAACTTTATTTTAGATACTGTTTCTGCTGCGCATGATTATAACGAATACCTGGGCTTATTAAAAAGCGATGGTGTAATGATAATAGTTGGTGCCCCATCAGAACCTACCCCGGTTTCGGCCTTTCAATTTATTTTGGGCAGGCGCAGTTTGGTAGGATCATTGGTTGGTGGTGTTAAAGAAACTCAGGAAATGCTGGATTATTGTGCCGAGCACAATATCACATCAGATGTAGAGGTAATAAATATCAACCAGATAAATGAAGCTTACGAACGTACTTTAGCTGGCGACGTGCATTATCGTTTTGTAATTGATATGGCTACGCTGTAAATGCTATAAGTGATATAAAAAAGGTGGTTAATTTAGATTAACCGCCTTTTTTTATGCTATAACGAGGCTTTTTTTAGCCAAAAAGCTTGTACTACATTAAATAATCCCGAAATAATAAAAGCTAACGCTGTCCAAAAAACAAGAGTTATTGAACCAAACATGGGGTTAAACAATATTGCCATAGCAAACA
>NZ_JAQBOW010000039.1 GCF_028287845.1 Mucilaginibacter sp.
GGGCAGGATGCAAGGCCGGGTAATAAATACGTTTACCGCATAATGCCCAATGGCGATAATTTAATAGCCTTGTCTGACTACCTGGTAAATGAGTTTAAAAAAAATTATGGTATAACACCAAAGCATCTGGTTCCGGGAGCTGTAGATACCTCTTTGTTTAAACCATTATTAACCGAAAGGGATATTGACATCTTAGGAGTAGGTTCATTAATACCTTTAAAGCAATACAAGCTATTTATTGAGACTGTAAAGTTTTTGAAAGGTGTTTTGCCCGACATTAAAGCGGTTATATGCGGTAAAGGGCCAGAAATGGATAGGCTCAAAGCTATGGTGCTCTCTTATCAACTGGAAGAAAATATAACCTTTAAAGGCGAGGTATCTCATAACGGGGTTTTAGAATATATGCAGCGGTCAAAAATTCTGCTTCACCCATCTAAATATGAGGGTTTTAGCACTGTTTTGTTAGAAGCATTATATGCCGGCGCGCATGTTGTTTCCTTTTTTAGTCCGATGAAAACCCCATTCAGGCACCATCATATTGTTAATGATCCGGATGAAATGAACTATGAGGTTTTAGTATTGCTAACTAATACACACAGGAGCCACGAGCCTGTGTTGATAAACGAGATGAAGCAAACAGCAACAAGCATTGTTAATTTATTTGAAAGCAATTACAAAGAAGCCGCAATGTTCTGAATTTGTTTGGCAATAGCCTCGAAAGAAAGATTGGATTTAAAATAAGCGAGGGCCTTTTCCCGCTGCTTTTTTATATTAATTTGTTGTGTTTGTATCAAAGCCGCCAATAGCGCGGTTTCGTTTCCGGCTTCATATAATAAACCGATGTTGCCATCATCAGTTATCATCCTGAAGGAAAAGATATCAGTAACAACTGGAATACATCCGCATGACATCGCTTCGCAAACGGCAGTGCCGCTACCTTCATAATGTGAGCCCGAAATTATAAAGCAAGCGCTGTTATACCAATATAACAGTTCATCATGCGGCACTTTTCCTAACAGTTTTATAGCGGCCGCATTGGGTTCATGGCCCAATATGGTGTTTATTTCATCCAATAGTTCTTCGGTATGATAGATCATAAATAACCGGGCGTTTGGGTTTATTGCCAAAAACTTCAAAAAGGTTTTTATTACGTTTAATGGATCTTTGTTTTGGTCTAATCGGCCAACCCATAAAAATACAGGGTCGCCTTTTGCCTTGGTTTTTAATAAAGCATCTTCTTTATTTATTGGATAAAATACAGAAGATACTTCCATTACTTCGTGTATTTTTTCGGGTGATGTTAGATTGCCTTTGGTTATCCAATCTAACCCCATATTTTTTGAAGCAAATAGGTATGCGTTAACAGATTTTTCGGCCAGCCGCTGTAAATATTTTTTTATGCCGCTAAATGGTTTTTCCGCATGGTTTTGTATGATGATCTTTGGTTTATTACCAAGCATAAAACGTAGCAGCATTACCTGTAATGGAAAATGCAAACTTTGTATAAATACTACATCTGGTTGTAATTGCTTTATATAACGGTTTACTTTTAAAAGCGAATAGGAAGCCGGAGCAGCAAACCGTTCAAATTTATAATTCACGCCATCTTTAAAATACTCTCCTTTATAAGCAATTTGTTCTATGCTTATAACATCATTATCAATAGCCAGAGGAGCTAAAATGCCTATATACATTTTTATGCGATTTAGCCAGGCCTCCGGGTCATTATACGTTTTGGTTACAACATAACTGGCAAATACAAATCTCATACAATATTAATTGCTTGTTATTGGGAAAATAGCCGCCGGGTAAAACTCCGTTATTTGTTTCATTAACCCCGGTAAATTGCCTTGTACATATTTACAAGTATCATTTATATATATTTTGCTAAAAGCCGAAAGATCAATATGGGTTAACTGTTCAAGCATTGTCGCATCAAAAAGCTTGATGCTGTCTTCATAAACAACCATTAATATATCTGCCGGGTTGGTAGAAAAAAAAGACTCAAAACCTGTTTCCTTCTTTCTCTTATTGGCCACCACAACATATCCATTATAAAGGCTATTTGTTTGCCAGCTACCGGCACTTGTATGGAGGGAGCTGTACAATTCGCTATCGGTTAGCATTTTTGTTTTGCGGGCAAGTCGTATATGGTCCCAAATATTCCAACTGCCTGTTAGTGTTGAATCTGTACCAAACAAAATGGTGGTATTTTTTTTTAAGTAATTGGCAGGTGCTGTTGTATTTAGCAGGAAATAGTTTGATGCCGGGCACCATATTAACGCTTCAAATTTTTTGGCCTGTTGCTCAGACATAGCCACACCATGTACACCAATTAATTTTTTATTCAGCAGGTTCCAATGTATCAGCTCATCAATTTCATGATTTGATAACTCATCGGTACCCTCGCCTACATGAATTACTACCGGCAGTTTTCTTTTTAGCGGATTGTTAAGTTTTGTCTTCCACCGCTTTTCAAATTGTACAGAATGCAGGCTATGGCATTGCTCCACATTAATAGGCGGGTCATTTATGGTTAATGGTTCGCCATGATTTACTACTGTAGTAACACCACATAGCAGGTTTTTAAATATGCCCCAATTTATACGTAATTCCAGCGGAACTTTTAAAACGGCAGCTATCTCCTCTTTATAATTTTCATGAATATATTTCCCCCATTCTGTATAATTGTTATATATACGGTTACCTAGTTGCGGAAATAAATTAAAGTCTAAATGATCATGCGAATTAACCAGGCCGGGAAACACCAGGGCATTATCAAATGTTAGTTGTAAAGCATCGGCTGTTGCATCTTTTACAGGCGCCATTTTGCCGCTTTTGATCTGTACACTAACCGGGCCATTACCTGCAATAGTTGTAACATTATTTAATATCATAGCCTCTTCTTAAATGGATGCCATATATGATGCGCGAGTCTTTAAATTTCTCATACACCGGTAAAGCATTTTTAGCGGCATAATAATGCTTTACAGATTCATCAATTTTTCTTTCAAGCTTATTAACTATGTGGAAACCATTTTTCAATAGTATACTTTCAATATCATACACATAGTGTACAAAGTTTAGTATGGAAATACTATTGCTATTATGCTGAAAAGTTCTTTTGCCGCCAAATGCCAGCGCGTTTGGGTGAAAATCAGTTATAATAATATCGCCTTGAGTTTTTAATATACGGCACCATGCTCCCAAAGCCTCTTCAATATTTTCAATATGTGCAACTGTAAGGGTTGATATAATTATATCATAGGTGGATTTGGCAGTATCAGAAAAAAAGTTATCTGTAATTTGGTTGGTTTTAGAGCCGGGAAACTTTTGCTCCAGGCGCTTAAGCATTCCGGCCGAAACATCAAACCCCGTTATGCCGGCAGGATTATCCGCTAAAAGTTTGGGCCAGTGCCTTCCTGTACCGCAACCTATATCAGCAATCTGCTTACCGGTTATATTTACTTCTTTCAACAATTCGGCAAATACAGATTCGTCCAAGTCCAGCATCAGGTTACCTTGTTGTACATCATAATTTTCTGCCCATAAATCGTAAGCCTCAACAGATCCTTTTTCTGTTACGCTATGAGCAGAGAAATTTTTTTGTATGAATTTTTTAAGGGCCGTTATCATATTGTTTAATGGATTTATAGACGCAATAACTGGATTCATAAGATTTATAATGATGTTGAAAATGCAGGCTTTATAATATAATAAGTTACGAGTCGGCATTTATAAAGGTTGCCCCTGCATATTTATTTCAATATTTAATAGGTGTTTATTTTATAAGGTGGGCAACCTTTATTTAATGCAGGGCGTAATTAATTTAATAATTGTGTATAACGATTAGTTTTAATTTCTCGATAGCGATGGGTTTCAACTCATCGCTATTAATAACCGATAGTAAAGAGGTAGTGCTTTTTCATCCAAAATATTGGATTCTATTATAAAATTCAATGGTTATTGATATAGCCATTAACCCAATTTTAAAACTTACAACAAAAAGAACCTAAAGAAATGAAACAGATTAAAATTGTATTACTAATGGTAATTTTGACAGGGCTATGTTCCTGCCGGAAGAACCTGTTGACTGTACAGCCAACTAATTTGCTTACAGCCGACCAGATCGTAAGTAACGATGCCTCTATTACGGCTTACTTCGCGTCATTATACCGTGATATACCGATGGAGGACTTTAACTTTGTGAAGGGAATATTTTATACCTTCCCTGATGGCGGCGGCAGGTATCTTGCCAACTATGATGATGAAGCGTTAAACGGATTTAATCTGGACTCAAAACCGCTCATCGGTGATAACGCGAGTGCTAACAATACCATTTATGATGAAATTTACAAAGCGATACGTAATGTAAACACGTTCATCCAGTTGGTTAGCGCCACCAATAATTTCCCTGCACCGCAACAGGCCCAATACATTGCAGAGGCAAAGTTTATCCGTGCTTACTATTACTACGGCCTGGTTAAATATTATGGCGGTGTGCCGCTTGTGCTTGACATTCCGGCAACACCAATACCATTGCCAAGAAACAAGGAGT
>NZ_JAQBOW010000104.1 GCF_028287845.1 Mucilaginibacter sp.
GAACAGAGAAGTCAAGCCCGCCAGAGCCGATGGTACTGCGGTAAAACGTGGGAGAGTAGGTCGGTGCCCAATTTAAATCAGGAAAACCCTGTGAACTAAAGTTCATGGGGTTTCTTGTTTTATGGCACTTAGGTAATTAACCCGGTAATTAACCCGTCCGGGCGGGTGAAATATCGCTGCAATATCTAAGGTTGAAATTGGTATGGTTATATAAGTATTTAAATCATTACATTTGTTGATTAATCAATTATTATGATATTTTTTGAAGAAAAAAGGCAGGAAGTAATGGCACATATTGAGAAATTCATGCTTGAAAAAATGCAGGAATATCTTAAGCCCATCGACACCATCTGGCAACCATCTGATTTTTTGCCGGATTCTACAAGTAACACTTTTTTCAGCGAAATTAAAGACATGCAGGAAACAGCCAAAGGTCTGTCATACGATTTGATGGCTGTTTTAATTGGCGATACTATTACTGAAGAAGCTTTACCGACCTATGAATCATGGTTAACTATGGTTGAAGGCGTATCAAAAAATGAAGAGGGCGGCTGGATGAAATGGACCAGGCAATGGACAGCCGAAGAGAATCGCCATGGCGATCTGTTGAACAAATACTTATATCTTTCGGGCCGTGTTAACATGCGCGCTATGGAGGTATCCACCCAATATTTAATTGCCGACGGATTTGATATTGGTACCGGTCATGATCCATACCGTAACTTTATATACACTTCTTTCCAGGAGCTGGCCACTAATGTATCTCACCGCAGGGTAGCGTCGCAGGCAAAAAAAGATGGCGATGTGTTATTGTCAAAAATATGCGGTGTTATTGCTTCTGATGAAATGCGCCACGCAAAAGCATATAAATATTTTATCGAGAAAATTTTTGAGGTGGATCCTAACGAGGCAATGTTAGCTTTTGAGGATATGATGCGCAAGAAAATTGTTATGCCTGCTCACTTTTTACGCGAAGTAGGTTTAAAAATAGGCCAAACCTTTGGCCACTTTACTGATGCCGCACAACGGCTGGGTATTTATACCGCTGTTGACTATGTGGATATTTTGAAAGAACTTATAGCCGACTGGCATATTGAAAGCATAGGCGACCTGAATGAATCGGGCGAGAAGGCACGCGATTATATTGTTAACCTGCCAGACCGTTTATTGCGCGTTGCCGAAAGAATGAAAAATCCGATGTTAGAGTATAAATTCAGCTGGATAAACGGATAATTAGCCCCACCCAGCTTTCCCCCAAAAGGAGGGCTTTATGCAATTAAAGTCTCTCCTGTCCGGGGGAGATTATTTATAATATGTTTGTTTTTAAGGCGTTCATGAAGGCTGCGCCGTTTGGAGAGGAATTTATCCTTCGGTAACCAGATCCACTCCCCTGATATCATCTGTGAGGTCTTCAAACAAGCTATTTAATATGGATTCAACTGTGAGTGAGTTTACATCATCCACATAATGTTCATTACGAGTTATCCAAAGTTCCCTGCCTTTTATTTTTAAATGGAACAGTACACCATCATACATTTCTGGCTGCGAAATTTCGACAGCATCGCCTACCCGCTCAATTTTAAAGTCGATATCTTCCTGCCTTTGTTCTCTAAACAACGGGTTAAGATTTTGTGTTAAATGCGCCAGTAATTTATCCGGATTGATACGTGTATGCAGGGTTATAACTTTCATATATAAATTACAATTCTAAAAAGGTATTGTTTTATTTCTGATGGAGATATCAACCCACCTGTGATCCTGAGTTGTAAAATTTCGAAAAATTCTGAAGATGAAATGACAAGATTTATTTTGCAAGAAATCCCAATATCAAATTCGGATCAGGAATATTTTTAAGATATTTTTCTTTTTCAGAATACAGGCCAACGCCAGGGTAATCCCCTGTTTTGCCTTCCATATCAAACATCAGTTGAAAATGCAGGTGTGGGGGCCAGTGGCCGTTTTCATTGATATGGCCGAGTGCTGCAATTTTTTGATTTTTGCTGACGCTTTGTCCGGTACTTAAACCGGCTAAACTTTTGCGGCTTAAATGCCCGTAAAGACTATATAATATTAAACCGTCAAGATCATATTGTAAAATGATGGTGGGGCCATAATCGCCAAAATTATCATTGTCCTGAAAGCTATGTATAGTGCCATTTAATGGCGAGTAAACAGGTGTGCCGGCATCACTCCAAATATCAATGCCTAAATGTAAACGGCGCGGTTCATTGCCGGCATCAAACAGGGCGCTACGGGCATAAATAGTTCTGTGCTCCATATAACCACCAATGCCATAACGGCTATTGCTTGCCGTGAGTTTGGCATTTATCCAGCGGCTAAATTGCTCACTGTCTGTAACAATATCAAGGCTTAGTTCGGTATTGGCAGCGGTAAAATCAAAGGGATAAAGGCGATCTGTATCTGCATTAAAATCAACTATCTTGCCAATAGCATCGGGGTGTGCTTTAATATATGCTGCTAACCGGGTAGATGCATCCATGGCCCCCTCTAAATCTCCCCCGGCAGGGGAGACTTTATTGTTTAAGTTTTTAAAAGCTTTCTACCGGAAAGCTGTTGAAAAGTCTCTAAAAGTCCCCCTTACCGTAAAAGCCTCTACTGGAAAGCTTGTGAAGTGTTTGAAGTTTCCCCTACCCGGGGGGAGATTTAGAGGGGCCGGCTATTCAGTGTCCGGCTGTTTTTCTTCGCGATGTATTTTGTCGAATATCTTGTCCATACGATCTACATATTCGCTGGTGTCATCAATAAAAAACTCCAGTTGTGGTATTATCCTAACCTGATCCTTTATGCGGCTACCAAGCTTATAACGGATCTCTGAAGCATGTAATTTAACAGTTTGCAATGCAAGGGTTGTATTGGTGTTATTAAAAAAGCTTAAAAACACCCTTGCAATTGCCAGGTCGGGTGTAACCCTTACTTTGGTTATGGTTACCATAGTATTTGGTAAATAGTTCATGCCTTCACGCTGAAATATAGCGGCAAGGTCCTCTTGTATTACTCCGGCAAATTTTTGTTGACGTTTCGATTCCATAATGATTTAATTAACGCCAAACAGGCAAATGAGTTTGATTTTAATATTTAATATTAATAACGTTAAAGTTTTACCCTATAGCTTGCAGCCTTTAGGTATATCTTTAGTAATAGTTATTATTTTTGTTACTATAAGTGTATTGTTATAACCTTCCTCGCCTTTATGGCCCCCGTCGTCATTTTTGTCAGACGTTACGATCTTGCCTTCTGCTTCAACGTAAACAGGTTCGTTGGGCTTTTCAAATGGCACAAGCTGCCCGTATTTTAACTCTAGCTGCTTCGAGCTGTCTGTAACCCAGTATTCATGCCCGTCGGCACAATCTTTAAATATTTTGGCTTCGGGCCCTAAACTATACAGTCCCTTAAACACATGCGCAGCCTCTTTTTTATCCGACTTATTTTTACAGGCAAACATACCGATAACAATCAGTACACCTAATAAGTATTTGAGTTTGGTTATACGCATCCAACAAAATTATAAATCCTGTTTAATATCATCCAATCCTTTTATACTTAACCGCGCGCTAATACCCGACGCAATTGCCGAAATAACAGCAACGGTTAAAAACACTACGCCAAAATCGGCTAATTTTATAGCAATGGGGTAGGCATCAACCACTGTCATTTTTTCGCCAAGCTTTATAAAGCCATAGTGTTGTTGCAATATACAAAATATGAAGCCAAGCGCAAGGCCAGCCACACAGCCAATTACAGATATCATCATTCCCTCGAAAAAGAATATGCGTTGTATTAAATTCCTATCAGCGCCCAAGCTGGTTAAAACGGCAATATCCTTGCGTTTATCAATAACCAGCATGGTTAAGGTACCGATAATATTAAATATGGCAATAGTTAATACAAAGGTTAAAATCATAAATATACTTAACCGTTCGCCACCCAATACTTTATATAATTCGGTATCCTGCTCCTTGCGGTTTTTCACGGTGAAGTTATTACCTATTTTATCCTGTATTTCTGTCTGTACATTATCAAGGTTAGTGTCTTTGTTATAATTAAGATCAATAGATGAAACCTTAATCGGTATATCAAGCAGCCCGCGGGTAAATTCAATAGGTACTACAACTATGTCATCAAATTCCTGCTGGATAGAAAATACACCCGATGATAAAATACCGCGCGTAATAAACTCATCCGCGGGGTTCACAGAAACAGCAGTACCGCGCCGCGGAGAATATATTTGCAATGGCGATTGCTCATCGCGAATATTAACTGATAAGTTATTTTGCACAATTGCACCAATAACAGCCATTGGCCTGCCATCACTATGTAAAGTGAATGAGCCATCTTGTATGGTACTATCCAGCATGTTATTTTTTAAAAAATCATCACTCACTCCTTTTAAGGTTGATATAAATGATTTGTTACCATACATAATGAGCACTTTTTCCTGCAATACATCTGTATAGGAAAATAGCCTTGCATCCTTATGCAGCGATTTAAAATAAGGTGTGTTAGGATCAAACGTTTTACCCATGCGGGCCTCTATCCTCAATTCGGGCGAGAAGTTACTGTACAGATTAAGCACTACTTTTTCTAACCCGTTAAATGCCGACAGTACAATAATTAACGCCGCGCTGCCAATTAATACGCCCAGCATAGATATACCAGATATGATATTTATGGCATGCATTTTCTTACTTGAAAACAGGTACCGCTTAGCTATATAGATGGAAGTATTCAAGTTATGGGTTGTATATGATGAGTTTTATCTCACTGCAAAACTACGTTAAAAATGGATTGGATTGTTTTTCAAACCCGATAGTTGTTTCGGGGCCATGACCGGGATAGATGGTGCAGCTATGAGGCAGGGTAAAAAGTTTTTCTTCGATGTTTTTTATCAGCAGTTCAAAACTACCGCCGGGCAGGTCGGTACGGCCAATGCTACCCCTAAATAATACATCACCGCCTATAACGTAATTAGCTTCCTGGTCATGATAACATAAATGAGCCGGAGAATGGCCTGGCGCATAGATTAAGTTTAATGTAGTATTGCCAAAGCTAACGGTGCCTGTTTCGGGCAAATATTCATCAGGCATGGGCGAGGGGTCATACCGTATCCCAAACTGTGGAGCATAGGCGATAACCGCATCCAGCACATCCTGTTCGCCTTTGTTAAATTTTGGTTTTAGTCCGTATTGATCAAACACAAATTTATTGCCCAGCACATGGTCTATATGGCAATGGGTGTTTAGCAGTAAAACAGGATTTAAATTATTCTCTTTAATGAAATTCACAACAACATTTTGCTCGGCGGCATTATCCATACCCGGATCAATGATGGCGCATTCGCCGCTTTCATCATATAAAATGTAAGTGTTTTCGCTGAAGGGGTTGTTGGGGAATACTTTTACTGAAGCCATATCTTAATTTAATTTCAAATTCGGAATGTTTATTTAATAGTTAGTATTTGTAATTATTAATATGATGATTTTCAGAATATTACAACTTTTTACTGTCCCACGGTGTCCCAAGTGTCCCACGTGTACCCACGTGTACCCACGTGTACGTGGGACAGTACAGTAATAACATTTAACGGTATAGGCCTATTGCTGCATTTGCTTACTTCACTGGGGAGTTAATTTTCTATATCGATTTAATCACCAAATGCTTTAAAATCATTAATATTTAACTAATTCCGTATTCGAATTTTCGCAATCTGCATTTTGCTACTTCCACCTAAAGCTTTTTATCATCACACCAATATCCTGCTTAACAAAGTTTAGCACAGGTTGTATGGAATCAAGCCGAGGTTCAGTATTAAAATACAATGCACCACGCAGATAGTTTTTTGCACTATCAGTTAAAAAAAACTGTACAGATGATGCCGCGTTGCCATCAATAGTATAATAAATACCGTAAACTTTATGATCAGGAAACCGTATGTTTCCCTGGTCAATTCCGCTTGATTTTACGGTGTTTTTAAAAGCCAGTTTGCGGGCATCCTCAACCAGTTCATTAAATTCTTTTTTTGACGTAAGTGGTTCATAACTTAAATGGAGCGTGCCATTAAGCTGCGGAAACTGCATATTTAATAAGTATTCCATTTTTTGTATACTGCCTGGCAGCCTGCCTTTTGGGGCAAGCTCCATATCGGCATACTTTGGATATAAAAAAGTAAAGGGGTAATTGGATACATATTCCCGGTATTCTTTTTTAGGCAATACAATACGGTAATATCCCCTTGGTTTTGGAGAATAATCATGATTGCCCCCGCAAGCGGCCAAAAACAATAAGGCAAATATTATTATTGCAAATATTCTCATGGATACTTCTCCTTCGCTGTCCATATCTCCCATGATTTTTCGGCTTGTAATACCAGCATTTCGTAGCCATTTTTAGAGGTTGCACCCTGTTCTGCACCTTTTTGTAAAAATAGGGTTTCTGCAGGATTATATATCAGATCGTACAATAAATGCTCGTTAGTTATTGCCTCGTAAGGTATTGGCGGACATTCATCAATTTTTGGCGCCGTACCCAGCGGCGTGGTATTTATAATGAGTTTATGGCTTTTTATATGATGCGGCTTCAGATCTTTAAACAACAAATTACCAGGATGCGGACTGCGGGTAACTACTTTAAAGTTAATTTCAAGGTTTTCAAGGACACATTTAACAGCTTGTGCCGCGCCACCATCGCCTAATATTAAGGCATCGGTATGCTGATTTCTTAATAATGGCCTTAATGACATTTCAAAGCCGTAAATATCTGTATTAAAGCCTTCCAGCCTAAAATCATGCCCCTCCACGCCAACCTCGCCAGAGAATGCTGCCAGTAACGGGCTTTCTTTGCTTATGCGTATGCAATTTACCGCGCCCGCCGCACGTGCATCATGTTCTATCCAGTCCAGGTATTTTAATACATTCTTTTTATGCGGAACAGTAACATTAAGGCCGCATAATTGCGGATTAACATCTAAGAGGTCCTGCAAATCTTTTATATGTTCTAACGGATAAAGGTCATATACCGCGTCGGTAATATTTTCATCGGCAAACTTTGTGGTGAAGTATTTTTTTGAAAAAGAATGCGAAAGCGGAAAGCCGATAAGCCCATATTGTTTCATGCTGTAATATTAATAACAAACAACGAGGATTTTAAATTTTTTATATAGACGCCCGGATAATCTTTTTGATTTAACATTATTACATAAAAATCGCACCATTTATCACGCTTTATTTATATTTGGAAGCACTTTAACCTTAGCTATTTAATTTATCTTTTTTAAAAAATGAAAAAAGTAATTCTTGTAACCGGAGCTTCATCAGGTATTGGATTGGCCAGCGCTACTGCCCTGCACGAAGCAGGACACACAGTTTATGGCACCACACGTAACCTTGCAAAAAAGGTAAACGTACCTTTTAATTTAATTGAACTAGACGTAACCGACGATGCATCAGCAAAGGCCGCCGTTGATAAAATTATAAAAGCCGAAGGGAAAATTGATGTTTTGGTAAACAATGCCGGAAACGGTATTGCAGGCCCCGCGTATGCTATGCCGGTTGATAAGGCCAAGCAACAATTCGAGGTTAACTTTTTTGGTGTGGTACGTATGTGCAGCACGGTTATACCCGAGATGCTAAAAAACAACAGCGGTATTGTAGTTAACATAAGTTCGTTAGCCGGTTTATTTGGCTTGCCATACCAAAGCATGTATGTTGCCTCGAAATATGCTGTAGAAGGCTATTCTGAAAGTATGCGCATGGAACTACGTAAAACAGGCATTAAAATAGTAACCATTAACCCCGGCGATTTTAAGACAGAATTTACCGGAAGCCGCGAAAAAATACCTTTTACGGTAGATCACGCTAAGTTAAAGGCTAATTATGACATCGCTATCACCAGTATAGAAAAAGACGAAAATGCCGGTGCCGATCCATCGGCTATTGGTAAGCAACTGGTTAAAATAGTTGCTAAATCAAGTCCGGCGCACCAGTATTTGGTAGGTGCTATCGGGCAAACCATAGCCGTTACTTTAAAGAAGGTATTGCCAGGTGGGATATTTGAGGGGTTAATGGCCGATCATTACGGGATAAAATAATTTAATTATACAATAATACTCTTTGTCATTTCGAACGAAGAGAGAAATCTATACACCTGCATAACGAAATTAGCAGGTGTATAGATTTCTCCTCGTACCTCATTCGAAATGACATTTTATTTTGAACAGTGGGAAAAGATAAAATAAGGCGCTTTGCAGAGATAGAAACTTTTAGCAATGTTTTGCAGCTGGACGGGGGCAAGCCCTACAAAGGCGAATGGAGCAAAGGTTTTTTTAAAAATGATAATCCGGTGGTGCTTGAGCTGGCCTGTGGTAAAGGTGAGTATACAGTGAACCTGGCAGTACTGTTTCCTGACAAAAATTTTATAGGGATAGATTACAAAGGCAACCGTATATGGCGCGGCGCTAAAACCGCATTAGAAGATGGGGTAAATAACGTTGCATTTTTACGTATCCAAATAGAGAACCTGACAGATTATTTTGCCCCCGGCGAGGTTGATGAAATTTGGATAACTTTTCCTGATCCGCAACCGCAATTGAGCCGCGAGAAAAAGCGTTTAACCTCTCCAAGATTTTTAAATAAATACATTGAATTATTAAAACCGGGCGGCTGTGTTAACCTGAAAACGGATAACGACGGCTTATATACTTACACCGCAGAAAAAATTCAGGAACGGAAATTAAAGGAGCATGTTAATACGGCGAATCTTTATCATTCTGAATATGCCGATGAGGTTTTATCCATCAAAACCTATTATGAGAAAAAATATTTAAAGGATAATAAAAATATTAACTACCTTAAATTCTCATTTCAATAACCCCAATGCCCGATTATAACTTTTACGATAATGTTTATGATGTTGCCCGGCAAATACCAGCGGGCAGGGTAACTTCATACGGCGCTATTGCCAGTTATTTGGGTACAAAAGGATCATCGCGAATGGTGGGTTATGCCATGCAGGCTTGCGGAGCAGCCCAACCCCCTGTACCGGCGCATAGGGTAGTGAATCGTCAGGGACTGTTAACCGCAAAGTTTCATTTTGGTGGCGATACTATGCAGCAGCTGTTAGAGGCCGAAGGCGTTAAAGTAAAAGACGACCAGGTGCAGGATTTTAAAACCGTGTTTTGGGATCCGGCTGCGGAGTTGGCTTTGTAAAGATAAAATTGTCATTCTGAGCATAGCGAAGAATCTTATACAATTGATAGGTTAGCGTTTTACTTATCGCGCATATAAGATTCTTCGCTATGCTCAGAATGACAAAAATAATTATTATTCCTCTGGTGATTTTGGTGGTGCAGGCTTAGTAACCCCTGTCTTAAATCTCGGTGTGAAGCCGATCTTGGGCTTATCCTCAACCGGTGTCTCTTCTTGCTTTTCTTCAGGATCAGCAGTTTCGGCAGGTTTAGTAACCCCAGTCTTAAACCTCGGCGTAAAACCAACTTTTGGTTTTTCTTCGGCTGGTGCTTCTTCTTTCTTTTCTTCGATTGGCGCTTCGGCAGGTTTTGTAGCGCCGGCTTTAAACCGTGGCGTAAAACCAACCCTTGGTTTATCAGAAACAGGTATTTCCTCTTTCTGTTCTTCAACCCGAGCTTCAGGCTTAGGTGGTACGGCAGCTTTAAATCGTGGTGTAAAGCCAGCGTTTGGCGTTGCAAGTTCTTCTAAACTTTCAGTTATCGTTTGCTCGGCTAACTGATTTTCAATTCTTGGTTTTTCGGTTTTTACCTCGGGTGGTAAATTGTATTGCCGGCGAATTTTATTGAACCAGTATTTTTTGGTGTGATCAAAACTCTTTTCGCCCATTTGCTCGAAATGTGTTTTAAATTCAGAAAATAAGCCGGGCTCAGCTTGTTTAAAGGCTGCCAGGTCAATTCTCTTCTTTGTAAAAAACTCCTCGAACGTCATTGTTTAGCTTGTAGTGATATCTAAATCTAGTTTATTAAAATGTATCCCTTTATCAGTTTGCATCCAGTCTTCTCGTTCCTCATCGCTTGCGTTTAACAATTTCGGGAACCACTCCAACGGGAAAGCCTGTTGTTTACCATTCTCACTTTCAACAAACAGCAAGCCATTGTTAAATATTACTTTAACTTTCTTTTCCTGCTTACGTGTATGGAAGAACGGCATTGTTTTTGTCTGAACTTTGATTTTTAGGTTGGAGGATTTACCTGATTTTGAATAGCAAATTGGCAACTAATCTCTAATTACCAATTAACTAATCTCTAAATCTACTCTGCCATATTATGATACACCGCCTGCACGTCATCATCTTCCTCTAAGCGGTCTATCAGCTTTAATACATCAACAGCCTGCTCTTCGGTCACTTCTTTAAATGACTGTCCTACACGCTCTAATTTTGCCGATCTTACTTCAATTCCCATCTCCTCTAAAGTCTTTTGCATTTTGCCAAAATCTTCAAAAGCAGTATGTAATACAGCTATATCGTTTCCTTCCTCGTCTGCTTCAACAAACAGATCTTCTAAGCCGGCATCTATCAGCTCAAATTCCAGTTCTTCCAGGTCGCGGTCGCCGGGCACAAATGTAAAAACAGACTTACGGGTAAAAATAAAATCAAGCGACCCGGTTTTGCCCAGCGCGCCATTATATTTGGTAAAGTAGCTGCGTACATTAGCTACGGTACGGTTAATATTATCAGTAGCTGTTTCTACCAGTATGGCAACACCGTGCGCGGCGTAGCCCTCATAAACCAGCTCTTCGTAATCTTTCTCGTCGCGGCTTGTTGCGCGCTTAATAGCGGCTTCCACGCGATCTTTAGGCATATTTACCGCCTTAGAGTTTTGTACCGCGGTACGCAAACGCGAATTGGTATTCACATCACCGCCACCGGCTTTAACGGCCATCACTATTTCTTTACCCAAACGGGTAAACTGTACGGCCATTTTGGCCCAACGCTTAAATTTTCTTTCTTTACGGAATTCGAATGCTCTTCCCATATTATAGTTAGTAATCCTTATTTAGGCAGGATTTTGAGGTACAAATATAATGTTTATGTTTTTAGATATTTATCGCAGAAAGGTTATTACCTATTTGGGTAACTGCGACGGTGCTATTAAATCGGCTTCTGTATAAAGGTCTTCTTCGTCCTTTAAAAAGTCAAACAACTCGCCCGATGCAAATTTATATACATCAATGATATCATCAATAACAACTTGCTTTGCCATATTCAAATATAATAAATATTAGCCCGTAGAATGAAGTAAGTTTATTTGCTATTTTTTAAATTCTCCAATATATCGGCAGTCATACTGCTCAGGTCAAATTTTTGTTTCCAGCCCCAGTCGTTTTGCGCGTAGGTATCATCTATTGATTTTGGCCAGCTATCGGCAATTGCCTGCCGTGGATCATGTTCACTATAACTTATTTCAAAATTGGGGATATGTTTTTTTATTTCTGCGGATAATTGCGCCGGTGTAAAACTAATGCCGCCCAGGTTGTAAGATGAGCGAATGGTTAAATTTTTAGCCGGTGCATCCATTAATGATAGGGTTGCCCTTATGGCATCTTCCATATACATCATTGGCAAAGCGGTATCAGCAGAAAGAAAGCTTTCATATTTGCCATTTGCCAAAGCCTCATGGAAAATATTTACCGCATAATCGGTAGTGCCGCCGCCGGGTTCAGATCGCCAGCCTATTAAGCCCGGATAACGAATGCTGCGTACATCTAAACCGTATTTGGTAAAGTAATATTCGCACCAGCGCTCGCCGGCCAGTTTGCTAAAACCGTAAACAGAATTTGGGTCCATTATACAAAACTGCGGCGTGTTTTCCTTGGGCGAGTGCGGCCCGAAAACAGCGATAGAGCTTGGCCAGAAAACTTTGGCAGTTTTAAATTCAACGGCAAAATCAAGTATATGGATAAGGCCGGTCATATTAAGGTCCCAGGCCAGTTTTGGTTTTTGTTCGCCTACGGCTGATAGGATGGCTGCCAGTAAATAAACTTGTGTAGGACGGTGTTTTTTGAATACTTTATGCAGGTTGTCTTTATCTAAAACGTTAACCAGTTCAAACGGTCCTTCATTAATTATAGGATGATCTGTATTGCGGATATCTGATGCTATCACCCGGTCGTTGCCATATTTGGCGCGCAGGTTCATTACCAATTCGGTACCAATTTGCCCGTTGGAGCCAATCACCATTATTGTTTCATTCATATTAAGCATCAGTTGCAGCAAAGGTAAAAATTTGGGTCGAATGAACGACTTTTTCCTGCTACAGATACAAATATGAGTCATCATTTACAATAATTTAGACCTGTAAATAAAAAAATCCCGATATTTGGCGTTATATAATAAATTATTAATTAACAATTTAAAAAAATGAAGATCGCCGTAAGGCAGCTTCATTACCGTTAAAAAACAAATTAAACACAATGAAACCTCCGAAGGAAGCTTCATTACAATTAAAAAAACAAATTAAACACAATGAAAATCGCAGTTGTAGGTGCCACAGGATTAGTTGGCACTAAAATGTTGCAGGTTCTGGCAGAACGCAACTTCCCCGTTACAGAATTATTATTAGTCGCATCAGAAAAAAGTGTTGGTAAGGAAATCACTTTTAAGGGTAAGGCTTATAAGGTAATCTCTGTTGAGGACGCGATAAAACAGAAGGCTGACATTGCCTTATTTTCGGCAGGTGGCAGCACATCATTGGAGCAAGCTCCGCTTTTCGCGGCAGCAGGTACTACGGTAATTGATAATTCATCAGCATGGCGCATGGACCCAACCAAAAAATTGGTTGTGCCCGAAGTTAATGCCGATGTACTAACTCCCGAAGATAAAATTATTGCCAACCCAAATTGCTCAACCATACAAATGGTAGTGGCTTTAAAACCATTGCACGATAAATATAAAATTAAACGCGTGGTTGTTTCAACCTACCAATCAGTAACCGGTACCGGCGTTAAGGCGGTAGATCAGTTGATGAATGAGCGTAATGGTATTGACGGCCCAATGGCATACCCATATAAAATTGACTTGAACGTTTTACCTCATATTGATGTATTTACCGAGAACGGGTACACAAAAGAGGAAATGAAAATGGTTAAAGAGACCAATAAAATTATGGGCGACGATAGCATCCGTGTTACGGCTACTACCGTGCGTATACCGGTTATGGGCGGTCACTCAGAGTCTGTAAACATTGAGTTTGCCAATGATTTTGACCTGGCAGAAGTAAGAGAACTATTAGCAAAATCGCCGGGCATAATTGTTACCGACGACGTAGCAAACCTTAAATATCCTATGCCGCTTGACGCGCACGATAAAGACGAAGTATTTGTGGGCCGTATCCGCAGGGATGAGAGCCAGGCAAATACACTAAATTGCTGGATAGTGAGCGACAACCTGCGCAAAGGCGCGGCAACCAATGCTGTACAAATTGCCGAGTATTTGGTAGCTAATCATTTAGTAGGGCAGGCGGTGCTTAGTGAATAGAGATTGGTGATTAGAGATTAGTTTTCAATTTAAAAGGGATAGCCGGTTGGTTATCCTTTTTTTGTTTATAGTAATTTCAACTTTCCCAAAACCATCCTTTCAACCGCCTGTAGTATTTATAGAGTTAAAACTTAAATTATAACTATTATGGAAAGCTTAAGTAATAAAAAAGTAGCTATCCTTACCGAAGAAGGATTTGAGCAGGTGGAGTTAACCAGTCCGCAGCAAGCGTTAAAGGATGCTGGCATAACGGTACATGTGATATCGCCAAAGAGCGGGAAAGTCAAGGCATGGAATGAAACCGACTGGGGCATTGAAGTTAACGTAGACAAACAACTAAGGGAGGTTAGTCCGGATGATTATGACGCGCTGGTGTTACCCGGCGGTGTACTTAACCCGGATAAACTAAGACAGAATAAAGACGCGGTTGCATTTGTATCGGCATTTTTGGATGAGGGCAAGACGGTAGCGGCTATTTGCCACGGGCCACAAATGCTGATAGAAACCGGCATGATAAATGGGCGCACACTAACATCGTTCCCATCATTACGAACCGATCTTAAAAATGCCGGAGCGCACTGGATAGACCAGGAAGTTGTTGTTGACAATGGCTTAGTAACTAGCCGTACGCCTGCAGACTTGCCAGCCTTCAACAAAAAAATGATTGAAGAAATTGCTGAAGGCGTACATCACGGGGTGTAGGCTCTTAACTCCACACTTTTGTCATCTCGACTGAAAGGAGAGATCTATACACGCGCTAGTCTACCTATCAATGTATAGATTTCTCTCTTCGTTCGAAATGACATAAGGAGGTAGATTTCTTACCTTTGCACCATGTCATCCAAAAAAGCTGTCATTATTGGTGCAGGGATAGCCGGAATTGCAGCCGCTATTCGTTTAGCTGTTAAAGGCTACGCGGTTGAGGTTTTTGAGGCTAATGTTACCCCCGGCGGTAAACTGGCCGAAATAGAAAAGGATGGTTTCCGCTTTGATGCCGGGCCGAGCCTGCTTACCATGCCCCAATATATTGATGAACTGTTTGAACTGGCTGGAAAGGAACCCCAAGCTTATTTTCAGTATCAAAAGCTGGATATTAACTGCAAATACTTTTACGAGGATGGTACCAAATTAACCGCTTACGCGGATAAGGCTTTATTTGAAAAGGAAGTAACCACAGTTATTGGCGAGCCTGCCTCAGCCATAGAAAAACAAATAGCCAACAGCGCTAAAATATATGAGCTGACGGATCCTGTTTTTCTGCAAAGGGCATTTAGCGGCTTAAAAAGCTTGTTTAACAAAGAAGGATTTAAGGCATTATTCAATTTAGGTAAGTTGGACACCTCACGCACCATGTATCAGGCTAATCAAAACTTATTTAAAGATGAGCGCATGGTGCAGTTTTATGACCGCTATGCTACCTACAACGGTTCTAACCCATACCAGGCACCGGCAACGTTAAATATAATTCCGCATTTAGAGCAGCATTACGGGGCTTATTTCCCTAAAGAAGGTATGTATAGCATAGTCACAAATTTGGTTTATCTGGCGAAAATATTGGGCGTTAAATTTCATTATAATTCAACCGTTGAGGAGATTGTTTTAAAGGGCAGAAAGGCTATAGGGATAAAAATAAAAGGCGAAGTTATTAATGCTGATGTAGTTGTATCGAACATGGATATTTGGTTCACTTATAATAAATTGTTAAGTGCTTATCCAAAACTTCATCCTAAAAAAATATTACAGCAGGAGCGTAGCAGTTCGGCATTGATATTTTACTGGGGGATAAATAAAAAGTTCGTCAAGCTTGATTTGCATAACATTTTTTTCAGTGCTGATTATAAAGCAGAATTTGATCATATCTGGAAAGAAAGATCTATTTATCACGATCCAACAATTTATCTTAATATCACCTCCAAATTAAAACCAAGGGACGCGCCGCCGGGATGCGAGAATTGGTTCGTGATGATAAACGTCCCGGCCAATACCGGGCAGGATTGGAACGGTTTAATTAATAGCGCCCGGCAAAATATACTGGCTAAACTTTCCAGCCTGTTAAATGAAAATATAAGTAAACTAATTATCAGCGAAAGCGTGCTTGACCCGCGCGGTATTGAGAGTAAAACTTCATCCTACCAGGGATCGATTTACGGTACCAGCTCTAATAGCAAATATGCCGCATTTATGCGCCATGGTAACCGGTCATCAAAAATAAAGAATTTGTATTTTGTTGGTGGTAGCGTGCATCCGGGTGGTGGGATACCGTTGTGTTTGTTATCGGCTAAGATTGTGAGCAAGGGGCTGTAACAGATTTGACAATTGACATATTAAGCCAACGCTATCTTCGATGCTTTCATATTAACCGGTTGCGGCACTTTTACATAATACCCCGTACCATCATAAACCCGTTTACGCGGATGCTCTTTACAGGAATCACTACAGCAGCCATCCAAGGCGGTGCCGCACTCGTCGCATTGGGTAAAGTGTTCATTGCATTCAGGGTTAGCGCAGTTGATCATTTTTTCGGTGGTTTTACCGCAGTTGTAGCAGGTTGATATTGCCACCGGGTTAACGCTGTTTACCTCAACAGATAAACGATTGTCAAACACATAACATTTACCTTCAAAATCCTCGCCGCCCGCTTCTTTACCATATTTAATAATGCCACCATGCAATTGATAAACATCTGTAAAACCCTCATGCAGCAACAGGGCCGATGCCTTCTCGCATTTAATGCCGCCGGTGCAGTAGGTAACTATCTTTTTGTCTTTGTATTGGGCAAGCTCGTTTATCTTATCCGGGAAATCTCGAAAGTTCTCGATATCCAACGTAATGGCATTTTTAAATTTGCCCAGATTGTGCTCATAATTAGAACGTACATCCAGAATAATCACATCCTTATTATTTTTCATCTCCAAAAACTCTTTCGGCTCTAAATGTTTGCCGGTTTTTAATTGGGGATTGATGATGTGTGGATCGCGCAGGCCCGAGTGTACGATTTCTGATTTATAGCGCACGTGCATTTTTACAAATGATGGCGTATCAACCTCGTCAACCTTAAAATCGATGTTTACAAAGCGCGGGTCGGCATGCAGGGTATCCATATAGGTCTTACATGATTCCGCAGCACCCGAAACGGTACCATTTAATCCTTCTTCGGCAACAATTATGCGCCCGGTAAGGTTAAGATCTTTACAAAATTTTAAATGATCGGCAGCAAATTGCTCCGCGTCTGCTATTGTCGAATAACAATAGTAAAGTAATGTGTTGTATTGTCCCATAAAATCATTGATGCCGCTGCAAACGGCGTTAAATGAGGAGCAAAGATAAAGATTAGTTATTGAAGATTAAAGATTAGTGATTTGCAAAATGTATTAGTAATGGTCAAATATTACTTCCACTGTACGACCTGCTTTAATGTAAATATTACGTTTAGGGACTATCAAACCAATCTTTAACCTCTAATCTTCAATTTTTAAAAATTACCTTATACCGTAAAATATCCTTATTCCCTGGATATATTTCTTATTACCTGCGTATGATACACCATAATCAATTCTGAAAATGAGGCGTTGCAGACCAAAATAAAACTCAGAGTAATTGGGGTTGTTTTTTTCGGTAAGATAGTTGGCGCCTATTATCTCTTCGAGTTTAAATTTTCGTATAAAAGGTATCTGGTTTAATATAAACCCCGAAAAATTATGTTGGTAATGGGCCTCAAGGTATCCGCCATTGGCACTGTAGGTATAAAATGGCAGGAAGTGAAAACTACCTACGTAAGTAGGATCGAAAGTAGTTCCCTGGTTACCCAAAAAGTGATTATAATCCATATAGTATAACGTCTTATGGGTAAAGAAATCTCCGCCCGTAAGTTTGAATGATGAATAACCTGCTAAACCCAGCCTGATATGCTCTTTAGAAATATCAACCGAAGCAAAATCGTAGTTTGCATCCGAACCAAAAACTCCCGGTATAGCTTTGCGGTAATTTACCGTAAGAGTTGGATATTGCGATGGTATATAAATTTTACCGGTTGGGCGGGTAATATATTGCTGATCAAACGTAAAGTTAATCGAAGTATTAAAAGTAAAAGCCTGATTTTGCGGGAACAGAATGGAGCTGTCATCTGCCGGTGCTGTCTCTGGCGCAAGCGGATTGTTAGACGTATAGCGCCTGGTTTTAGAAGTAAATATATGGCCGTAAGAGGTATTAAATAACTGTGTACGGTTAGCATAGGATAGGAAGGCTGTCCACAACACCCCATTGGCTAATTCATGTTTATAACCCAGGTTACCATACTCAGACCGGTAATATTTCACATAGTTGTTATTGCTCAGCAGCGTACTCAGTGTATTAAAA
The DNA here is from genome assembly GCF_028287845.1 of Mucilaginibacter sp. Taxonomy (GTDB): domain Bacteria; phylum Bacteroidota; class Bacteroidia; order Sphingobacteriales; family Sphingobacteriaceae; genus Mucilaginibacter. Next base: position 17,875 of record NZ_JAQBOW010000104.1, read on the forward strand.
TATAGCGAGCGGGTACCTACATTGTTTAGGTCGAGTATGTCATTACCAAAATCTAAAAAGAATTCGCCGGCATGAAACGGATCGTAGGTGTAAGATGAGTGCACATTGGCGCTAAATAATTTATTGCCCCATCCGTAGCGTATATTAGGCGTTATGCTGTATTTCCTAAAATCGTCAAGCACTTTAGTGTATCTTACTTTTAAATTTAAACCTAATCCTTCAACTGTATTATAGTAAAGGGTTTGTATAAAAGGGTAAACGTATAAAGAGTCTTTATGATCGTGGCTGGTTGCTGTAAATCCAAATACAGTGTAAGGGATTACCAATAGCCTGTTTTTGCTTTTATGTAAAGAATCAAGGTAGGGCTTTGTTTTCTGCACTGCGGCTATACTATCTTTTTTCTGAAAATCTCTGGTTTCGGTGGCTGTTAAGGGCACGGGCCGATGATTGTACCAATAATCCGCGTCTTTTAGGTTTGCTGCGGTATCAATTCGTAGCACCTCGCCATTATAAAAGCCGGGAGGTTCTACATTAAATTTATAGTTGTTATAAATGCCAAGGTAATAGCCTTCAAATTTAAATCCTAATACAGTTCCCTTGTAATCATATTCAATGGCAACCGGCATCCAGGTGCTATCCCTTATGGGTACGTATTGCTGGCTTATCTTCATAGTATCAACCAGGTTAAGAACATTGTCTTTGCTGGTTAATTGCAGATCTACGCTATAAAGGCGCCAATCGCCCTCAACTATATAAATATTGCCGCGAAATACCGGGTCATGCTGCCTGCGTGGCTGTAGCTCAATTTTATCAATGGTTTGCCCGTTTATCTGCGAAACCCCTACTAATTTAAAACGATAGTAAGAAAATGCATTTGAAGCAACCGGCGATACAAATCCGCGGCTGCTTAAACCATGTACGGTAAAAATATTTTCATAAAAATTTCCCTGTAGATCAGAAACCTTATTGTAGCTGAATGTTGGTGTGATACCGGCCATCCTGGTAGATATATTGACTTCTTTTACCTTATTGGGTCGCTCATAATTAAAAGTTGATATTGATTCCGACTGGTACAATATACCACGTCCGTTGGTATCCAGGGCAAGGACCTTTGCAACCCCCTGCCTTAATAAAGCCTTGGGCGCGCTTGTTAATTTTTGTACTCCTTTTACATAAACAACACATGAGTATGATTTGATCTCGTTCAGGTGATATTCGCGTTTATTAATAACCTTGCGCATAATATCCATAGCCGCGGTATCACGCCCCTTTTTGTCTTTACCAGAAACCTGCCGTAATTGAAAAATATCATCCTCCATTTGCAGGTTCAATAGTACGTCACGGTCGGTAATGGTTACTTTTTCTACCCGCTCTTTATAGCCTACAAAACGGTATACAACGTTATAAGTGCCGGGGTCTAATTTGAATTTATAAGCACCCTCCTCATTACTGGTGGTGCCATAGGTGGAGTTACGGATATAAACTGCTGCGAATGCAATAGGGTTATGTTTTTGATCGGCAATATGGCCCGATAAAACAAATTGCTGCGCTGATGCTTTAAATGTAAAAGCACCCGATAATATAAAAACAGATAGTAAAAGTATCCTCATATATTTCACAATTAATGTTTTAAAGCCAAAAATGTTTGCACAAACAAATAATATTATTTAAAACCTCATCCATATTAAAGCTAAATGGCAGTTAATGCTTAATTTTGCAACCTTAACAGATCGCTATGTATAACACACTACAACCCGTTTTGCAACAGGAGCTTGCAGCAATACAAGAAGCAGGTTTATATAAAACAGAAAGAATAATAACTTCTGCACAGGGTGCCGATATTACTGTACAGGGCGGGCAGGAAGTAATAAACTTTTGTGCCAACAATTATCTGGGCCTATCCGGCGATGCAAGGGTTATAGAAGCTGCTAAAAAGGTAATGGATACACACGGCTACGGCTTGTCGTCCGTCCGTTTTATTTGTGGAACACAGGATATACATAAAGAACTGGAGAAAAAGATAGCCGACTTTTTAGGCACAGAAGACACCATTCTTTATGCGGCTGCATTTGATGCTAACGGCGGTGTGTTTGAGCCCCTTTTTAATGAGCAGGATGCCATTATATCTGATGAATTGAACCATGCGTCCATCATCGACGGTGTGCGCTTATGCAAGGCCCAGCGCCAGCGCTACAAGCATGATGATATGGCCGACCTGGAAGCCAAACTACAGGAAACAGCAGGCTGCCGTCACCGTGTCATTGTTACCGATGGTGCATTTTCTATGGATGGCACCATTGCACAATTGGACAAGATCTGCGCTTTAGCAGAACAGTATAATGCTTTGGTGATGATAGATGAGAGCCATTGCTCGGGCTTTATGGGTAAAACCGGCAGGGGCACGCATGAGCACCATAACGTAATGGGCAAGATAGATATCATAACCGGTACGTTGGGTAAGGCATTGGGTGGGGCATCAGGCGGGTTTACATCCGGCAGGAAAGAAATAATTGATATGCTGCGCCAGCGCTCAAGGCCCTATTTGTTCTCTAATACCCTAGCACCGGCAATTACAGGAGCCTCAATAGCTGTATTGGATATGCTGAGCGAGACTACCCAACTGCGCGATAAGCTGGAAACCAATACGCAATACTTTCGCGAAGCGATGACAGATGCCGGGTTTGATATTAAACCGGGCGTGCACCCCATAGTACCCGTAATGTTGTATGATGCCAAGCTGGCCCAGGGGTTTGCTGCCCGGATGCTGGAAGAAGGTATTTATGTAATAGGCTTTTACTATCCGGTAGTGCCACAGGGTAAGGCACGTATAAGAGTACAGATATCTGCTGCGCATAGCCGAGAGCATTTGGATAAAGCAATTGCGGCGTTTACTAAGGTGGGCAAAGAATTAAAAGTGATTAAATAATACGTGCATATTTTTTATATTTGTACGTATAAATTCATGGGTTATGAAATTAACGTTAAATATTGAACCGGGATTAATAGATCAAATGAAAAAGGTCGCTAAAAAAAGAAATACAAGTATTTCAAAATTAGCGGAAAGCTTTTTTAAAAAGGAAGTGGAGACGGAACGGGAACCTTTTCGTATGAAAAGCTTAGAGGAATTATCAGATGTAGTTAAACAGTTTACTATTTCAGGTGATCCGGTGCCCGACTTTGACCATAAGGCTGAATATCATAAACATTTGGAAGAAAAATACGGATCGTGAAGAAGATCTTTTTGGATAGTGATATCTTGTTAGATGCAACACTAAAAAGACCTGAATTTATACTGCCCGCTTTGAATATTATCAATTTAATTCAAAATGGTCAATTCAAAGCAGTAACATCATCGGTGGCTTTTGTAAATGTTCATTATTTTTTAGACAGATACGATAAGTCGAATAAATTTTTGTTATTAAATGAATTAAGATCTATTCTATCAATTGTAAGCGTCAGTGAAACAATAATTGATCTGGCTTTAAAAAGTGGAATAAGTGATTTTGAAGATGCTGTTCAATATTACGCCGCTAAAAGTGCAGGAGTCGATGCAATTATAACCCGCAACATAAAAGACTATAAAGAATCTACCATACAGGTTTTAGCGCCTGAGCAATTTTTAAGAACATTATAATGCAAGATCAAATAGACCAATACACTGCCGAGATCAATGCCTTCACACCTGCTAACGCGGATGAGCTGGAAACGTTCCGGATAAAATTTTTAGGGACAAAGGGAATTATTAAGGACCTTTTTGAGCAATTTAAAACCGTTGGCCCCGAAGAGAAACGCACGTTTGGCAAGGTATTGAACCAATTTAAACAACTGGCCGAAGCTAAATACAATGAACTTAAAGAAACCTTTAATTCGGAACTCACAACTCACGACTCAGAATTTGATAAAACTTTGCCGGGCGATGGTTTCCAGGTAGGTTCACGCCATCCGTTATCGTTGGTGCGTAATGAGATCATTGACATATTTAAGCGCCTGGGTTTTGTGGTGGCCGAGGGGCCTGAGATAGAAGACGACTGGCACAACTTCTCCGCGCTTAACTTTCCTGAGGAGCATCCTGCGCGTGATATGCAGGATACCTTCTTCATCAAAAAAAATAATGGTAAGGATGATATCGCTTTGCGTACCCATACCTCATCGGTACAGGTGCGTATGATGGAGAATGGCAAACCGCCGTTTCGTGCTATTATGCCGGGCAGGGTTTACCGTAATGAGGCCATATCGGCCCGCGCGCATTGCTTTTTTCATCAGGTAGAAGGTTTGTATGTTGATGAAAATGTATCCTTTGCCGATTTGAAACAAACCCTTTATCACTTTGTGCAAGAGCTGTATGGCGAAGGCACAAAGGTGCGTTTTCGCCCATCATATTTTCCGTTTACAGAGCCATCTGCCGAGATGGATGTATCCTGTACCATCTGCAAAGGCGCCGGCTGCAACATGTGTAAATACAGCGGCTGGGTAGAAATACTGGGCTGCGGTATGGTAGATCCTAATGTTTTAGAAAATTGCGGCATTGACAGTAAGGTGTACACCGGCTTTGCCTTTGGCATGGGTATGGAAAGAATTGCCAACCTAAAATATGTTATACGTGATCTGCGTTTGTTCTCTGAAAATGACGAGCGTTTTTTAAATCAGTTTCAATCAGAAATTATATAGTATGATGAGAAAATTAGGGATAGCGGCAATATTATTAATAAGCTGCATATCATGCGGTAAAGTGGGTGATGTGGTTCCTAATGTATCGGTAGATTTTAGCATATCATTGCTTGATCCCCGCATGAACGCTTTACATAACACAGGTGGTGCCGTGCTAATAAATGGCTATGGTGTTGCCGGGTTAATTATATATCGCGAAGCTAACGGTAGTTATGCCGCATACGATCGATGCAGTGCCTATTTACCCGCCAACAAATGCGCTGTAACACTTGATAACCCTTCGTATACCTGCACTGATCCTTGCAGCGGCTCCAAGTGGAGTTTAGAGGATGGCACCCCTGTTAAGGCCCCCGCCATCAAATCCTTAAAGGCTTATGCGGTAAATATCAGTAATAATCAGATATTTGTAGAGAACTGATCAATGGAAGCTGATAAAATAAAAGACAGCATTAAACGTGCAGCGCAGGAACTGTTTCGAAAATTCGGGTATCATAAAACCAGTGTTAACGAAATAGCCAAGCGCGCAAAAATTGCTAAAGCTACAATTTACAAGTATTTTGATAGCAAGGAGCATATATTGCATACCCTGCTGATGGATTATATCCGGGTAAGTGTTGACGATTTGATATTAAGCCAACCCCCTGATATGGACGAAGAGGCCCACCTGGGTAACCTCATCATGAAAACCTGCCGCTTAAGCTATACCGTGTGTAATGAATTTATAGGTTGGGATTTTATACGCGAAAGCGCTAATTCGCAAGAGTTTTTAAAGAACCTTAGCAATGAGCTTGAAGAACTGCTGATGGCTTCATTTACCCGTATAATAGCTATTCGTAAAACTGATAACTATCACCAGCGCATGCGTTTTCTTATTAAATGCAGCAAAAGTATCGTATTTAGCTTTGCCTTTACTTCTGTGTCCGACTCGGATGTGCGCAAGAACTTTGTATCCTTCCAAAAAGAAATATTACCTTATTTAGTTAAGGCGGCCATAACTATATAGTTATATATCCGGGCACCTAACTACCTACAGCCATCGTTGTAATTCCATTTAAGGCTGCGCCGCCAAATAAAATCTGGATTAATTAGTATTGAATTTCATTCGTTGCAACCAAACGCATAACAGCCTCGTATAAAGATGTTTTAAGTGATAAATTTAACAAATCGCTCGAATAAAATGTTACATTTAAAACAATTTAATCTCAAAAATCATAAACTATAATCCTCTTAAAAATTATGAAAGCTTTAAAACTTACTTTAATTGTGCCATTATTGGTATTTGCCATTTCCTGTAAAAAAACGGGCAGCACTGCCACTGTAACCGTGGACGAGGCTGCTGATATGGCCGCCGGTTCTGTTGCACAAAACTCATTCGGTTTTTCTTCGGTTGCAGATAATGTAGGCGTAAATGCGCAAACTCTTTACTCAGTTAGTTCGGGTGGTCAGGCGGTTAATACAACCTCGACAGTTTCGCACCAGGCATGCGGCACTACTGTTGCCGATAGCCTTACCGGCTCGGGCAACAGTTCATCAGTTACCTACAGCTTTTTTTACAAATACATGCGTACCCTAAACTGTAATACCGCCAGTCAGCCTGATAACCTGCTGAACGTAGTAACTTTCCGCGGTAATTATGATGGCCCGCGCCTAACCTCTGCCGATGCCGGTACCGCCAGCGTTACCGTAGCCGGCTTAACTACTACTGCCACCAACTATGCTATTAACGGCACCTATACACGTAAAGGCACTTTCACTTCAAAAGAAGGCGCAAAAGCCACAGGCACCAGTAATGTGGAAATTAAGGCAACTAATGTATTGCTTAGCAAGCCGGACCGCACAATAATTAGCGGCACTGCCACTGTTGCCATATCGGGCACAGCGGGGGGCAGCACCTTTAGTTATACCGGTACGCTGGTATTTAATGGCAGCAACAAAGCAACTTTAACCGTTGGAACTACTAATTATGTAATAAACCTGCTTACCGGCGCGTATGTTAAATAATAGGTAGGGTTACAGATTTATATAAAACACAAACGCCCCGAACATTCGGGGCGTTTGTGTTTGCGGGGATTTGCAGTTAAACAGCGGGACCTCAAAGCGGTTCATGTGATTTTACTTTATATTGAGCTGTAAAAAACCGAATCAATTCCGGTGCAAGCACTTTTTCAGAAACATTATGCGTTTGTCCTTTTAAAACCCTGTGCTGCCCGTTTTGCAGTTTTTCTGCTACTGCGTGTGCGGCCTTGCGGAGCATATCTGGGCTCTTCTCTCCGGCAATTGCTATTGCGGGGATGGTTATTGCCGATATTTGTTTAGCTGGCATGGAACCATCGCCCATTATTTCTGCATCATAGGGCAATGAGCCGGCATTGGCTTTCATTTTTGACCAGTTTGGAGTAAGCCTTAAAATAAATGCTATGATGGACGGAACACCGATCACTTGGGTCAGGTAGTATTTGGCGGCATCGCCTTTTAAGCCCTCTGCTATCATTAACTGTAGTTTTTCTACATAACCGGCCGGCGGTTCTTTATATTTTCCATCGATATTAAACGGTGGTTCGTAAAGTGCCAGTTGGGTTATATTGAGGCCAGCAGCAACGGCTTTAAGCGCAAGTACCGCGCCAGAGGAAATGCCAAATAAAAAGGCCGATCCCCCTGCCTCATTGAGCAATGCCTGTATATCATCAATTTCTTTTTGAACTGTGTAGGGTGGGGTATCTCCACTTTCGCCGCGTGCCCTGCGGTCATAAGTAAACACTGTAAAGCTTTCGGCTAATAAAGGAGCAAGTTTTGGCATAGGGCCAAAATCCTTACTACAAAAGGCACCGTCTACCAGTATCAGCGCGGGGCCACTGCCTGCTTTGTTGTAAGCTATGCCGGTGCCATCTTTTGAGGTTACAAAATCCATCTCTGATCTTTATTTTTGGTGAAGGCATAAACTATTCCCATCCAAATCTTTTAGCCACGCAAACCTGCCCCAGGGCGTTTCATCAATTTCCCCCATTGTTATTCCTTTCTCCTTTAATTCCTTAACTTCTGTTTCAATATCATCGGTTTCACAAATAATTCCCTGGAAGTTTGCGAGTGATATTGTGACACCCTGGCCGGGCAGCCCCAACTGGATCCATGTTTGACCATGCTCCATAGGAGCTTCCGCTATGATTTCAAAACCGAGTTTCATATAAAACTCTTTTGCTTTTTGCTGATCGGCTACCGGGATCATAATGATTTCAATCGCTTTCATATTTTTAAATTTATTGGTTTAATTTATTTCAAGAACGAGTTGTTCGGCCAAACGGTCAAAACTTTGGTTCCAGCCTAACTCCATTCCCTGGCATGATGTACTAAACTCCGGGCTTGTTTTGATAATGGCTACATTCATTACTAGCTTTGTTTTCCCTTTTTCTTCAGTAAGGGTAACAATATGTAACACCTCCAGCCCGGCATTTCCATGTTGATCTTTGGTGGTTGTAAAAACAAGCCGGTAAGGTGCATTGATCTCATTAAACAAGCCCGTTACATGTATCACCTGACCATCCCCGGTTTGCATCATGATTTTGATCGATCCGCCTGGTCTTACATCCATTTCACATGCGGGATTGGTATTGTTTTTAGGCCCCCACCACCTGGCCAAATATTCCGGGTTGGTCCACATACTAAATACCAGATCAATAGGCGCCTCAAAAATGCGGGTGATCAACACCTCTTGTTTTGCAGGAGCATTTACGCGTTCATTGTTATTTAGCATCTTCTTTGTTTTTAGCTTGTAATTCTTTTAATAGTTTTTCCATTGCATCGAATTTATCATTCCAAAACGCAGCGTATTGGTTTAGCCAATCCCAAACTTCGCCAAGCTTTTCCATCCTGGCCTCGCAATACCGTTCTCTGCCTTTTTGATTTACTATTACAAGGCCACATTCTGTCAATATCTTTATATGTTGGGATACAGCAGACCGGGTAATATCAAAATGCGCTGCTACCTGGTTAAGATTTAGCTGATTATCAGCCAGCATACCCAATATAGCCCTCCTGTTCGGATCAGCAATTGCCTGAAATACGTCTCTTCTAATCATTTGCAATTATTGTGTAAGTGAATGCTTACAAATTTATAGGTAAGTATTCACTTGCGCAAATTTATTTTTTGGACTATTGATGCCAACGTTGCAGGTGTAAAAAAGGACAGTCTGGATCTGCGCTTATCATCAGTACACATCGAGGCAGCATTACGTATTTGTTAATTAAGAATTAATTTAAAAGTAGTTATCATAGGCAATTATACCCTAAATGTTAACTCAAAAAAACCATTGTATTAAGTAATTACTATTGGTCAAAAAAATCAGATTTGCTACAGAATTGAGGGGGTTTCTTTGCGTTTTACCACGCATAATAGTGAAACTTTTTACATCATCATCTCCTCATTCATGAATATAACTTTACTGCCCAAACCATATTTTTTATTAATTCTTCTACTTACGGGTCTGTGCTATTCATCATTCGCCCAAACTATAAAAGGCCATGTTTCTGATTCTAAAACCGGGGAAACACTAATTGGTGCAACAGTACATATTGAACATGGTAATACCATTCTTAATACCCCGGTTAAACTGGATGGTACCTACACATTTAACAACGTACCTGCCGGAAGCTATAAGTTACAGGTAAGTTATATTAGCTATAAAACCACTAAAGAATACATAGTAGAGGCTGAAAAAGGTAAGGTAACTGTTCTAAACGTAGCTATGATTGATAACTCTACCTCACTTAATGAGGTAGCAATTATTGAGTACGCCAGTAAAGAAACAGATAACTCTGCCCGCAACGCAGAAAAAATTGCCAATAATACCATGAATGTGGTTTCGGCCAGTTCTATCGCCTTATCGCCGGATGTACTGGTATCAAATGTGCTTAGCAGGGTTTCGGGTATATCTGTAGACAGGGGCAATACCGGCGACGCGCAGCATGCCATCATCCGCGGGATGGATAAACAATACAATACTACTTTAATAAACGGAGTTAAAATTCCAAGTCCGGACAATAAAAACAGGTATGTACCACTTGATATTTTCCCGGCCGACCTGGTTGAAAAAATTGAAATATCCAAATCGCTTACGCCGGATATGGAAGGCGATGCTTCGGGCGGTGTAATTAACCTGGTAATGAAAACTGCGCCCAGCCATTTAAGGGTAGAGGGCTATTTAAGCACCGGTTATAGCCAGTTGTTTCTTGACAGGGGCTTTAGCAGTTTTAACGCAAGCACTGTACACTCCAAAGCACCCGGCGAATCATTGCCGCCATTGGGCTACGCGTCTATCAGTGATTTTCCATATCAGAACCTGGTTACTAAAACCGGCAACGCGCCGCCAAATGCCAACGCAAGTTTAACCATAGGCGACCGTTTTTTGAATAACAAATTAGGTGTGATTTTTTCTGGAACTTATGAGAATACCTATGCAGGCAGCAATAGTTTTGTTATCGTTCAGACAAATACAGTAGGGCCTGCGCCCGATGCTAATTCGCAAAACCAGGAAACAAATTTTCAAAGTTCTTACAACCGTATGTATTCATCGCAAATTGACAGGCTGGGTACCATAGCATCAATTGACTATAAGTTTGACAACAATAACTCTATTAACTTATTTGCTACCTACCTGCAATTGAATGAACACCGGGTACGTGAAACCGAAAATTTTGTATATGGCGGTTATTCATATCAGGGTTATCATTACACCAATGGTATAGATAACTTAACAGAGACTCGTACCGACCTGCAAAGTATTTTTAATACAACACTAAAAGGCAAACATAAAATATCCAACGCGTTTTCTTTCGACTGGACATTGGCAAAGTCTGAAGCGACACACAAACAACCTGATATTGCCGAATTTAAAACATCATACAATACCAGCCCGGGTCCCGGCGGAACCAATCAACCTACGCCCGGCGATCTTAATAGTTCTACCTATGTAGCGACTTCTATAGTTACCGGCCCGGTATTGTTAGGTGATGAATCAAGAGTATGGACACATAATACAGATAAGGATGTCTCAGGCTATTTAAACCTGCATTATGATACCAAAATATTTGGCCGTAAGGCATTATTCTCTGCCGGTGCAATGGCAAGACATAAAACACGCGACAATTTTGTTGATAGTTATAAATTGAACCACGGATCTGACCCGGGCTCTATAACATCTGATGAGGTGTTTGTTTCTGTACCGGCCTCAACTTTTACATTTAACTCGCCTGATTATGCCCGCGGCTCATCTTACTCTGATCCGGGAGTATACACCTTTACCGAAAATATCCAGGGTGCATACGGTATGTTAAAATATTTTGTAAATGATCATTTTGATATGATATTTGGTTTAAGGGAAGAGAAAACTTACCAGTCCTATCTTTCACAATTACCAGTAACATTCCCGGGCAAAACGGCTACTTTTAATTATACCGATTATTTGCCTAGCATCAATGTAAAATACGCATTAACAGATAACCAGGCCATAAGGGCATCGTATTTTACATCCATATTGAGGCCCGCATTTGCAGACCTTATTCCCTATCCTGATCAAACAGTTGACGGAAATATAACCATGGGTAATCCATACCTGCAACATACTACTATAAATAATTACGATGTAAGATATGAGTTTTTTCCCGGTGTTTTTGATGAGTTTATGGTTGGGGGTTTTTATAAATACCTAATCAATCCAATTGAGCAAACGTATACTACAAGTCAGTTTGGCGCCACGCTGGCCCTTATGCCGGTTAACCTGGGCAACGCGCATAATTACGGGGCAGAGTTTGTAGCTAAAAAATTCTTTGGCAACATTGGTGCATCTGTTAATTATACCTATACGCAATCGCTTGTTACCACACCAAAAGAGATAGATGTTATTAATCAAACTTCTATAACTTATCACAATCAAACCAGGCCATTACAGGGGCAGGCAGATCACATAGGCAATGTTTCTTTGCTTTATAAAGACACCAAAAACGGGCTGGATGCCCAACTGGCCCTGGCTTATACGGGGCAAAGAATTGCTGCAGTATCAAAATATTATAACCTGGACACTTGGGAAAAAGCCAGCCTTAACCTCGACTTTTCTGCTCAAAAAACATTTGGCGGGCGCTACATACTTTTTGTAAAAGCAAATAACCTCCTAAATACACCGTACGAATTATTTATCAAGCAAAATAACACCTATAACAATACCGGCATTTTAAAATATCCTCACCAGGAAAGCCCCAACTATACTACGGTGGAATATGATCAATACTATGCCCGATACAGTTTAGGCTTCCGTTTTAAATTCTAAATTAAATCAATAAAAATCAAAACAATTAATTAAATCAGCTATGAAAAAATTACACATCATTACGTTATGCCTGGCGCTTTTCGCGCTTGCATCGTGCAGTAAGAAAACTGATACCGCGGTAATATCGGCTCCGCTATACCAGGTGGGAAAATCAATTAGTAACTCGGGTACTTTGGCGGCCGGAACCTATAAAGGTACCATGCTTGCAGGCCAAACTTATACCGTTGGCGGCGATATTACCATTAATGCAGGCGATACCCTGTTAATTCAAAAAGGAGTAAAAGTAAACATGACTAATGGCGCTAATTTTATTGTAAACGGCACCCTTATCAGCTTAGGTACAAGTGATGCCCCTGTTACTATTACAGATCCAAGGAGATCAAAAACTACAGGCCCATCTACAGTAGCTACCGATTCGACTTACAAAGGCGGCTGGGGCGGTATATATTGCAGCAATACCAGTAAACTGGTAGTTATTAAATGGACCCACCTTGATTTTGGCGGCGCGGCTTTAAAAGCGCTTCCGTTCCCTGCAGCAGCCGGATTGGCCGCAGGTAATCAATATATCCTGTTTTTTGAAAACCCTAACGGTGTATTTATATTAGAAGATTCATGGTTATATGGCTCGCCTGATGATGCTACCCGTTTTTACGGCGGTTATTTAAATATCATGAGAAACACTATGGAAAAATGCGGCGGTATTGGCGGCGACGGTTTTAACGCGAAAGGCAGCGCCATTGGTAATATGGCTTATAACCTGATTATCGGCGGTGCAACCAATGGTACAAAATCTGCCAGCGATGGCACCCTTGGTGGTCCGTGCCAGTTTACCATGTACAATAACACTTATGTTAACGATGGTTTTAGAAATACCGGCGTTTATGGCGCAAGAAGCGGTTCTGTTGAGATTGAAAATAATTCAAGGGCGTTGGTTTACAACAATTTGATAGTTGACTGTGATTTTGGTGTACGTATTGCAGGCGGTCCTGGTGGCGCAAAAGTTTACCTGGCCGATACCCTGGCCAATACAACAGGCCCTATTTACAAGACGGCTTATGGCTACAATTATTATTATGTTGATAATGCAGCACAGGCAAATCAAATTGTACCAACAAGTGTTGCCCAGCCGGTAGTTACACATCCGCAGGCAACCGATATTCCAAACATGGCAGCTTTCCTGGGCTCTTCTTATACTTTTGGAATGGTTTATGATGGCACCTCGTTGGTAGCAAAAGGCAATCCGTTATTTGTTAACTACCCGCTTCCGGCTGCTAATAACTTCTGGGTTACCCAGGCATCTGTTGATGGTTTTAATTTCCGTCTGCAGGCAAGTTCACCGGCAGCAGGTAAAGGAACAACTAATGCCAACCTGATTAAACCGATTACTACAGGTATCCCAATCGATCCTGTTTTTGGAGCAACTGAAATCACAGCTCCCGGCAAAGATATGGGTTGCTACCAATTAGATGGTACAGGTAACCACCACTAATACTAATTTAATAGTATGATTTTTAATATAACGATCCCTTTTAGTAGCAAATTGGCTATTAAAATGGGATCGTTATGTTTTTTAATGCTATTCCTATTTTCCTGTAAAAAATCCGGAATTTCAACTATCCCCATAAAGGACAGTACGGTAACCATCCCCCCACCGGTAACGGTAAATTTTTTAACACCGGGGTACGATCCTTCATCATTAGAGACTACTCAACTATTTAACCCGATACCTGTTACCAATAATCTTTTCAGGAAAGATTTGCTCGAGATATCGGGCGTAGCAGCAAGCCGGATGAATGCCGGAATATTATATATACATAATGATAGCGGCAACCCAAACCAGGTTTATTTAACTGATGGGAGCGGTACTGATAATGGCACTCTTACACTTACTCCCGTGGGTAACCGCGATTGGGAGGATATTGCCGTAGGCCCCGGCCCTGATGCCGGGAAAAGTTATGTATATGTAGGCGATATTGGCGATAATGATTTAAAATACAGTTCTGTATTTGTTTATCGTTTTCCGGAGCCTGACCTGACCGGAAAGACCCTGCCGTTTGTTTCATCGGTCGCAACGGTTGACCAGATACAGTTAAAATACCCAGATGGGCCGCGCAATGCTGAAACGCTGATAGTAGACCCGCTTACTAAAGACATTTACATCATTAGCAAAGAAAGTAACCAGGCAAAAATATATGTTGCCCGGTACCCGCAAAGCACAACCGCTGTTACTACATTAACGCCAATAGCCCAATTGCTTTTTAACAAAGCTACAGGCGGCGATATATCACCGGATGGTACAGAAATTTTATTACGCAGTAATGAATTAGTGTGGTATTGGAAACTTCCGGCAAATACAAGTATATCTGCCGGTTTAATTACTAAGCCACAACATGCGCCCTTTATTAACAACGAGCCACAAGGCGAAGGCATTTGCTTTGCCGCAGATGGCACGGGCTATTACACCGATACGGAAGTAAAGGGATACACGGGTAAGCTGGCCACCATATCTTATTATAAAAGAAAATAACTCCTTGTTTTATGCAATATCAATTTAAAAATATAGTAAAAGCCATTTTCCTTGGCTTAATAATTAGCTTAACCTGCCTTAAACCGGCAGAAAGCCAGGTTATACAGATGGTATACACCTCTGACGCGCACTACGCGCTTACCCGTAAAAACTTCCAGGGCGCTACCAACGTAAGTGCCAAGATGGTAAATGCCGCCATGATAAAAAAAATAAATGCGGTGCCGCAGCTAATTTTACCGGCAGACGATGGTGTAAGCTCGGGCGAAAAAGTAGCAGCGGTTGATTACCTGATCCAGACCGGCGATATTGCTAACCGGATGGAGATACCCTACCAAAGCGCTGCAGCCAGTTGGGCACAGTTCTCTGAAGATTATATGCATAGCGTAACGTTAAAAGATCATCAGGATAAACCGGCAAAACTTTTACTGGCCCCGGGTAATCATGATATTTCAAATGCTATAGGTTCAAGCAAGCTGATGAACCCCAAAACCGATCCTACATCTATGGTGCAGATATACAATCTGATGATGAAACCGGCCCAGCTTAAAACCAACGAAAATTATAACTACGCTACTGATAAGGTCAACTATTCATTAAACGTAAAGGGTATACATTTAATGTTTATTACGTTATGGCCCGATTCGGCTGAACGGATATGGATGCAAAAGGACTTGGAGAACGTTGCTAAAACAACACCTGTTATTGTTTTTTGCCATGACCAGCCAACGTCCGAATCAAAACATTTTACCAACCCATTGCCGCCTTACAATATGACCGCCGACAACAAATTTGAAAACCTTACTACCGAACATTATAAAGAAGGAACAGTTGCCGCAAAGGAAGATGACGCGACCAATATTGAACAGCGCGGCTGGGTTAAGTTTTTAAAACTGCACCCCAATATCAAAGCTTATTTTCATGGCAATAGCAATTGGAACGAATTTTATGTTTATAGCGGCCCCGATCATGACGTCGCGCTTAATACGTTCCGGGTAGACTCGCCCATGAAAGGCGATTACTCATCAAAGGATGAAACCAAATTGTCTTTTCAATTAATATCGCTCGATCCGGCAAAGCAGGAATTAACCGTAAGAGAATGTTTATGGGATACAGAACCCACTAACCCCGCATCAAAAACAGTTTTTGGCAGCTCAAAAACAGTATCGCTTAAAGTGCAGTAGGGGATATTAGCAATCTCTGCGTAGGTAAGTCGTTTATATGGCGTCGCCACGCTCATGCCTCGTTCGCAATAATGGGGTTGTGTCTTGTACTGTCTCGTACTGTCCCAACTGTCTTGTAATTTATTTTACAAGGCAGACAAGACAGTACGAGACAGTTTGTTACCTCGACCCATCACCACTGCTTTCTGCTCTCTCTTTGATTATAATCCGGGGCTAAAAAACATGCCTTAAAATAAAACTTCATGCAATTATTAGTTAAAACAACTTGCTATATGGTTTGTAGTAACTGTACACAAACTTAATAAGAGAAGAAACAATGAAAAGCATCTTAGTAATGATCGTCATAATAGTTATAGCGATTACCACGACATTTGCCCAACAAAGGCAATATCAAAATCAGGACAGGAACAGCCGCACCACCCAGCAAAACCGAACCAACCAGGCAAACCGTAATAATTCTAATAACAATAGCAATTATAACAAAAGCAGCAGGTACGGCAATTCGCATAGTACCCAAAGCCACCGCTCGCATAAAAGTGTACATCGTTACCATTCAGACGAGCAAAGAAGGTATTAAAATAGCAATAAGCAGTTTACTAGTATAGTAAAGCCCTTTCCGGATACCGGGGGGCTTTGTTTTTTAGAGATTGGTAATTAGAGATTACCCTCGCGGAGGCTCACCAAGGCTGCAATATCTTGTAGTTTATTTTACAAGACAGACAAGACAGTAAAAAGTGATTGCCACACTACACAATTAGGTGGCGGGAGAGATATCTGCATAATTCCCTATCTTTGCCTCACAATGCAATTAACAAACACATCAGCAGCTATTTGGGAGAAGGGTTATAACAACTATGGGCCGTGGCTCAAGGAGAAGTACCCCGGGCACCGTGTGTTTAAGGTTATTGTTGATGGTAATTTTACCTGCCCCAACCGCGATGGCAGCAAGGGCTATGGCGGCTGCACGTATTGCAATGTAGATTCGTTTACACCATCGGTTAGTCGTAACGCCTCTACCATACGCCAGCAGGTAATGGAGGGTATGGAGCGTGCGCGCAAGGGCAACAAGGCCGATAAGTTTATTATTTACTTTCAGCCCAATACCAATACCTACGCCCCCGTGCATTACCTTAAAGCACTGTATGACGAAGCGCTGAGCTATTGCACCGAAGATATTGTGGGCCTGAGCGTAGGCACCCGCCCCGATTGTATCGACGCCGAAAAAATAGCCTTGCTGGAAAGCTATACCGATAGGTTTGACGTGGACCTGGAAATGGGTATGGAAAGCATTTACAACGAAACGCTGGACCAAATAAACCGCGGCTGTAGTCACGACGACCTGCTTAATGCACTTAAACTGGTAGAGAACAGCAAGCTGGATATTTGTGTGCATACCATCTTCGGTTTCCCCTGGGAAACTAAGGAAATGATGCTAAAGTATGCTGCCGAGATAAACCGCCATCCGCAGATAAAATTTGTAAAGTTTCATCACCTGCATATTGTGGAGGGTTCTGTTATGGGTGTTAAATACAAACGCGAGCCTTTTAAACTTTTCGGCCTTGATGAGTATGCCGAGTTTTTATGCGAGCTGCTACCTCTTGTTAGGCCGGATGTGGTGATACAACGCCTCTTCGGCCTAAGCGACCTGGACCTGCTGATAGCACCCAACTGGGGCCTAAAAAAATCAGAGATACAATACTACATCGATCAGAAGATTTTGAATAGGGGCGTGGTGCAGGGGAGTGCGCTTTAAGCAGCATTAAGAGTCTGCCCCCTCCTACAGGGTGAGATTTAGCGGGGGCTTTGCACTTATAAAGTATAAACAAGTATTTTAGGGGAATAAATCAGAGCGCCTTTTGTCACAAAAAAAATTACTAAACTATATTCCGGCATTAACCGGGGTGCGCGCGCTGGCGGCATACCTTGTTTTTATATCGCACTATTGTTATGTTTTTAACGATGTTTTCCCTCACCTAATGCAACGTTTTTTAGGTGAGTTTCACATTGGGGTATCTGTATTCTTTGTACTGTCGGGGTTTTTAATAACTTTTAGGTACTATAATAATTTTCATTTAACTACCAATTGGTTTAGGCAATACCTTAAAAACCGTGTAGCACGCATATACCCCATGTATGCCCTGCTTACCATTTGCGCGTTTGTTTACTATTTTATTACTAAAGACCAAAGCATAACCCAGGGTTACCAAAACCCAACATGGTTAATGGTGCTGAATATTACGTTTATGCGCGGGTTCTTTTATAGGTTTTGGAATACCGGCATAGCCCAGGGATGGTCGCTTACGGTTGAAGAATGCTTTTACTTTTCGGCACCTGTTATATTCCTTATCGCCAAAAAATACAGTAAATTTTATATACAGCCGTTGGTACTAACCGCCTTTGCTATAGTAATGGTGCTGATTTTTAGCCATGTGGATTGGTATGGCTTTTTCGGGAACTTCCCGTTTGTTATGCTGTTTACCTTTTTTGGGCGCTGTTTTGAGTTTTTTGTAGGCGTGCAATTAGCGCGAATTGTTTTGCACCAGGGCTTTGCCCGCACCAACAAAATAGTGTACACCTATTTAGGTTTTATGCTGATGTTTCTTTGCGTGCTGGCGATGGCTTTTCAGCCGATACCTAACGGCTGGGCAGCCGGAGTTGAAAGCCCTACGGGTATAATTATTAATAATTACTTTTTGTGTATTGCGGTGGCGCTTTTTTTTTATGGGATATTGACCGAGGCCACCGTTTTAAAGAAGGTGCTAGCTACTCCGTTTATTGAGCTGCTGGGCAAAAGTTCGTATATATTTTACTTGATACATTTGGGCTGGATGTACAACCTGATACATACTGCAACCGATTGGTTAAATGATGGGGTATTTGCCTTATATGATAAATGGGGCGTTACATGGCACTCGCCTTTTGAATATGATAAATTAAACCTGCTGTATGCATTCATCATACTTAATGCCATATCGGTTTTATTGTTTAAAACAATTGAAGAACCGCTAAATCATTACGTTCGTAAATCAAATTTCCTGATTAAGAATAAACCGGGTAACCCGGATAATGAATCGAACGCGAATAAAGTAGGTATGGCTATAAAATGAAAAAGCTCATGAAACGAGCTGATAAATTTATTAAACCGGCTATTGCACAATTTTATTAGCACAATAAGAGCTGGCAAAAGCCTCTGGTTTGGCTTTAAATACAAAGCCCATACTTAATATATAACCCATAGCCTCGTGCAATGCAGCGTTTGATTTAAACATGGGGTTGGTATTAATATCGGCATGCACTTCCAGGCTAACATCATACAGATCAAGCAGGTCGCAAAGCTTGTAGGCTATATCTATAGATTTTTGCACCTCGGTAAGCATCCGTTCTTTAATGCTCATTTTTTGCGAGGTGCGCTCCTGGTGAATAAACATAAACCCCCCTCTTGCTTCGCGCAAAAACACAATTACAGTAGCAAAATCAGTTACATTTCCCTTAACCTGCGAATCTGTTCCAATACAAACTTTAAGCTTATTGCCCAGCAGGCTTTCTCTTTCAATTGCTTTTTCTACTTCTTCAATAATTGGCGATTGAATGATCTCGCCGCTAAACTTTCTCCAGGTCATAAAGTTGTTTTTTGAGTAGTCCGTTAATGCATACACTAAAGATAAATCATAAGCTTACATATAAACGTAAAGTGTGTGTGGTTTATTTGTTAACATTTAATTATATATCAACAGGTTAACAACAGAATGAGGTAAGATTAAGTTTGCTGCCTTTTAAATTTTTTATTAAAAATCATAAAAAATCAAATCCATATCAGACGCAGACTTTTTATTAAAAAGAGCGCCTCGTTGGCCGTATTGGAGAAAATATGCTGTCAATAGCTAATAAACGCCGTAAAACAAGCCGAATTTGTTCGCGATGCCCGCGACAGTAAAGCCCACGCAGGCTATAGCGCTATAGGTTTATATGTGCCGGGATATATAAGAAGATAATAGAATCTGTTAGCAAGGCCGGTATAGCCCGGCGCGGTTTAATTAAGCAGTAGCTACCAACTTACTCAAACTCCGGTATACATATTCGTTATAAATATGTCTGCGGGCAAATCTACCCGGCGAATCGGCATTGATCAGCTTTATATAAACAGCTTTGGGTACATCAAAATACTCGTAAGCACTGCCATCTAAAAAAGTTATTTTAAGTACCTGCGATTTAAATTCAAAATCGGCAATATTAGAAGTGGTAGTGGTAGCTGTGTATTCAGCTAACGACTGATTTCTTGTTTCGGGTGCAATGCTTACTAAAAAATGGTAAGCTTCAATAATGGTTTTACTTTTTTCTTCAGCGTCTGATTTTTCATTGTCATCCTGAAACTTATCCGGGTGCCAAACTTTCATCAAACCTCTGTAAACAGATTTTAATTCATGCAACTCGGCAGCTTCCGTAACTTCTAAAAGTTTCCTGTAATCAACAATTTTTTTCATAGCGTTATTTGTAATTTATTGTCGTTGAAGCAGAAAGCAATGAAATAGTTAACGCTTTATTCAAGAAAATAATTTCGCGAAGGTACAGAATCTTTTGATTTGATAAAAGATTGTATTGCCCGAACTATGATTGTTTAGGATTTAAAGATTAGTTCGATTATAAATTTATGGTTCAGACAAATATTTACGCTGTTACAGTAAGTGTATTCCCGCTAATTACTACGGTATATTTTTGCAATGCAGCAAGCGCCGGGCCCTGTATAACAGATCCGTTTGTGCTAAACTCGCTGCCATGCAGCGGGCAAATAAATAAACCCTGGCCGCTATTATAATTTATAGAGGCACCTTCATGCGTACATCTTACCTGTACGGCTGTAAAAGAGCCGACTGCATTACCCGCGGCAATTCTTACCAATATTATGCCATTTGATATTTTTGAATCGCCAATAGCAGTAAGTGAGGTGCTCAAATCTGTACTAAATGTAGTACCTGACCCTGTTGCCGGAGGAATTGGCGCAGTACCCGCCGATGCCGGTGTAGCATCATTACCTTTACCGCCACATGCTACCAGACTGCAACCCATACATACTGCCAGTGCGCCTATTCCCAATTTCGATAAAAATTCTTCGCGTTCCATATCTTGTGTTTTGGTTAAGCAAAACAGACTTACGAAGCTTCGTAAAATCTTATATTGTATATAACTAATATTTTTTCTCTTCTTTTTTAGCCCTCGGGTTAAAATCAAACATTCTTGATATGGTAAAACCTATGCGGTATTGCCCCTTTGAAAACCGTTGCTGCGAATTGCTAAGCATGTTCATCTCTGCAACAGAATTTGCATTGGTAATATTTACAGTAAACACGTGGCCGCCGGTTTCTACCTCGTAGCCAAAACCCATTGGGTCCTGAAACGTATCTGTATTGTTTCTAAAAGCAGAGAAAGGGTGCGCGTAATCAAATATTACACCCGAGTGATTGGTTAGCTTAATGCGCGCCGAAGCCTGCATTGCAAAAAAGCTCTGCTCATTACCCGGTAATATTGGAAAAGGTGTGTTATCACGCACATAAGTTGGTGCTACCTGTAAAGCAAAGCCCGGCGAAAATTTACGGGCAAATATGGCTTGCATTAAATGAGAAAGCCTGCTGCTAAAAGTTGGGAACGCACCATAAGGCTTTGCTCCGATTTCGCCAACCAGGGTTATGGCAATAGGCGAGCTGCCATTAGTTGTTTGATGCAATACCGCCCATTTTAATTCCAGCTGTACTAATTGCCCAATAGTGCTCCTGCCCAGGTCAACATTAAAATTATCACTAACGCCGTATTCAAAGCCGAAGAAAACATCATTAACCCGGTCAATACCAAAAGCGGTTTGCGGGCCGCCATTACTGCCCGCAATATCACCAAACCGGTGTATTACCTCAAAGTTTAAATTATTCCTTTTTACCATTTCGGTAGTTTGTGATAACACTAACCTGGTTGATTTAAATATGGCCACAGGTACGGGTTTTTCATCAACCCCCATTAAATTCATTAAAGAATCTGCTGCCGAATTCCCTTTTTTAGTATCCGTTTGCTGTGCCTTAACATTCAGGCTTAATGCTATAATAGCTAATAGTGCGATGTGCTTTTTCATGTTGGGATGATTTAGTGTATGATTAATTCTATTTAACTGCTGTATATGTAGCAGAAACGTTCATTTTAATACTCTCTGCAATGTTGTGAAATACTAATCGCGGTATTGTAATATGGTGATCGACACATTTTACCATAAACTCTGAGGTTAGCGTTAACACGCCATTATTTACGGTAAGCGTGCCCGGGATAGTGCGGGTTTGCTTAACATTATGTACATCCAACTCGCCTACTGCGGTTACCGGGTAAGTACCATCTTTAGTAAGATCAGGATGCTCTTGGATTTTGCCTTTAAAAGTAGCGCGTGGGTATTTATCGCTTTCTAAATAGTCGCTGTTAAAATGTTCCTGCATTAACGCCTTTGGAAACTTGAATGTGGTTATAGCCACGCCAAATACCAAATCGCCCGTGGCCGGGTTATAAACCGATGTTCCGGAGGATGTTTTGGCTGCTATATCTTCAATTGGCGCGGTAGAAAACAAGCTTATCTGTGCGTTTTTACAAGCATAGAGAGTCCCGCCTGCCTGGAAAATGCTCATCCAGGCAAGTAAAATAATACTGATATGTTTCATGTTTACTTAGGTTTTGTTAATGAATTTATGTTCCAATTTAGCCCCACGGCTAAACCTGCTGTTTCTACCTTGACCTGACTGTACCCTATATTTGACAGTGGCACTTTTAAATAAGGCTGTAAACTTATTCCAACCTTTGAATTAATTTGACGTTGATAAGTTGCCTCCAAATTCATGATGCTAAACAAATACTTGCCGCGTGTTTTAACAGCATAATAAGATGGCCCGTACAGGGTAGCTGTATTGCCATAATCATACGTATAGCTTTCATGCATCATGATATATGATGATAAACCCGTGCCCACCGTTATTTTGTTACGATGATTATTATATACCTGGTAGCCAATATTAATAGGTATATCTAATACCCGGCAATCAGCCGATACATATTCGGGCGCGTTTTTAAACTGATAGGTGGTATGATAATCTGCAAACGGTAGGGTGTATGGTTTAAAAGAATAATTTACTCCAGTAGTGATTGTAAACTTCTTAACCAGTTCTGCCGAGAACAATAATCCGTAATTATACCCCTTATTAGTATTTTGCAATGAGCCAATACCATTCATTTCTGACGATGCCAGCACACTCAAAGCAAACTGAGGGCGAAATGATGGTTCTGTTTTCTTAATTCCGGTCTTGCCGGATTTTGTTTGTACCGAAGTATTGGGCATTGCAGGTACAATATTAATTGAAGCGATGGCCGGTTTACCCAAAGTATTTGAGGATGTAATACCCGGCACTTCACCAACTGCGGTTAACGCCGCATAATCTCTTGTATTGGAAACCGGGTTATCATCGTTGCCAATTTTTCCGACAGCATTGCCATTATTTTGCAGATTAAGCGGCCGCGCATTGTGCGATGATTTATTATTGCCATTATGCCTGGCCACGCTATAGTTATTATTTGCTATATACTCTTGTTGTGCCTTTTTCTGGTGCGGCTGCTCTACCAATCCGTTTCCTGGTTTAGTGATTGTATTTGTTGTGCCCGGCTGTGCGGTCAATTTCTCCCCTGTGTTTTCTGCCGATTGTTTTGCCGCTACTATTTGTTGCTGCGCCTTTTGTGTTGGAGTAACAGTTACTGCCGGTTGCTGTATTATTTGTTGTGTTTTATTAACCGCTACCTGTTGTTGTACTTTTTGCACATGGGTTGTAACCTGCGGTTTAAACATTAACCAGCCAAATAATATCAATATAGCTGCTGCAACGCTGCTTAAAATAGGTAACCAGAAAACTTTTTCCGACTTTTTATTCTTATCAAGTATCTGCTCAAATGCATCCCAATCATCTTCCCGATACGCGGCTTCATCAACCGGGTCTGCGAGGCTATGCTTGAAAATTTTATCTATATCCTGCTCTTTTTTCATTACTTATTTGATGCCATTTTTACTATAAAACGCCGGTTTAATAGCAGCGCCATTCATTGCCACTACCGGGTTAAAATCTACTCCTTTATTATAATTACCAGACGAATCTGAATCGTGTATCATTTGTTTTAGCTTTTGTCTTGCCTTAAAAAGGTTAGATTTTGATGTGCCAATATTTATATTCAGCATATCTGATATTTCTTCGTGCGAGTAACCATCAATTGCAAAAAGGTTAAATACCGTTCTGTAACCTTGCGGCAACCGTTGCACCATCGCCAGCAGATCATTATAATTTAAATTATTATCCGCTGATGTGCTTATATCATATACATGCTCCGCAGTTTCCAGGTCTTCGGCATAGGCCATTTTAAGATTAGCCCGATAATAATCAATAGATACATTCATCATTATCCTGCCCAGCCAGGCTTTAAAGGGCCGACCGGCATCGTAAGATTCTATTTTGGTAAAAACCTTAAAAAAGCCCTGGTTCATCACTTCGGCCGCCTCATCTCTATCGCCGGCATACCGCAAACATATTGCCATAGAGAAGCCATAGAATGCTTTGTAGAGCATTTTCTGGCTTTTCCTGTCTTGTGTTATACAGCCTCTGATCAGTTGATGTAACTCTTCTTCGCCCATATGGGTTATAAAATAGTTGCTAATGTGATATTACCCGTTTCTTGTTTCTATAAGCATCACGTAAATTGTTATGTGACGGTTGCCTTGAAGTATAAATTTAGTTTAAAATAATGATAGTTCTGATCATTTTCATTGTTCTTGTAAATTATTCAGACTTTTCAACAGGTTTATTGTTAGGTTTTTATGAAATTTTTAATGGATAAAGGCAACCTTTTAGGTTTATCATTCGTGTATTAAATAATCAATCTGGTTTAAAACGTATAAATTATTTTTTTACATGATCCCTGTTTCGATAGTTATTATCACCAAAAATGAAGCTGAAGTTATAGCCGACTGTATACACGCGGCTAAGATGATAACGGATGATATAATTATAGTTGATAACTATAGTACCGATGAAACTTTTAATATAGCCCGGCTATTAGGGTGTCGTATATACCAAAAAAACTGGGATGGTTATGGTGCCAATAAAAATAAAGGCATAGGGCTGGCTAAGTACGATTGGATATTAAGCGTTGATGCTGATGAAATTGCTGATCTTGAACTTGTACTATCTTTACATAGCCTTAAACTGGATAATACGGGTATTGTTTACGACATTAAATTTAAATCATACTTCGGCAAAAAGCTGATACGTCATGGCAATTGGGGGCGCGACCATCATATACGTTTATTTAATCGTACAGTTGTAAAGTGGTCTGAAGCAAATGTGCATGAAACCTTAATACTTCCCGGGCAAATGCAAATTGAACGGTTAGATGGCTGTATGCACCACTATTCAGTAAAAGACAGTAACGAGTGTAACAACAAAGCGCTTTACTATGCACATTTAAGTGCCGAAAAATATTTACAGGCCGGTAAAAAGGTAAATCCTGTTAAGCTATATATATCGCCAATTTTTAGCTTTATTAAAGGTTATATTGTGTTTTTGGGGTTTTTGGATGGGAAGGAAGGTTGGAGTATTGCAAAAATTACTTATAAAAACAAATGGCTTAAATATCACTATTTAAACCGGCTGGAAAATAACGCTAAGAAAAAGCCATACTTAAAAGCTAATTTAACGCGCTTAGTGATTGAAAATTAAACCGTCAGTAGCTGGGTTATGGAAGAAACAGTGTGTTTTAACGAGTATCGCTTCAAGTGTCCCAGGGTGTCCCAGGTGTATTCAGGTGTCCCTGGGACAGTATACTCACAACTTCGTGTTTGCCCGGTTATTGTAGTATTACGATTCGTAATCGGATATCTAATCGCTAAATACGTTAATTTAGTTGGTGAATATTAACCATTTAGCAAGCTAAATGAAAAGAAAACTACTCCAAAATCTTTCGGCAAATGCCCTGCAGCTTATTATCAATCAACTTTTTGCCTTAGTTATATTTTATATACTATCAATTAGCTTAAGCAAAGACAGTTTTGGACTAATAAATCTTGCACTGGCTATACTGCTTGCTGCATTTAATATACTCTCTTTTGGTATTGATCAGGTTATTATTAAAAAAATAGCCGCAGGCGATGACGCGCAATCGGTACTATCGCTTTATATAAGTCATGTATTAATTACCGGTCTGTTATTTTACGGATTATTGTTAGCGGGTTTAGCTTTGTTTCCACACCAACCTGTTTACAGTTTACTATTATTGATTGGCATTGGTAAGCTGATGATTTATTTTTCTACACCATTTAAACAAGCCGCAAATGGTTTAGAATTGTTTAAGCTGGTAGCCTATCTATCGGTAATATCTAATTTTGCGCGTTGCATCTGTTTAGTAGTCGCCGCCTTGTTACATGCCATTAATTTGCCTGTTATTGTTGCTTTTTTTATTATTGGAGATACGCTGGAGCTGGTTATAGGGGTTTACCTGTTTAAACGGATGGTTAAAGTTCCGTTAACTAATAAATGGAACAAAGCCAATTATATTAACCTGGTGCGTGAGTCGTTGCCGCAAGTGGGTGTGGTGTTAATTACATCGGCCTTGGCCCGGTTTGATTGGATATTTATAGGCTTTATATTATCAGCAATAAAACTGGCCGAATATAGCTTTGCTTATAAAGTGTTTGAAGTTTCTACACTGCCCTTACTGGCTATAGCCCCGTTGCTAATTCCGCATTTTACAAAACTGTTTAAGCAGCAAAATATTCATATCCCTAATTTTAAAACTTTAATTCGGGTAGAAATGGTTGTAGCCGGGTTTATTGGACTTGTATTAAATATGTGCTGGGGGCCTGTTATTGATGGCATAACCGCGGGTAAGTATGGTGCAATAAATGTTAACACCATTTTTATATTATCGTTATGCATGCCTTTTTTATACCTGAACAATTTTTTATGGACGATGTACTTTGCACAAGGGCGATTAAAAATGATATTAACCGCATTCATCATCACCCTAATTGTAAATGTTGCCGGCGATATTATATTGATACCTTTTTACAAAAATGAAGGCGCCGCGTTTGCCTTTTTAATAGCATGTATAGCACAAGCTATATATTTTCTTAAAAAGAATGAAATTGCCGGGCTTAACACCATCTGGCAGCCATTGGTAATTTGTGTAACCTGCGCAGTATGCAGCGGCTTGATAACTAAGATCCTCCTTTTAAATACCTGGGTTGCTGTACCCGTTGCGGTGGCTATTTACCTGGTTTTTTTATTAGCCACCACACAAGTAAAACTTACCGACCGGAAAAACTTAGGCCGTCTGCTTAATTGGTAAAATAAGTTCATTCCCCATCCCTCTAAGGCAACCATTTTAATTTTCGAAGCGTAATCTTAGTGAGAAAATTAAAACAATTATCAATGGTTTTCACCTATGGTAGTTTCAACACGATTAAATTTAATGAATAACGGCACAAAAGTTTTTAACTTAAAAAAACTACGTATTTACGCAGATTGGAAACTGCTGTTGTTTTTGCTGTTATTTTTAAATGTAAAATTGGCTGTAAAAATTCCCGCAATTGCTCTTATCTATCTATTACAATTTGATTTTAAATTTGGCTTCAGGCTAAAAAACTCAAGGCTGCCGCTGTTTTATCCATTAATAATTGGCATTGGTATTATTGGCTTTATCATCAACAGCAATTATTTTAATATAAATTACAATATAGTTTTTGCAACCGGAATTGGCTTTTGGGTTATTTGCATATTGGCCATCCACCAGGTTAAACTATCGGTAGAAAGAAATAATACCGAAATAATTCACAACACAATTGTGATTTTCTTTATTATTAATGCAGTTGCATCACTGCTAAATCTGGCTTACATTGTTTGGGAAACGCATGCTGTTAATCCATACACCTACCAGGGCGAGTATCAAAAATACTTTATCAGTACCGGCGATTTTATAAAGGGCCTCACATTTGATACCTCGACAACCAACGCCGTTTTAAATGCCTTTGGCGTTATTTATTTTTTAACTAAAAAAAATGCAGGCATGGCGTTGTTATGCATGGCCATTTTAATTCTTACAGCCAGCAATTTTACCAATGTATTTATATTGATTATACTGGCTTACCTGTTTGCTTTTAATAGTAACCGCGATCAAAAAAGTGTAATAATTGTTTGCCTGGTGTTTTTAGTTGTATTTATGGCAAAAATATCGCCACAGAATAATGACTATGTGATAAACACGGTTAAAACTTTCTTTTATAAGAAAAACATAGTATCGCCCTGGCCCAGCAATAACAAAGTACCAGTTAACTTAAGACCGGACAGCACGCTCAGTCCCGAAGAAAAAAGACAAAAGATCGCGATACTTTATTTAGATAGTATAGAAAAGATACACAAAATCTCTACCGCACATTTAATTCTTCCGCCAAACGTGCCAATAACTGCCACAGGCAGAATCTTACTACCCAGGCCAAATGTTAATCTACCGGTTTACCAATGGCTTAAAACTACCCCGCCAGAACAAAAACAACTGGTTGATTTTGTCAACATGCACCAAAAGGAGCTGCCTGTTTCAGGCCATCCACACTGGACATCTGTGCCCGGTAAAGTTACCGGGATATTGCAAACGGTACATTTTTTAAAAGAACATCCCTCAAAAATAATAGCAGGAGATGGTGTTGGAAATTTTTCATCCAAACTGG
>NZ_JAQBOW010000108.1 GCF_028287845.1 Mucilaginibacter sp.
ATGTCTGCTTTACACAACAGCATTAGTTCTTCAATATCATCGCCGGCCTCAAATAATAACCTGCGCACTGCCGAGTCTGTTACAATAGATTGCGACAATACTATTGGCCGCAAATGCAACTGAACCAGTTTTTGCACCAGTTTCATTTTTTCATTCAGCGGCAGTTTTAGCTGGGCAAATATTTTAGGCACCATGCGTGCGCCCCGGTCCTCATGGCCATGAAACGTCCAGCCATGGCCGGCTTCAAAGCGTTTGGTGGCAGGTTTGGCAATGTCATGCAGTATTGCGGCCCAGCGTAGCCAAAGGTCATCAGTCGTTTCGCAAATATTATCCAATACCTGCAAGGTATGGTAAAAATTGTCTTTATGTCCTTTACCATCAATATAATCAACACCATAAAGTGCTACCATCTGCGGGAATATTTTATGCAACAGTCCGGTATCAAACAAATAATTAAAACCGATAGACGGTTTTGGCGATAATATGATCTTATTCAGTTCGTCGGTAACGCGTTCTTGTGATACAATGCTAATACGATCAACATTATTTTTTATCGCATCTACAGCGATAGTATCAATTTTAAAATTCAACTGCGATGCAAACCTGATGGCCCGCATCATCCTTAATGGATCATCAGAGAAAGTCTCGATAGGGTCGAGCGGTGTACGGATAAGTTTTGCTTCCAGATCCTTTATTCCGTTAAAGGGATCTGTTAGCTGTCCAAACGCATCCGGATGCAAGGAAATAGCTAAAGCATTGATGGTAAAATCGCGGCGTTTCTGGTCGTCTTCTAAAGTGCCGTTCTCTACAATTGGCTTGCGCGAATTTAAACGGTAGGATTCTTTACGCGCGCCAACAAATTCAACCTCAAGGTCCTGATATTTTAACGAGGCCGTGCCGAAGTTTTTAAACACGGCCAGCTTTACTTTTAATTTTGCAGCTACAGCTTCGGCAAAGACAATGCCGTTGCCAATAATTACTATGTCTATATCTTTTGATGGTCGCTCTAAAAAGATATCGCGCACAAAACCGCCAATGGCATATACAGGCAAGTTTTGCTGGCCTGCAAGCTGCGATATAACGGTAAATACGTGATGTTTTAAATGTGCCTTCATTATGTATCCTTTAAGGACGGGCAAAATTACAGAAATATGCCGCTTGTTTCACCGTGGGGTGAAACAAAATGAAACAAGTGAAACAAGATTTTGACTTAAAGTATTGTTTATGAGGTTGTTGCTAAAAAGTGATGAAACAAAATGTAACAACTTATTCGTCAGTAAAATTACACGTGGTGTTGATGTTTTTAATTGATAATCAAACAATTACAAATCGATGATTTTAGCGGTGATGAAACAAAATGAAACAATCATCGCCACCGTGTTATTTAACGGCGTATAAACTCGAATTGCCCGTTAGGCGACAGCTTCATAATAGTTGATGGATTTTTTATTTCCATACTGTGCTGGTCCACATCAACCACATAATCAACACCATCAATTATCTCCTGGTCTATCTGCGAAAAGTATTGGGGCGATGGCTTGCCGCTGATATTGGCTGATGTAGATACTAATGGCTTCCGCAATCGTTGTATTAATCCCTGGCAAAAAGGATGATTTGATACCCTGATACCTATGCTGCCATCGCCCGCTATTAAAGCAGGCGAGATATTCCGCGCACCGGGAATTATTAGTGTTAGCGGGTTTTCGGCGTACTCTATAAGGCTATAAGCCAGTTCGGGTACCTCCAGCACGTAGCTTGCCAGCTTATTATCCGTATCCAGCAAAATAATCATGCTTTTAGCTTCGTCGCGTTGTTTAAGGCGATATATTTTTTGTACGGCTTCGGTATTTGCAGCATCGCAGCCTATACCCCAAATGGTATCAGTAGGGTAAAGGATAATACCGCCATCCTGCACAACTTTAAAAGCTTTAGCTACTTCGTCTCTAAGCATGGTTTAAATATAAGCTCAACGCGTTAATAATTCTTTGTTCATCTAATAGTTCCATACACTTGGGTATGCCATACAGTTTACATTCATTGCGTACACAGGGTTCGCAATTTAACTGCCCCGCTCGTAGTACGGTTAATTTTTCTTTGTTGTAAGGCGCTGTATTATATTCATTACCTGCGCCAAATAACGCTATAACAGGTATGCCCAAACTATTACCTAAATGCGCCGGACCCGAATCTGTAGTCAGCAAAACTTTTGCGCCAGCCATTAAATTACTTAACGTGGCCAGCGTTGTTTTGCCGGTATAGTTTGCTACCCTGTCAACGTTTGCGGCGCCATCCAAAATCTGCTCTATAAAAACCGCGTCCTTTGGCGAGCCTATCAACCCAAAGTTTTTATCCGCAAAAGTGTTGGTTAATAAATTCAGCAAAGCTTTTCCTTTATCCAAAGGCATCCTTCGTGATTCCGCTTCCGAGTTAAAGTTTACCAGCACCAAATTATTAGGTTGTGCTACACCAGTATGCAGTTTTACTTGTTTGTGTGTAATTGGTTTTCCGGTAAACTGCTCTAATATGGCAAGGTATTCATCAACCCGGTGCGCGCTTAATGGCCTTTTGCAAACTTTGGTCAGCAAAAAGAAACCGCCTTCTTTACTGAAGCCAACACGCTGTTTGGCCCCAGTAGCTTTGCCCATTACGGCTGATGAAAGCGAATCGGGCAGAGTAAAGAACAGGTCGTAGTTTTCGGTACGCAGGGTTTTGCCAAAACGATAAACACCGCCAAGCCCCTTATATTCCTGTTTTGAAAAGATGTGAATTTGGGTTAACCCTGGTATTAGTGATGCAATGGAGCTAAGCTCTTTTTTAATAATAACATCAATTTGCGCAGAGGGATAAAGCTGCTTAACCGTGGTGATGAAAGCCGTACTCATAACTACATCGCCAAGCCAGTTGGGCAGCCTTATTAATATCTTCATTATCAGAGATTAGAGATTAAAGATTAGAGATTAGATGCAATGCATTAGAAGTAAGTGCTGCAAACTATGCTTAACTAATCTCTAATATTTAACCTCTAATCTCTAAATTCTAAACAGCCACATTGTTTTCCCTCAAGGCATCATTTAACGATGTCTTTTTATCGGTTGATTCTTTGCGTTTGCCAATAATTAAAGCACAAGGAACCTGGAAATCACCGGCAGGGAATTTTTTAGTGTATGAACCCGGAATAACAACCGAACGTGCCGGTACGCGGCCCTTATACTCAACCGGGCTGCTGCCTGTAACGTCAATTATTTTGGTAGATGCGGTTAAAACTACGTTTGCACCTAAAACTACTTCAGTTTCTAAATGCACACCTTCTACCACTATGGCTCTTGAGCCTAAAAAGCAATTATCTTCTATAATAACCGGAGCAGCTTGTACGGGTTCTAAAACACCGCCAATACCTACGCCACCACTCAGGTGAACATGCTTGCCAATTTGCGCGCATGAACCTACAGTTGCCCAAGTATCAACCATAGTGCCTTCATCAACATAAGCGCCTATGTTTACATAGCTTGGCATCAGAATAACTCCCTTTGCTATGTATGCGCCATAACGTGCCACAGCATGAGGCACAACACGTACGCCGGTTGCCTTATAGTCGGTTTTTAATTTCATTTTATCATGAAATACAAAAGGCCCAACCTTTATCTCTTCCATGGTACGGATAGGGAAATATAATATTACCGCTTTCTTTATCCAGTCGTTAGTGTGCCAGCGGGTGCCAATTAGTTCGGCAACGCGTATTTCGCCTTTGTCAAGTCGTTCAACAACGGTTTCAATGGCATCAGTATATTCGTTATAAGCTAACAGGTTCCTGTCTTCCCAGGCCTGTTCAATTAATTTTTGTAGGTCTTGCATTGATAAATTTAAACTTTCGACAAATTAAAGGAATTTTAGGGAGATTTGTTTGTATAAGGATAATGTGGATGTAAATACTGATGCTATTTGAGAAATCATTTTTATTTTTGCTGAAGATTACCATGCCCGAAAAAGAAAAACTTCGAATAGATAAATACCTGTGGTCCATACGCCTGTTTAAAACGCGTACGCTGGCATCTGATGCCTGCAAGGCGGGGCGCGTAAAGCTGGAGGGTAACAACATCAAACCATCGCACGAGGTTAAGCTGGGCGAAACCTACCAGGTATCAAAGGGCCCTGATCGTAAAATTATCAGGGTAACCGGTTTGTTAGAAAGCCGTACAGATGCAAAAACCGCCGTTGGCTATTATGAAGATATTACCCCGGTTGAGCAAACACCGGCATTTAAATCTATGTTTCACGCCCCGGTATTAAAACGCGACAGGGGCACGGGTCGCCCCACCAAAAGGGACAGGCGCGAGATAGATGATTTGCAGGATGGGTTTTTTATAAAGAAAAAGGAAGAGTAATCATACAGCGCTTTGTTGTTTTTGTTAATCAAAGGCTTTAAATTCAGGCACCTCAAACGTCTGATTTATCCCTCCAACAAACCCTAATATTTCATCGCGGCCGCTGTGCAGCTCGGCGGATGTGATAAAGTATTGTGGTATTTCTTCAAATGTTTCTCCTAATGCTTTTTTAAATTTCGCAACATTTTGATCTGTTTTTACGCCCGATTGTTTATCGGCCTTAGTAAATACCAACACAAACGACAGGCCCTTTTCGCCCAGCCAGTTACAAAATTCCAGGTCTATTTTTTGTGGTTCGAGGCGGCTGTCTATCAGTACCATTACGCATTGCAGACTTTCGCGCTTATCTAAATATTGTTGTATAAACTTGTTCCAGTCGGCTTTTTTGGTTTTTGACGCGCGTGCATAACCATAGCCGGGCAGATCCACAATATACCAGTTATCGTTTACCAAAAAATGGTTTATCAGCTGGGTTTTACCTGGTGTTTGCGATGTTTTAGCCAATCCTTTTTTAGCCACCAGCATATTTATTAACGAAGATTTACCCACATTAGAGCGGCCAATAAAAGCATACTCGGGCTTTACCGGTGGCGGAAGCTTTGAAATTTGGGTGTTGCTGCAAATAAATTCGGCTGATTTTATGATCATGGGGGCAAAGATAGTGATTAGAGATTAGTTGATTAGAGATTGGTTATTAAAGATTAAAGAAACATAATGTTAAGTGACCCGTCTCTTTTGACAGTTCTATTATAATTTTAACCAGCCTAATCTCCAATTAACTAATCTCTAATTACTAATTTCGTAAATGAGCGATTATAAAATACCCGCGCAAACCCGCATAGGGCATGTGCATTTAAAGGTGAGCGATATACAAAAATCATTAGATTTTTACTGCGGATTGCTGGGTTTCGAGAAAATGGTTATGTATGGCGAGCAGGCGGCATTTATATCAGCCGGGGGCTACCATCATCATATCGGACTAAATACCTGGCAAAGCAAGGGCGCGCCGCCAGCGCCCGAGTATGCGCCCGGATTGTTCCATATCGCTATATTATACCATGAACGCAAGGACCTTGCCGTAATTTTGCAACGATTGATAGATGCCAAATATGAAATAACCGGCGCGTCGGACCACGGCGTGTCAGAAGCTATTTATTTGGATGACCCGGACCGCAACGGTGTTGAACTATACTGGGATCGTCCCCGCGAGGAATGGCCGAAAGATGAAAATGGCGATTTAACCATGTATACCCGCAGGTTGGATATTGAAGGATTATTGGCGTTGGCCAAATAATTATCTTTGTCAAATTATGACAGCTTTTTTAAGACCAGTTCAATTTAAAGATAATGTTGAACTGGCCCGTATTATCCGCGACGTTTTTGAAGAATTTGACGCGCCTAAGGAGGGCTCGGTTTATTCAGACGATCAAACCGATCATTTATTTGAATTATTTAACGATACACCCGGCAGTTGCTATTTTGTAGCCGAAGAGAATGGTGTATTATTAGGCGGTTGCGGAGTTTTCCCTACAGAAGGTTTGCCCAATGGTTATGCCGAATTAGTGAAGCTTTACTTATCAGCAGCTACCCGCGGCAAAGGCATTGGTAAAATACTGATGGAAAAATGTTTTGAGGCAGCTACAGGATTAGGGTATACCCACTTGTACCTGGAATCTTTTCCTCAATTTGCTAAAGCGGTAAGTATGTATGAGGGAATGGGTTGTATAAGAATAGATCAGCCGTTGGGTAACTCCGGGCATTTTGCCTGTACCATTTGGTTGGTGAAGGAGTTGTAGTGACCACTTATAGCGCAGTCAAACTATAAGGGCAAACACGTTAATTTTCTTAGCCCTCTTTCCGCGCAGCGAAGAGAGAATCGCCGCCGTGCATTGGCGTTAATGTCGCTTTATTAGTACTCACCCGATCATCGCTAAGTCACTCGATCACCCTCTCGTCCGCAAGCGGTAAAGAGGGTTGGGGTGGTGGTTTTTATTTTAATCCGTTTGCCTTAATCAAACTATCAACTTAATCAATGGTTCATACAAATAAATTATCTTTGCCCTTACAATATGAGCAAAACCATCACCCCGTACCACAATAACCAGGGCACCAAGAAAGAGCAGGTGGCCGATATGTTTAACAATATATCAAAAACATATGATTTCCTGAACCATTTCATGTCGTTGGGTATTGATATTATCTGGCGAAAAAAGGCTATCAATGAGTTAAAGAAAGATCAGCCTAAACTGATACTGGATGTAGCTACCGGTACCGGCGATTTTGCTTTCGAGGCCTTATCCATACTAAAACCCGAAAAAATTATTGGCGTTGATATTTCGCAGGGGATGCTTGACATCGCCAAACAAAAAATAGCTAAGCGTAATTTAGGCGATAAATTTGAAGTTAAACTGGGCGACTCTGAAAAACTGCCTTTTGAAGCCGATGGGTTTGACGCGGTAACCGTTGCTTACGGTGTGCGTAATTTTGAAAATTTAGAATTGGGCCTTGCCGATATTAACCGTGTTTTAAAACCGGGGGGTAAAGCCGTGGTGCTTGAGTTTTCTAAACCCAAAGTTTTCCCGGTAAAACAGTTATATAAGTTTTACTTTAATTATATAACCCCCGGTATTGGCAAGCTTTTTTCTAAAGATTCAAGAGCTTACTCTTATTTGCCCGAGTCGGTAGCTGCTTTTCCGGATGGGAAAGACTTTATTGCCTTAATGGATAGGGTGGGCTTTAAACATACCAAATGCAGGCCTTTAGCGTTTGGTATCTGTTCAATATATACAGGCGTTAAATGATAAACTGCATATACAGGCGTTAAATGAATAAACTGCGATACCAGCTAATTGTATTATTCTTTTTTTGCTGTAATTGCCTGTTTGCGCAATCTGTACCGGCATGGGGCGGCGGTGCCGACCAAGAGGACCAAAGCTTTGGCTTTACTTTTAGTTATATAAGCAGTTATTATAAAATTGATAAAAATCCAGACTGGCGCAAGCCTTTTATTGATAACGAAGGCACTAAAGTAACCGACTCTTTAAGAAGTATCAATTCGCCCAACGCGCAGGGGTTTGCGGTTGGCTTCCTTTCGCGCTATAGTATTACCGATCATTTGGAAGCCAGGATAGCCCCATCATTGATTTTTGCCGACCGTAGCATTACTTATGTATATAATACATCTTCGTTAAATACAACCAAGGCGGTGCAGTCTACCATGATAGATGTACCCATATCATTAAAACTAAAGTCAGACCGTTTAGGCGATTTTAGGGCCTACATTACGGGTGGCGTAAAATATTCGCAAAACATTGGTTCAAAATCAAACCCTAATGCTAACGTAGCACAACTGGATAAGGTGGTTAGAAACGCGAGTGGTTTTGCCTCGTACGAGGTGGGCATAGGATGTGATATTTATTTCGAGTTTTTTAAGCTATCGCCCGAGATAAAGTTATCAAACTCATTCGGAGATGTATTGCTGCATGAAAATAGCGCGTTTGCTAACCCGATAAGTAAATTATTATTGCATACACTGATGTTTACGCTGTATTTTGAGTAGAGGTGAACCAACTTAATTAAATTGAGAAACTGAATATACGGGCTCAGTGGAATAGGAATTGTTTAATTTTGTTTATATTTGATAAAAACATTATATGCCAGTTGCACTCAATAATACTCAATTGGAGATTCTGAAATTGTTTAGGAATGATCAGCCGGAAGAAGAGCTTCAGGAGATCAGGTCATTACTTATTGCATATCTGGCTAATAAAGTAACCTTAGAAGCCGATAATGCATTTCATGAAAAAGGTTATACTTCTGCCATTTTTGAAAAATGGAAACAGGAACATTTTCGGAAAACAGCTTAACAAATGACTGTTGTAATAGACTGCAATATTTTTGTTATGTGTCTTACATCCGCGTCACCGTATCACTTTATTTATCAATCTTTGATTAGTGGTAAATTCAACCTGGCTGTAACCGGAGATATTTTGTTGGAATACGAGGAAATAGTACAGAGAAAATATAGCATTACAACAGCGCAAACATTTATTACGTTACTAAATGAATTGCCAAATGTATTTTATATGCGCACTCATTATCAATGGAAATTGATAATAATGGATCCTGATGATAATAAATATTGTGATTGTGCTATTGCCGGACAGGCTACATATATTGTTACGGAGGATAAGCATTTTGATATACTGAAAGATATTCCTTTTCCTTCAGTTACCACAATCACGATAGACCAGTTTTTAAAAATTCTTCAATCTGCCTGACCCGGCAGGTGCACCCTGATATAAAGACTTAACCTATTTACTTTCTTTTAATACAGAAAAACCTCTAATTCCCAACGAAAAAGTATAATTTCGCAGTAGATTTTATATTATGTTTATGGCTAAAATTGCATTAATTACCGGGGCCACAGCAGGAATTGGCGAGGCCTGTGCCAATTTGTTTGCACGCGAAAATTATAACCTGATACTTACCGGCAGGCGGCTTGACAGGTTGGAGAAACTGGCAGCGCATCTTAATAAAAAGTATAATACAGAGGTAGCAGTTTGCGCGTTTGATGTGCGCGACCGCGAGCAGGTAATTACTAACCTGAATAATTTGCCTGAAAAATGGAAAAAGGTTAACGTGCTGATAAATAATGCCGGCCTTAGCCAGGGGCTTGACCCTATACAAAATGGCAGCCTGGATGATTGGGACACCATGATAGATACCAACGTTAAAGGCCTGCTATATGTTAGCAAAGTAGTATCAAACTGGATGATAACTAATGGCACGGGCCATATTGTAAATATAGGATCAATAGCCGGTAAAGAAGTTTACCCTAATGGTAATGTATATTGTGCAACCAAACACGCGGTTGACGCGTTGAACAAAGGCATGCGTATTGACCTGGTATCGCACGGTATTAAAGTTACCGCGGTGCATCCCGGAGCTGCCGAAACTGAGTTTTCGGAAGTTAGGTTTCATGGCGATAAGGAGCGCGCAAAAAAGGTTTATGACGGTTTTGAGCCATTGGTAGCCGCGGATATTGCCGAAAGTATATGGTTTGTGGTAACCCGCCCGGCGCATGTTAACATTAATGAGCTAACCATTATGCCAACCGCGCAGGCTAGCGCTACAGTAATTTTTAGAAAGTAATGAGGATATGTAAATGTGCGGATATGCATATGTGTAAATGAATAAATCAAAGAACTAAGCTTTTTACTAATCCGGGATAAAAATGATAAGTACAGATTTGCAAATAAAATCATTCACTCAATCACTCATTCCATAATTCACTAATTAAAAAAGATGTCATTAATAACACTAATAGATCAGGATATAAAATTGGCTATGCTGGCCAAGCAGGCAGACCGTTTACGCGGGCTGCGTGCAATAAAATCTGCATTGCTGGTTGCAAAAACAGAAAAAGGAGCAGCAGAAGAGTTAACCCCTGAAGCGGAGATTAAGGTGTTGCAGAAATTGGTAAAACAGCGCAAAGAATCTGCAGATATTTATAAAGCCCAAAATCGTGATGATCTTTACCAGATAGAAATTGCCGAAATGGAGGTTATTGAACCCTATTTGCCGCAACAAATGAGCAGGTTTGAAATTGAAGGTTTTATACAAGAGGTAATAGCCAGGATTGGTGCTACATCAATACAGGATATGGGCCGTGTAATGGGTATGGCTAATAAAGAACTTGCCGGGCAGGCAGATGGCAAAACAATATCAGAGGTTGTAAAACAATTGTTAGGATAATTTATTTGATATAATTGTTGCAGGTAAGCCGCAATAAACTATTTTTAAAACTTAAACATTACAAATTTATATATGGGTTTCGTGCTTAAAGAGGAACGTGGTTTTAGTTACATCGATGAGGGCGAGGGCGAAGTGCTGTTGTTGCTGCACGGTTTAATGGGCGGATTAAGTAACTGGGAAGTGGTTATTGAAGAATTTAGCAAAAAGTACAGGGTAATTTTACCTATGCTGCCGGTATATGATTTGCCTGTAATAACTACGGGGGTAAAAACTTTATCAAAACATGTACATAAATTTATAAAGTTTAAAAAGTTAGAAAATGTTGTTTTACTGGGTAACTCGTTAGGCGGGCATGTTGGTTTAATATATGTACTTGCACATGCCGAAAAGGTAAAAGCTTTAGTATTAACCGGAAGTTCGGGTTTATACGAAAATGCTTTTGGCGGATCTTTTCCGCGCCGCGAAAGTATTGAGTTTGTAAAAGAAAAGGTAGAATACACATTTTATGACCCTAAAATTGCTTCGCCCGAATTAATTGACGAAGTTTATAAATTAGTTAATGACCGCCATAGTGTAATAAGGTTATTAGCTATGGCAAAATCGGCCATACGCCATAACATGAAAAAGGACCTGAATAAAATACGTGTCCCGGTATCATTAATATGGGGTAAAAACGATAAAATTACACCGCCGGAAGTTGCTGATGAGTTTCATCAGTTGCTGCCCGACTCTGAATTACACTGGATTGATAAATGCGGGCATGCACCAATGATGGAACATCCGCACGAATTTAACCGGTTGTTAAAAGGGTTTTTAGACAAAATAAAAACATAATATGTTTGCAGTTGAACTGATAGCTAATGCCATACCACCGGTACATACTTCTGATAGCGTGCAGAAAGTGTTGGACCGCATGGTTGAGTTTCGCGTGCGCCATCTGCCAATTGTAAACGAAGAACAGTTTTTGGGGCTGCTATCAGAAAACGATATTTTACCCGAGGTTGATGCCCAAACACCAATTGGGGCCCTGGCACTATCATTGGTTAACCCATACGTGCGCGAAGACCAGCATATATATGATGTTATCCGCCTGTTTTATGAGCAGCAGTTAACCGTTGTACCCGTGCTTGATATCAAAAAGAACT
This sequence comes from Mucilaginibacter sp., assembly GCF_028287845.1. GTDB lineage: Bacteria > Bacteroidota > Bacteroidia > Sphingobacteriales > Sphingobacteriaceae > Mucilaginibacter. The sequence continues at coordinate 11,285 of NZ_JAQBOW010000108.1, forward strand.
ACCTTGGCCTTATATCCATTAATGCCATGAATGAATATTTTGCAACTATAACATCGGTTTCACAGCCCGGTGGTATAATTATGTTGGATATCGATAATAAAAATAACTCGCTGGCGCACATGGCGCAAATTGTTGAGTCTGACAATGCGCAGATATTGAGTTCGTATGTTCGTACCTTTCCTGATTCAACCCGGATGGAGGTTACACTAAAAGTAAACAAGCAGGATATCTCTAATATAATTGCAACCTTTTTGCGTTATGAGTACAACGTAAAAGCCACCTTTAACCATAGCAACAATAATAACGGAGCAATGGATAGGTATGATTCATTAATGAATTACTTAAATTTATAGGTTCATAGTCAATAGACCATAGACCATAGCATTTATTATAATACAAAAAACTATAGACCATCGACTATGGTCTATAGACTATTTTATCATAACACAAAAAACTATTGACCATCGACTATGGTCCATGGACTATAAACTAACCCATGAGAATAGCAGTATACGGCAGACAATTTAATGACCAGGCGGTACTTCCCTTTATACAACACGTATTTGATAATTTGTCGCAACATGGTGTAGATATTTATGTTCATCACCAGCTAAATAACTATTTATCAGGTAAAATAAACACAGTAGCCTATCATGTGCTTAATGAGGGCGAACAAATAAAAGGCTTTATTGATGTGTTTATCACACTTGGCGGCGATGGTACCTTGCTGGATATGGTAAGCGTTATAAGCGATTCGGGCGTTCCGGTAATAGGTATTAATTTTGGCAGGTTGGGCTTTTTGGCAAGTGTAAATAAAAGCGACATTGCCGCAGCCATATACGCGGTTGTAAACAATCAGTTTACGCTTGATAGCCGGGGATTATTAAGTGTTGATTCTGAACTTAATATTCTGGGCAAGGATAATTTTGCCTTAAATGATATCACTATTCATAAGCGGGATGATTCGGCAATGATAACTACCCACATGTTTTTAGATGGCGAATTTTTAAATTCGTACTGGGGCGATGGTATCATTATAGCAACTGCAACGGGCTCAACAGCTTATTCATTAAGTTGCGGCGGACCAATTATTTTTCCGGAATCAAATAGCATAGTGGTTACACCGGTTTCTCCTCATAACTTAAACGTACGGCCAATTGTATTGCCCGATACTTGTAAGTTATCTTTCGAAGTAGAATTCCGCAGCTCTAATTATTTACTATCCTGCGATTCAAGAACAGTTGTAATTGATAAACCTATAAAATTCGAGGTACATAAGGCTGATTTTGAATTAAATCTGGTGCGGTTAAGTAATGAAAGCTATTTATCCACGTTAAGAAACAAATTATTGTGGGGCCTTGATGCACGCAATTATTAAATTTTGATGGATGGCTAAATATTTAGCAATTATATTTTTGATATTATTTTGCTATAACGCACGGGCACAATCCTGGGAAGTGGGTGGGTTTGCGGGCGGCTCAGGCTATATGGGCGATCTGAACCCGAATAACCCGCTTAAAATTTCAGGCATAGCGGCAGGCGGCTTTATAAAGCGCAACATTAATGGCTATGTGTCAATAAAGGCCGGATATACTTATGGCAAAATCAGCGCTGCCGATAGCACCTCAGGCAATCAGCAGCAACGTGATCGTAACCTTAGCTTTACTACACGGCTAAATGAGATAAGCTTAACCGGCGAATTTAATTTTATGAAATACATACCATCGGTTAGTCATGATATATATACACCCTTTATTTATGCAGGTATAGGCTATACAGGTTATAATCCGCAGGCTAATTACCAGGGTAAAACATATGATCTGCGGCCCTTAACCACCGAAGGGCAAAGCACACCCTATCCAAACTCCACCATAGTTGCGCCTTTTGGCGTTGGTATTAAGTATAATGTTGCAGGCAGGTTAAGTTTAATAGCTGATTTGGGTTACCGCGTTACTTTTACAGATTATTTGGATGATGTAAGTGGGTTATATGCTGATAAAAGCAACCTATCCGGGGTGGCAAAGGCTCTGTCTGATCGGTCCGGAGAAAAAACAGGTATTTATACCGGATATGCCGGTACACAACGCGGCGATTTAAGACCGCATGATACCTACCTATTTGTAGGCTTTTCTATATCATATACTTTTATTACCCCAAAATGTTATTTTTAAGCAAGGCTCGTTAGTTTATTTCATTACTAACGTGGCAGTTTTGTGATAAGTAAAAGAACGACAAAGCAATAGCAAATGAAAAATCAAAACCGCCAATTTTAGGCGCAAACTTTCTTTTCATCAGCATACTAAAAAAATACAAAGGAAGTTTTACCTTTGTCACCTGAAAAATTGGGCATTATTTACCAAAAGCATAATTATCGGGCGTGTTATTAACTAATAGTTTTTGATAAAAAAGTACGCTTATAAGCTTATTAAGGCTTATTGATGGGTAAAAGGAAATGAGTTATAAGGATAAGATTGATTTGTTAAAGTTACCGCAGCACATAGCCATTATAATGGATGGTAATGGCAGGTGGGCTAAAGATAAAGGCAAATTGAGAGTATTTGGTCATCATAGCGGTGTGCTTTCTGTAAGGGACGTGGTTGAAGGTGCGGTAGACCTGAGTATTAAATATCTTACCCTATACACTTTTTCTTCTGAAAACTGGAATCGCCCAAAGCTTGAAGTTATGGCCATTATGGAATTAATGGTGAACACCATACATAAAGAGATAAAAAACTTTATGGAAAAAAATGTGCGTTTAAACGCCATTGGCGATCTAAGTATGCTACCAAAAAGATGTTTTGATGAGCTTAATAGCGCTATTAAAACAACATCAGGCAATACCGGCCTTGTGCTTACGCTGGCATTAAGCTATAGCTCGCGGCGCGAAATTGTACAAGCTGCAAAAAACATAGCCATTAAAGTGCAAAGTGGCGATATTAATATAAATGATATTGACGAAGAACTTTTTGAAAATAACTTGTACACCGGCGATATGCCTGATCCGGAATTATTGATCAGGACAAGCGGAGAATTCCGCATAAGTAATTATTTGCTTTGGCAAATTGCCTATGCCGAATTGTATTTTACACCAAAGTTATGGCCGGATTTTCGTAAGGAAGATTTGTATGAAGCCATACTGGATTATCAAAAACGCGAACGCAGATTTGGTATGACAAGCGAGCAAGTCAACTAAATTTTTTCTTTTAACACTTTTTAACAACTGTATAAATTATTTTTAGCCCACTAAAATATCCGAATGAATAAATTTCTGTTTGCTATTCTTTTCTCTGTAATAAGTGCTGGCGCCATAGCTCAGGTTCGACCAAACCCTGCAATGTTAACCAGGAAATCTGCTGATACTTTGAGCTATCTAAATCCTAAAGAGTATATTATTGGGGGCATTACTATTACAGGCACACAACATCTGGATAAAGATGTGTTGCTGCAAATATCTAAGTTGGTTAAAGGCGATAAGATCACTTTACCCGGCGAAGCTAACGCCGCCGTTATAAAAAACCTGTATAAGGAAAATTTATTTGATGATATACAATTAAATATCACTAAAATTAATTTAGATACAGTATACCTGGAAATAGCTATAAAAGAGTTGCCTCGTTTATCACGTTTGCACATAACAGGCATACGTAAAGGAGAAATTGAGGATATAAATAAAAAGCTGGCTGATAAAACCGGTAAAATTGTAAATGCCAATTTATTAAATACAACCACCTCAATAATAAAGAAACATTTTAATGAGAAAGGGTTTTTAAATACTACGGTAAACATAAGACAAAGACCAGATCCGGGTGACGCGAATAGTTTAATACTTGATGTTGCTGTTAATAAAGGCAGAAAAGTAATGATAAACTCGGTTACATTTGAGGGTAATAAGGCGTTCTCGCAATCCAGTTTAAAGGGGTTCCTGTCAAAAACCCGAACCCGCAAGTTTTATAACATATTTGGATCGAAAAAATTCAAAGATGATAAGTATATAGAGGATAAACAGAACCTAATTGAAAAAATGCAGGCTAAAGGATACCGTGATGCTTCATTAATAAGCGATACGGTGACCAAACATGACTTTGAAACGGTAGATGTTAAAATTAAAGTTTACGAAGGGCCTAAATATTATTTTGGCAGCATTAAATGGTCTGGCAACGCTAAATACAATAATGATATATTGAATAGAGTATTACGTATTAGCAAAGGCGATGTTTTTAGTGAAGAAACACTAAATAAAAGATTGAGCGGCGGCGGCCAAAATAGCGATGATGTTTCGTCACTTTATTTAAACGATGGCTATTTAACTTATAATGCTGATCCGGTACAAACCCGCATACATAATGATACGGTTGATCTGGATATAAGAATATTTGAAGGCCCGCAGTATACCATAAATCGTGTTACTGTTAAAGGTAATGATGTAACCAACGACAAAGTGGTTTTGCGCGAATTGCAAACGCTGCCGGGACAGAAATTTAATAAAGCGTTGCTGGTAGAAAGTACCCGTATAATTGGCCAGTTAGGAAATTTTGATGATCAGAAAACCGATCCTAAGCCGGTTAATATAAACTCGCAGGATGGTACTGTTGATTTGATCTATAATGTTGTAGAGAAACCATCAGATCAGGTTGAGCTTTCCGGCGGTTACGGTGGCGGACAGTTGGTAGGAACACTTGGCCTTACCTTTAATAATTTCTCTATAAAAAATATTTTTCATCTTAAAGATTACAAGCCATTACCAAAAGGCGACGGCGAAAAGTTAAGCTTAAGAGGGCAATCAAGCGGTCACTCTTATCAAAATTATTCGTTCACTTTTTCTGAACCATGGTTAGGTGGCAAAAAACCTATATATTTTGCTTTTTCTGCCTATACACAGTTAAGTTCAACCGGCGATTATTATGCAAAAACAGATCCTAATTATAATTACCTGCGCATTAATGGTGTTGGTGTTACTTTAGGTAAACACTTAAAATGGCCCGATAACCATTTCCAGTTAAATTATTCATTAAACTTTGATCATTATAATCTGGATAATTACCCCGGCTATCTGTTCTCTAACGGAACATCATATAATATTAAGCTAACACAAGAGCTTACCCGCAACTCGCTGGATGGGTCGCCCGTGTTTCCTACAGGAGGTTCAAATATTAAATTTACGCTGCAAGGCACGCCACCATATTCATTATTTAACAACATTAATTACAAGCTGCCGCCTACGCAGGAACAGCTTTACCATTTTGTAGAATATTATAAGGTGAAATTTGATGCCCAATGGTTTACACATCTTGCAGGTAAATTTGTGTTAATGACACAGGTTAGGTTTGGATTTTTGGGAGAATATAATTCTGAAGTACCGGGATCGCCGTTTGAAAGATTTAAACTGGGTGGCGACGGTATGCAAAGCTACCAGTTTTTACAGGGTAGTGATATAATTGGTTTAAGAGGGTATCAGAATTTTTCTATTGTACCGGTAGGAACAAATTATAACACTACTACCAATCCGGGCAGTGCGATATATAACAAATATACAATTGAGCTTCGCCACCCCGTTATTACCAGTGCATCGGCTACTATATTTATGCTGGCCTTTGCCGAAGGTGGAAACGTTTGGAATCAATTCTCGCAATTTAATCCTTATAACGTAAGAAGATCAGCAGGTGTGGGTGCCAGAGTATTTTTACCTATTTTTGGCTTACTTGGTTTAGATTATGGTTATGGCTTTGATGCTATACCGGGGATACCGTCGGCTAATAAGGGCCAGTTCAGTTTCTCGATCTCACAAAGCTTAAGTGGTGGGTTTAATTAATTAAGAAAAAATTATGAAAAAGATAATTTTCACACTGGCTTTTACGTTCTTAGCAATCACTACTTCGTTTGCGCAGCGGTTTGGTTATGTTGATTCTGATTATATTTTAAAACACATGCCCGATTACGCATCTGCTCAAAAACAATTAGGTGCGTTATCAGATCAATGGCAGAAAGAGGTTGATGGCCGTTTTCAGGAAATTGACCGCTTATATAAAACATACCAGGCAGATCAGGTTTTAATGGCCCCTGATATGAAAAAGCGTCGCGAAGCAGAAATAGTTGATAAAGAAAAGATAGCTAAGGATTTTCAACGCCAAAAATTTGGCCCTGATGGAGAACTGGAGCAAAAAAGCAGCTCGATAATGAAACCTATACAGGATAAAGTGGCAAAAGCCGTACAAGCAGTTGCCGAAGCCGAAAGCCTGGATATAATATTTGACAAAAACAGCGAATTAATTATGATGTATGCTAATCCGCGTTATGATAAAAGCGCTGATGTTATTACACGCCTGGGATTAAAGCCGGGAGTATTTGCTAAATAAATTTATTATACATATAATCGCACTAATTATTAAACACAGAACAAAAACAATGAAAAAACTATTTAAAGTTGCTTTGATTGCAGGATGCATGATATTACTTATGGGCAACTTTGCCAAAGCACAAACAAAAATTGGGCATATTGCATTTGATCAGGTTGTAGGTTTACTGCCAGAGCTTGCTACAGTAAAAACTCAGCTTGCCGCATACCAAAAAACATGGTCTGATCAATTGGGTACGCTTAATACTGAATATCAAAATAAGCTTAACGACTACCAGTCTAAACAAGCAACAATGACAGATGCTGTTAAATCATTAAAACAAGCTGAATTAACCGATCTGGGCAAAAGATTCCAGGAGCAGCAATCAAATGCGCAACAACAGGTAGACGCTAAAACTAATGAATTAAGTAAGCCTTTAATTGATAAAGTACGCGCAGCAGTAACTGCCGTAGCTAAAGAAAAAGGTTATGCTTATGTATTAAACTCAACTCAAACAGATCTATTGGTATCACCGGATGCTGATGATTTAATGCCGGCTGTTAAAGCTAAATTAGGATTGAAATAATATTTTAATAAATACATTTACAAAGCGCCCCGGTATATGGGGCGCTTTTTTTATTTTTGATCGTTGATTTTTTTGATTAGGGGATTTCACTGATTCTTTACTTTTTAATCTTCAATAACCAATCTTTATTCCTAATCTCTAATTAACCAATCTCTAATCATTAACAATGTCCAACCAGCCAATAGGTATTTTTGATTCGGGAATAGGCGGTCTTACCGTTTTTCGGTCGATAGCCGAACAGTTGCCCGGCTATGATTATATTTATTTAGGCGATAATAGTCGCGCGCCATACGGTAATCGCTCATTCAATACCATCCACCAATATACCTGGGAGTGTGTGCAATGGCTGTTTAAGCAAGGCTGCCCGTTAATTATACTGGCCTGTAACACCGCGTCGGCTAAGGCGCTGCGCAATATTCAGCAGTTAGATATGAAGGGTTTGGATCCCGCTAAAAGGATACTGGGTGTCATCCGTCCCACTGCCGAGGTAATTGGCAATTACTCTGCCACAAAAGAAATTGGCGTATTGGGTACTATAGGCACCGTGAAATCTGAATCTTATTTAATAGAGATACAAAAATTTTTTCCCGATCTTAAAGTATACCAGCAAGCCTGCCCGCTTTGGGTGCCCTTAGTAGAAAGCGGTGAATACGAAAAACCCGGATCAGATTATTTTATTAAGGAATACCTTGACCAAATAATGGCACAATCTGCCAATATTGATACGCTGCTCCTGGCCTGCACCCATTACCCTTTGCTGATGGACAAAATAAAAGCGCATTTACCCGCCAATATTAAGGTGATAGCGCAAGGCGATATAGTAGCCAAAAGTCTGGTTGATTACCTGCATCGCCACCCCGGGCTGGAGCAGAAATTAAGCAAAGCAGGTACCCGCAAATTTTATACTACTACAGATGATACCGCCGATTTTGACCAGCATGCTTCACGGTTCTTCTCGGCACCGGTAACGTCAGAATTTGTATCGGTTACGGAGTTTGGCTGTTAAGCCTCAAACCCATGAAACACCGAGTTTAGGTAACGCTTATTTCATTTTCTGCCAGGTCAACCAACTTAATACCCGCTATCTGCCATAATTTAACAACCATTTATTAAGTTTGCAGCTAAAATAAACGGGGTTGAGTTTTTATATTACATATGTTCTTGTAAGTATTGGGCTGTTTGCCTTCTCGGCTTTATTTGCGCTTTTTGCAGTGTATGGCGAACGCAAGGTTTCCGCATTTATCCAAGATAGGCTGGGCCCTACCGAAACTGGTAAATTTGGCCTGCTGCAAACACTTGCAGATATACTAAAGCTGCTGCAAAAAGAAATGATAATCCCTACAGCCGCCGACAAAATATTATTTATGATGGCGCCGGCTATTATATTTATAGCCGTGTATATGGGTTTTGCCGCTTTGCCATGGGCACCGGGTTTAATCCCGTCAAAAATAAACCTGGGGCTTTACTATATTTTCGCCATTATATCTATCGAAACGCTGGGCATATTAATGGCCGGTTGGGGATCGAATAATAAATATTCTATATTGGGTGCCATGCGGTCGGCCGCGCAAATTATATCTTATGAGATACCTGCCGGATTTGCCTTGATATCTGTAGTGATGATAGCGCAAACACTTAACCTACAGGATATAGCCATGCAGCAAGGTACCTTATCTGCCGAAAAAATAAAATTTTTAGGTTTTTGGGATGTAACCAAAACAGGAGGATTGTTATCATGGAACATATTCAGGGCGCCGCATTTGATCATTGCTTTTGTGATCTATTTTATAGCCTCATTAGCCGAGAGTAACCGCGCGCCGTTTGATATACCCGAAGCAGAATCAGAGCTGGTATCTGGCTTTCATACAGAGTTTACCGGGTTGCGTTTCGGGTTGGTGTTTTTAGCCGAATACTCTATGATGTTCCTCGTATCGATGGTGGGCGTTATCCTTTTTTTAGGGGCATGGAACACGCCCCTGCCCAACATGGGGGCCATGCATTTAGCCGACTGGACAACAAACAAAGCATGGGGCATATTTTGGATAGCCACCAAAACATTAACGCTGGTGGGTATACAAATGTGGATTAGGTGGACCATACCAAGACTACGCGTAGACCAATTAATGAACTTATGCTGGAAAGTATTAACACCATTGGCATTTATATGCATGCTGGTATCAGGTATATGGCGGATATGGTTGATGTAGGTTAGTGATTAGTTATTGGAGATTAGGAATAAAGATTGGTTATTGAAGATTAAAGATTAATAATCGGTGAAATCAAAATAAAATAACAATACAGGTAAAATCAGTGAAATCAAATAATAAAAATCAGTGATCAATAAAACAATAAACGGATTTAAAACTACCTGGAAAGGGCTATCCCTTACCGTAAGGCACCTCTTTGCCTCAAACGCGAAACGGGAGGTGATATCTGTTACTGATGATAATTATTTTAAAAGGATGGAGGGTACAAATACTATCCAGTACCCGCACCAGTCACTTCCGGTGCCCGAGGTTGGCCGTTACCAGCTGGATGTAGAAATAGATGACTGTATTGTATGCGATCTCTGTGCTAAAATTTGCCCGGTTGATTGTATCACCATCGATTCCATAAAAGCTACTGAATTGATTGGGAACACATCAGACGGTTCGCCTAAACGTATTTATGCCGCCAAGTTTGATATTGATATGGCCAAGTGTATGTACTGCGGCTTGTGTACCATAGTTTGCCCTACCGAATGCATTGTAATGACCAATCAGTATGACAAGACGGTGTTTGAATTAAAAGATCTTAACTACGAATTTTCTGATATGACACCCGAAGTTGCTGCCGAAAAAAAGCAACTACTGGAAAATCAAATAGCCGAAAGGCAGGCAGCAAAATTGGCTGCCATGAATAAAAAGGGGGACGGCGCATGAGTTTAGCACAGGTGCTTTTTTATGTGATGGCTTTTATAGTGGTGGGATCGGCGTTATTTGTGGCATCAACAAAAAACCTGGTGCGCTCTATTTTTATGTTTTTTATAACGCTGTTCGCGCTGGCAGGATTATACGTTTTGGCACTGGCAGATTTTGTAGCTATAACCCAAATAGTAATTTATGTAGGTGGGATTTTAGTGCTGATATTGTTCGCTTTTATGCTGTCGGGCAAAGAAACGCTGAATGTATTACAGCAGCAAAAAAGCAAATTCATCAGCTTGAACAAATTGCCTGCAATACTATTGGCAGTGCTGTTTTTTATGGTGATGGTGAATGTGATAACTAAAATTGACGCCGGTAATATAGGCTGGATAAAACAGGTCATCAGCACAAATACAGATATCAAGCCAAACGAGGAAATGATAAACAACATCGGCATTAATTTAATGACAAGATATTTATTACCGTTTGAAGCTATATCTATACTGTTGATGATGGCTTTGGTAGGTGCGGCCCATTTATCCAGAAAGGAGCGTGGCGCGGTATGATAACTTTAACCGATTTTTTAATAGTGAGCGCAGCCCTGTTTTGTATAGGTTTATACATGATCGTATCAAAACATAACGCTATACAAATATTAATAGGCATTGAACTAATGCTAAATGCCGCCATTTTAAACCTGGTAGCATTTGGTAAGTTTGATAAGATTAATAACGGCGGGCAAATTTTTGCCCTGTTTGCTATTATACTTGCAGCGGCAACAACAGCGGTAGCTTTAGCGATAATATTAAACGTTTATAAAAAATACAGGACCATTGATCCGGCAAGGATTAATAACTTGAAAGATTGAGCTAAACTATTTGAAAACACTCATACCATACCAGGACCTATCAACCATTTACTTTGCAATAGCAGCAGTATTATTGCCGCTGTTTGCCTGTATAGTAAATTGCTGTTTGCCCGGTAAGCGTAATAAGGTTTCGGGCTGGATAGCTACCATAGCTATTTTGGCAAGCTGTGTTTTATCCATTTCCATTTTTACTAAAACATGGAACGGCCACCCCGCGCATGTGCAGCAGCTTTGGTTCACTATTGGTGCTACGCAGTTATATGCCGGAATTTTGTTGAATAACCTGTCGGCAATACTATTGTTGCTGGTTACGGTAATTGCGTTGCCCGTGCATATATACTCCATTGCCTACATGAAAAACGACGATAATTACGATCGTTACTTCATCTACCTCAGCTTTTTTTGTTTCAGCATGCTGGCGCTGGTAGTTATTGATAGTATGGCGCTGTTTTATGCTTTCTGGGAGCTGGTAGGCTTTTCATCTTATTTATTGATAGGTTTTTGGTTCATCCGCGAAAAAGCGGTGCAGGCCAATAAAAAAGCTTTCCTAATGAACCGTATTGGTGATGTGGGTTTATTAACTGCCATCATTATCTTGTTTGCCCAGTATCACACCTTTGATATCGCTCAACTTTTTGGCGATGGCGGCCTAGTTAGCCAATCAACCATTACCAATGGTTTATGGGTATCGCCGGTTGGTAGTTTGCCTGCAATTTGGCAATATGTAGCCTGCGGTGGTATATTCTTAGGGGTTGCGGCCAAATCGGCACAGTTCCCGCTGCATACCTGGCTGCCCGATGCTATGGAAGGGCCAACTTCGGTATCGGCGTTAATTCACGCGGCAACAATGGTAGCTGCGGGCGTATTTTTATTAGGCAGGGTCTATCCCATATTTAACACAACAGAGCTGGATATATTAGCCATAATAGGCTGCTTTACCGCTTTTATGGCCGCCACCATCGCGCTAACGCAAAACGATTTGAAACGCATTTTGGCTTATTCTACCATATCGCAATTAGGCTTTATGGTAATGGCTATGGGGATTGGGGCTTATGCTTCGTCGCTGTTTCATTTGGTTACGCACGCGTTTTTTAAATGTTTGTTGTTTTTGGTAGCGGGTATTGTTATCCACCAAATGCAGCACATCAAAGAAGATAACGATCTGGACATCGATCCGCAAAATATTTTATACATGGGCGGCTTGCGCAAGAAACTGCCGTTTACATTTATTGCCGCTGTTATTGGCGGCCTGGCGCTGATAGGCTTGCCGCTTACATCGGGTTATTTATCAAAGGATGGTATTTTAGTACAAGCTGTTGATTGGTCAGACAGTAAAAGCATCGGGTTTAGATTAGTACCTATAGGTGCTATCATCACCACCTGGCTAACCGCTTTTTATGTAGCGAGGCTGATAGTAAAAGTGTTTTTTGGCGAGTTTAAATTGGAGCAATTCCATCCACATATAAAATACCATATCAGCGATGGCGGGTGGAAATACCGTGTGCCGTTAATGCTGTTGGGTGTGGCTTGTTTGTTCCCACTGTTTTCGCTTAACCCGGTGTTGTATGAGCGTGCCTGGGTGTTTACCGGTTTTAGTTCTATCCACATAGATCGGGTAAACCCTTACCATACTATTGTACCGGTAGGTGTAAATATATTAAGCTTGTTTTTGATCTATTGGGCATGGGCGGTTTACACTGGGCGCAAAATGCTGGTGTTCCCGCAAACCGGCTTATTGTTCCATGTGTCGTACCACGAATGGTATATTGATAAAGTATACAATAAAGTGGTAGTACGTGCGGTAATGGCTTTAAGCAGGGCCCTGTCATGGTTTGATCGTAAGGTTATTGACGGTTTTATCCACCTGCTGTCAGCCATTACCATAGCCATATCAAAAATAGCTGCCTGGTTTGATTATAATGTTATCGACGGAATATCGCGCCTGCTTACCTTTATCGTGCAATTAACCGGTAATTTTGTGCGCCGGTTTCAAGGCGGTAAAATTCAATATTATTTGTTTAGCATGCTGGCAATTGTACTGGCCCTGCTTATTTATTTATCTATTTAGATGTGATTTAGATATGAGATTTGAAACATTAGATTTGAGATTAATTGCCACATCGTTATCGTGTAGAGCGGCTAATCTGGATATGTCTGAAATTTCAAAACGCCAATTCAGGATCTCATATCTCATGTCTCAAATCTCAAATCTCACCAAAGAATGAACTTACTAACCATACTCATATTTATCCCCCTGCTATTCGGACTCATCATCGCATTGATGCCTTCCAACTGGCGCGGTAGTTTTAAATACATTACACTGCTGGCTACATTGGTGCAGTTGTGTATGAGCGTGTGGTTATACCTCAACTTTAAAACGGGCGCGGCTTTTGGCGGTATAGCTACCGAGAGTCAGTTTCAATTTGTTCAAAAACTACCCTGGATAAACCTTAACCTGGGCAGCATGGGCCATATGCAAATGGATTATTTTGTGGGGATAGACGGTATATCCATCACCCTGCTGGTAATGACATCATTGGTATTGGTTATTGCTGCGCTGGCATCCTGGGAAATTAAGAGTAACCTCAAAGGGTTCTTCGTGCTTTTCCTGATATTGGATATGGCAGTACTCGGCGTATTTTGCTCGCTGGATTTTTTCCTGTTCTATATTTTTTACGAATTAATGCTACTGCCATTATACTTCCTGATAGGTATGTGGGGAGGGGCACGGCGCGAGTACGCCGCTATAAAATTCTTCCTATATACCCTGTTCGGTTCAGTATTTATGTTACTGGTGATGATAGGCTTGTACTTGTCGGTTATTGATCCGGCTACCGGCAACCATACTTTTAATATGGTGCAGATGATGAACCCGGCTAATTACGGGCATGATTCAATATTTTCAACATTAAGCCATTATACCTTATTTGGTGTACAGGCACGCACGCTTGGCTTCATTATACTATTTATCGCCTTTGCCATTAAGGTTCCGGTTGTGCCATTGCATACCTGGCTGCCCGACGCGCACGTAGAGGCACCTACCCCGGTATCTATCATTTTAGCGGCTATCTTGCTTAAAATAGGCGGTTACGGAATTATAAGGATATGTTTAGGCATATTCCCCGACGTAGCCGTATCCGGTGCATTTTGGCTGGGCTTGCTGGGTGTTATCTCTATAATATATGGCGCGTTAAACGCGTTGGCTCAGCGCGATCTGAAGCGGGTTATCGCTTATTCGTCTGTATCGCAAATGGGGTTTGTATTGCTGGGCATAGCCTCGCAAACTGCCGAGGGATTAAGCGGGGCGGTAATACAAATGGTGAGCCATGGATTTTTATCAACTATGCTGTTCTTCCTGGCAGGGGTAGTTTATAACAGGGTGCATGACAGGGATATCAGCCATTTTCGCGGATTGGGTACCCTGATGCCAAAATATACCATATTTATAATGATAGCCTTCTTTGCTTCATTGGGCCTGCCGGGGTTTTCTGCATTTATTGCCGAGGCATTCTCATTAACAGGTGCTTTTAAATCGGCATCGGTTAACGGCTTACTACCTTATTGGATGGCGGTTTGCGGCGCAGTTGGTATACTGCTAAGTGCCTGCTATTTTTTATGGACACTGCAACGCATGTTCTTTGGGTCGGTATCATTAAAAGGAGGAGAGGTTTGGAAAACAGCTTTAGCCGACCTGAATGTTCGTGAAATAATTACCCTGTTGCCTTTGGCGATAATAGTGTTAGTTTTAGGCATAATGCCATCGTTGGTTTTTGATAAGATTAATGATTCGGTATTGGCGCTGGTGCAGTTTTTACATGTAAATAAATAATATGCACGATCTGCTACCCTATATACAAGGACAATTAACCCAGATACTGGGCGATATGCACTATTTCGGTCCCGAAATATGCTTGTCCTTGTTGTTTATTGTAGTATTAATTACCGACTTGCTGTTTGGCCGTAACTCTGAAAAATTATGCCGCATTGTAGCATGCGGGGGTGTTATATTGGTAATATCTAAAGATATTTTACAACTGCACCTAATTGGAGACCATAATATATTTCTGTTTAGCGATATGTTGCTGCAGAATCATATATCTTTAATTTTTAGGCTCATTATTGACAGCTCGGCTTTCTTGTTGTTACTGTACTTCGCGTGGGACGAGCCTTTGGCATCGCATACAAAAAAACTTTCCGACCTTTATTCTATAAGTATAGCCGCGATACTTGGCCTTCATTTAATGACGATGGCGGTAAACCTGCTATCGGTTTATTTGGCTATCGAGATGGTATCCATAGCATCATATCTGTTGGTGGCTTATCGTTCAGAAAATGCTTTTAGCACCGAGGCCGGGTTAAAATATGTACTATTCGGCGCGGCGGCATCGGCTATTATGTTATATGGTATATCATTACTTTACGGCTTTACCGGTACGTTGAGTTTGTTCGACCCTAACTTTGTAGCAGGACTTATACAGGTTAATGCAGCAGGCACAACTTTCGCGTTGATATTAGTATTGGTTGGCATAGGCTTTAAATTATCATTTGTACCCCTGCATTTTTGGGTACCCGATGTATACGAAGGCGCGCCAACGCCAATTACCGCGTTCCTGTCTACTGTGCCAAAAATTGCCGCGTTTGGATTGGTGCTTAATTTTTTAACACCATTCTTAATCTCTCCGCAATGGAAAGCATTTGATTTTGGGTTATACCTGTCGGTTATCGGCATTATTACCATGATAGCGGGCAACTTTGCCGCTGTAATGCAAAACAACGTTAAGCGCATGCTGGCTTACTCCAGCATAGGCCATACAGGTTTTGCTTTAATGGCGATAGTTACCTTTACATCACAAGGTATTACGGCCCTGGCTTATTACCTGGCAGTGTATGTTATAGCTAATATTGGCGCGCTGATGCTGGTAACCTATTTCACAAAAATTACCGGATCAGAAGATGTAAATACTTACAAGGGCCTGGGCCTTAAATATCCTGCAGCATCTATATGTTTTATAATTATACTTATATCATTAACCGGGTTACCGGTAACCGCCGGCTTTACGGGGAAATTATTAGTGTTCTCTGCGGTTTATAGTGTTTACCAGGCAAATCATAATATCTGGTTGCTGTTATTAACCATAACCGGGGCGCTTACTACGGTGGTATCTTTATTTTACTACATTAAAATTCCGCTTAATTTATTTTTGAAACGGACAGAAAATACCGCAGAACCAATAGCGCAGTCTGCTTATATCTTAGTTTTTGCCGTAATTATATCCATAATACTGGTATTGTTAGGTATTTTCCCTAATTGGCTCATCAAATTCTTATAAAAGGAATCGTTGTATATCTTTTTAATAAAAAATTAACGTTTATTTCATTTTATTATGATTTAAATCATAATTTCAGGCGTTTTTTAAATTATTCTTAAACAATTCCATGAAGCGCTATTTTCCTTTTTTTATTATCCTTTGCATTTTAGTATTAACCTTTATTTTCCCTTCCGTCGAGTTTAAAAACACGGGCACATCACATTTTAACACTGGCGATATTGCCTGGATGCTCATGTCGACAGCCCTGGTTTTAATTATGACCCCCGGCCTTGCGTTTTTTTATGGCGGTATGGTAAATAAGAAAAACGTAATATCAACTATGCTGCAAAGTGTGGTTTGTATGGTTATCATCACCGTAATGTGGGGCATATTTGGTTTTAGCCTTGCCTTCGGCGATAGTTTTCATGGTATAATAGGCAACCCCGCAACTTACTTTATGATGAAGGGTATGCTTGGCGATTCGACCTGGAAACTGGCGCCAACTATCCCTCTGCTATTATTTGCCATGTACCAGTTAAAATTCGCTATTATAACCCCGGCATTAATAACAGGAGCTTTTGCAGAGCGTATTCGCTTTAACTCGTACATTATATTTTTATGCCTATTCAGCATATTTATTTTCTCGCCGTTGGCACATTGTACCTGGCACCCCGATGGCTTATTGGCCAAATTAGGTGTGCTTGATTTTGCAGGGGGCACGGTAGTGCATATGTCGGCAGGATGGGCGGCTTTGGCATCGGCACTATATTTAAAAAAGCGAAACGAACCCAGCCATGCGCCCGCCCGCATTACCTATGTGTTAATAGGCACGGGGCTTTTGTGGTTCGGTTGGTTTGGGTTCAACGCGGGCTCGGCATTTGGGGCAAACCAATTAGCGGTTACAGCTTTAGCTACCAGTACAAGCGCATCGGCAGCAGCCGGCTTAACCTGGATATTTTTTGATATGTTAAAGGGTCGTAAACCGTCAGCCATGGGTACTTGTATAGGTGCTGTAGTTGGGTTAGTTGCTATTACACCTGCGGCTGGTTATGTATCTATCCCGCATTCATTGGCAATAGGTATTATTTCGGCCATAATAAGTAATTTGGTTGTAGAGTGGCGCACCCGCACTTCAATAGATGATACGCTGGACGTATTTCCTTGTCACGGTGTTGGCGGTATGGTGGGTATGTTGCTTACCGGTGTGTTTGCCAATAAAAACGTCAATCCGGCCAATACTACCGGAAATGGCTTGTTTTTCGGAGAGCATCACTTGTTTTTTGTACAGTTATTTGCCTTGGTCATAGTTTCTATCTATGCTTTTTTTGGCTCACTGCTGCTGCTTAAAATTACCGATATGATATCACCGTTACGTGTTTCGAAAGAAGACGAGGTAATTGGTCTGGATATTAGCCAGCACGGCGAAAGATTATAAAATCAACTTTTCCAATTTATAAACCAAAGTTGAGGGCCGGCTAATTTGCCGGCCTTTTTTAACTTATTACATTTGACAACTTTTTAAAAGTTGTCAAATCTTTAGCTTGCTTATGTAATGGATAGGTTATGATATTATTAATTTTTAATACGAATTAATGACAATTCATTTAGTTATACTTTATAATAAAATTATAACTTTGCCGGCTCATCATCAATCATGAGCGATCAGATTAAACATGAATGCGGTGTGGCATTTATCCGTCTTTTAAAGCCACTATCTTTTTATCAGAAAAAATACGGCACTGCGCTGTATGGCTTAAACAAGCTTTATCTTTTAATGGAAAAACAACACAACCGGGGCCAGGATGGCGCTGGAGTTGCTACTATTAAATTGGATATTGCCCCGGGTAAGCGATACATAAGCAGGCACCGATCCATGGCATCAAATGCGGTGGCTGATATATTTGAATATATTCAGAAAAAATTTGCTGACATACAGAAGGAGACGCCCGAAAGAATGGCTGATGCAGAATGGCTCAAAGAAAACGTTAGTTTTACCGGCGAAGTTTTATTGGGTCATTTACGTTATGGTACGCATGGCAAAAACAGTATTGAAAGCTGCCACCCGTTTTTAAGGCAAAACAACTGGATGACACGTAACCTGGTTATTGCAGGTAACTTTAACATGACCAATGTTGATGAGCTGTTACAACAGCTATATGACCTGGGCCAGCATCCAAAAGAAAAAGCCGATACCATTACAGTGCTTGAAAAAATGGGTCATTTTATTGATACCGAGAACCAGGGCCTATTTGACCAATACAAACGTGAGGGATTAGACGATAACGTAGAGATAAGCAAGCTGATAGCCAATGATATGGATGTAGCTAAAATTCTGCGTAAATCTGCCAGGAACTGGGATGGTGGTTATACCATTGCTGGTATGTTGGGCCACGGTGACGCGTTTGTAATGCGCGACCCGGTTGGTATACGCCCTGCTTATTATTATTATAACGATGAAATTGTAGTGGCTGCTTCAGAGCGTCCTGCTATACAAACTGCTTTTAATATCCCTATTGATGATATTAAAGAAATACGCCCCGGCCATGCTTTAATTGTAAAAAAGAATGGCAAGATAACCGAGGATATGTTTAGCGAGCCGTTGGAAAAGAAAGCATGCTCTTTTGAGCGTATCTATTTTTCGAGGGGGAGCGACGCGTCTATCTATCGCGAGCGTAAACAATTAGGCAGGCTGCTTTGCCCGCAAATATTAAACGCGGTTGATAATGATATAAAAAATACCGTATTCTCTTACATACCAAACACTGCCGAAGTTGCCTTTTATGGCATGGTAGAAGGGGTACATAAGTACATTAAAAAATACCAGCGCGACAGACTGCTTAACCGCGAGGATAAAATAAGCGAAGAAGAGTTAACCGAGGTATTATGTCTTGCGCCACGTGTTGAAAAAATAGCCATTAAGGATGTTAAGCTGCGCACCTTTATAACCCAGGACGCCGACCGCAGCGAAATGGTAGCGCATGTATATGATACTACTTATGGCCTTATAAAAAATGGCGCAGATACGCTTGTTGTACTGGATGATTCTATTGTTAGGGGTACAACGCTTAAGCAAAGTATATTGAAAATTCTGGATCGTTTGGGTCCTAAAAAAATTGTAGTGGTTTCATCGGCCCCGCAAATTCGATATCCTGATTGTTATGGCATTGATATGTCGCGTATGGGCGAGTTTGTTGCTTTTGAAGCAGCCATCAGCTTGCTAAAAGAACAAGGAAAAGAAGCTGTTATAGCCGACGTTTATAAAAAATGCAATGATAGTGCCGCCTTGCCTAAAGAAGAGGTGGTAAACTACGTAAAAGCTATTTATGAGCCTTTTACAGATCAGCAGATCTCAGACCGTATAGCAAAGATCATTACACCAAAAGAGATAAACTGCGAGGTTGAAGTGATCTATCAAACTTTAGATAACCTGCATAAAGCTTGCCCTGACCATACCGGCGATTGGTATTTCTCCGGAGATTACCCTACCCCGGGCGGTAATAAAGTAGTTAACCGCGCTTTCGTTAACTGGATGGAAGGTAAGAACCAACGGGCTTATATGTAATATTGAGGTAAAAGGATTCTTAGAGGTAAAAGGAATAAAGGTAAAAGGCGAAAGGTGTTTAACATTTCGCCTTTTGTTATTTGTATTATTCCCAGAAAAACCTTTCCCCTTTCACCTTTTACCTTTTACCTCCCTACCCCGCAGGCGCTGCAAAAACGTAATGCGTAACCAGCTTATCCACCAATATTAATGATGCAATAATTAAAGCTATCCCGGCCACTTCGTTAAGGCGATGTACAAACTTTTCGGATATCTTGTCGCGCAGTTTGTTAGCATAAAATGCTTTGGTGGTATCCAGCCCAAATTGCACAATTAATATAGTTAAAAACATAATGGCAATTTTAAATGCGCGGTGGTGCACGCCATTATGGTAAATGGTACTTGCGGTACCAATAACAGTTATCCAATGGAATAAAATAGCAGGATTAAAAATGCACAGCAAAAATCCCTTTAAAAAATACCCGGTGCGTTTAAGGCCGGTAGGGGCTACATTAGTGTAATTTACTTTGGCCTTCTTGAAAATATAGCGGATGCCCACTACAAATAATATAATACTGCCTACAACGCCGGCAATGGTTTTTGTTTGGGCTGATACCTCAAATAATTGCGAACCAAAAAGTATGGTACCTACAAATACAACGTCACTACTTACCACACCCAACGCCAGGAAAACGCCCGCGTGGAAGCCCCTTTCTATGCTGGTTTTAATTAAAGCAAAAAATACAGGGCCTGTTAAAAACGTTAGCACAATCCCAATTCCTATGCCCGAAATAACAGCTTCTATCATTAATATAGCCTTGAGTCAGTTTTAAAGAATGCGAATATGCGATTTTTATCTCTTAAATAAAGAAACTTAATGTTGTGTCTCTATTAATTTAAATAGTATAATGAAAATTATAAAAAATGGATTATGTTAGTACTTTAAAACCAAATTCATCAACCTAAAATAAAAATGGAACAAAAACAAACAAAAAATTATGGTTCGGCACTATATACGCTGGTTACCGTATTTTTTTTCTGGGGCTTTTTAGCCGCTTCAAACGGTATATTTATACCTTTTTGCAAAACTCACTTTCATTTAACCCAGTTCGAGTCGCAGTTAATTGATTTTACTTTTTATGGCGGATATTTTATCGGCTCATTAATATTGTACTTTGCTTCGCAGATAAGCAAGACCGATATTTTAAATAAATTGGGCTACAAAAATGGTATAATCATGGGCTTGGTTGTATCAGCATGTGGTGCGTTGTTAATGATACCTGCTGTTGCCGCTGGTTCGTACGCGCTTGTTTTGTCGGCCATATTTGTTATTACCGTTGGTTTCTCCTTACAACAAACCTCGGCAAATCCGTTTGTGGTTGCGTTGGGCCCGTCAGAAACCGGCTCTAACCGTTTAAATTTTGCAGGCAGTATAAATAATATTGGCGCCTTATTGGGCCCTGCTGTTATCAGTATTGTGCTATTTGGGTCGGCAAGCAGCCATATCGCGCCTGCCGATGTTAAAATATCATCTATTGATAATTTGTATTACATATTTGCAGGCTTGTTATTAGCCGTAGCATTATTTTTCTGGCTATCAAAATTACCGGTAGTTACCAGCGACGAGAAATTCGAGAACAGTAAAAGACCGGGGCTGCCAATTATTATTATGTGTATTGGATTTTTAATTATCCTGGCTGCTGATCCTTTGGTGAGCATGACAGGTATACCAAAATCAGTTTTCATTTATTCGGCATTAGCACTTATCATTTTAACCTTAATAAGTTCGCTATTATCGGCACAGAAAAAAAGCGAAGGCTGGGGCGCTATGCAATATCCGCAGTTAATTTTAGGTATGATAGCCATATTTACTTACGTAGGTACAGAGGTTACTATACAAAGTAATATGGGCGCTTTACTTAAAACTCCGTTGTTTGGTGGTTTTAAAGATTCAGAAATAGCACCTTATATTTCGCTTTATTGGGGTAGCTTAATGATAGGTAGGTTTACAGGTGCTATAGGTGCGTTCAACTTGTCAAAAATGACAAAAAATATTTTAACTGTTGTAGTTCCTTTTGTGGCATTTGGTATAGTATTACTGGTAAACCGGTCAACAGTAGCCGATGTTAGTACGCTGTTTGTTTATTCAATAAGTATTTCAATATTGGTTGTAGCATTTTTCATCGGCCAGCAAAAACCGGTGCGCACCCTGGTTACTTTTGGTATACTGGGCGTAATATTTATGCTGATAGGTTTATTTTCAACCGGTATGGTAGCCGTATTCTCTTTTATTAGCGGTGGTTTATGCTGCTCTATTATGTGGCCGTCAATCTTCTCTTTATCTATCACAGGTTTAGGTAAGTATACAGG
Organism: Mucilaginibacter sp.; assembly: GCF_028287845.1. GTDB lineage: Bacteria > Bacteroidota > Bacteroidia > Sphingobacteriales > Sphingobacteriaceae > Mucilaginibacter. The sequence goes on from NZ_JAQBOW010000108.1 coordinate 33,194, forward strand.
GCAAGGTTCGGCATTTTTAATTATGATGATATTAGGTGGTTCAATTATACCGCCGGTACAAGGCTTTATGGCCGATACTATTGGTATACATCAATCATACCTCGTTCCGGTTATTGGCTTTGCCTACATTGTATTCTTCGCGTGGAAAGTGCGTGTCGAGCTAATCAAGCAAGGCATCAACATAGACCATGTGCAACTTGAAAAAAGCGGCGGGCACTAATTTTTAGTCATTAGTCACTGGTCATTAGTAATTGTTAGATTTTTATAATTTACTGTTACTAATGACTAATGACACAATGACGAATGACAACTATGAAACCATCTTTCGATACCATCTTTATGAAACTGGCTACCGACCTGGCTCTGCGCTCGCATTGCGTAAAGGCTCATGTTGGTGCGGTTTTAACACGCGATACGCGTATTATATCCATAGGCTATAACGGCCCGCCTGCAGGCACGCATAACTGTGATGAAGAGTGGCCGGATGTTGGTTGTGCGCGCGACTCGAAGGGCAGTTGCTCGCTTGCTTTGCATGCCGAAGAGAACGCCATACTATACGCCGTTAAAAGCGGTGCCAAGCTGGAAGGTGCTACGTTGTATACAACATTGTCTCCGTGTATAGCCTGTGCACGGTTAATATTCTCTGCCGGTATTAAACAAGTTTTTTTTAATAAATCATACGCCCAATACAAAGGCATAGCCAGCGATGAAGGGGTTGATTTTTTAAATAAGTTTGGGGTGCCTACGGTGAGGCTGTCCGAACACGATTCGATAGATTAATACGATTATAATGATTGTATCGTGTATATAGTAAGTTTCGCTTGTCTAAGGCGGCCCGCAATCTTTTAAATCCTAAAAATCAATAAATAGTTTTCAGACAAGTAACGGCTCAACCCTATCCAGCGCAAATTGCAATTGTTCAACAGGTGTCAAATCTGTATTATCTAATATAATAGCATCATCCGCGCGTGTTAGGGGACTTTCTTTGCGGGTAGTATCGGCATAATCACGGTGGGCAAGGTTTTCAAATACTTCTTCAAGGGTGATGGTAGGGTTGGTTGGCAAAAGCTCTTTATACCGCCTTTCTGCACGTATTTTAGGGTCGGCTGTCATAAATAGTTTTATCTGTGCATGCGGGAAAACTACAGTGCCAATATCGCGGCCATCCATCACAATATTTTTTGATTTGCCCATGCGCTGCTGTTGGCACACCATTTCTGCACGTACTTCGTGGATTGCAGCCACGGCACTTACCTTGTCTGACACAGGCATCTGACGGATTTCTTCTGATACTTCCTCGTCATTTAGCGTAATGTGTGTCTGATAATCGCGCGAGTGAAAGTTGAGGTGAATGTTTTTTAAAGCTTCGGCAATTTGAACATGATCGCTCATATCAATATTATTGCGTAAAAAGTACAATGCCACAGCGCGGTACATTGCCCCGCTGTCTACATAGATAAAATGAAGTTTTTTTGCCAGGGCCTTAGCTAAAGTGCTTTTTCCGCACGATGAATAACCATCAATAGCTACTACAATATTACTGCTCATGTATAACAAAGTTATAAAAAATTGTGAGTGGTTGATTAGGTGAGTAGTTGATTTTGTTGACAAATACACAACTATTAGCAACAGATTGAATAAATAGGCAGCGCGGGCTTTAGCCCTTATCTGTTCCTCAGCCAACGGATAGAAAAGCCATTTAATAAGGCTTTAGCCAAACTCAAACCATTCACTCAATCCAACTTAATTAACTAATAACTAACTTTGACCATGAATTTTTCTAAGACCGAATTACAAAAAGAAACCTTTTACAAAACATCACGCAGTGGGGGTAAGGGCGGGCAAAACGTAAATAAGGTATCAAGCAAAGTAGAGCTGTTGTTTTCTGTTAATGATTCGGCTTTGTTTAGTGAGGAGGAGAAACAGTTGCTTAACCAAAAACTACAATCCCGTTTTAACAAAGATGGCTATGTGCAGGTAATTTGTGATGAAGAACGCAGCCAATATCTAAACAAAGAAAAAGCTTTGGAGCGATTGGTGGGTTTATTAATCCGCTCATTACAGGTACCCAAAATACGCAAGTCTACCAAACCCAGCAAAAAAGCGAAAGCCGAGCGCCTGGATAATAAAAAAATACAGTCGGTTAAGAAAGAAGGCCGGAAAAGAAATTTCGAGATCTAATTAAAAACGGTAGATAGCAGTCATCGAACCCCATTGATGGGTATAAATCATCAGTTTTGTATCGCGCGAATGAAATATGGCCGAAAAATCCAACACCCAACGATCGGTGGTATAAGTTAAACCTAATTCATTACTAAACATTAGCGGCTCTGGTACGCCTACTACCTCTTCGCTACCCGGTTGGTTATGTTTTTCAAATAAACCACCCTGCACGGTTGCATCATAACCTACATAGTTAAGCTGGGGCTTATAATAAAAGAAAAATTCGTGCCGATGTAATGGGGTAATACGCTTGGCTGCAATAGCGGTGCTTTGTGTGCTGGCCGAATTAAATAATTGATTAAAATTACCAAACCTAAACAACGGACCCACGCCTGCACCCGTAAAACCGGTACCTAAATTGCCATAGGCACTTACAGACATATCCACCAATGCGCCCCTTGCTACCAATTTATTATATTCGGCAGAGAGATTGAGTTCTAAGTCGTTTTTTATTTGATACTGCCAACCACTTATATGATAAAAACCAAAAGCATTGTGAACAAACTCTTGCGCAGTTTGCCCGCCCGATGCCGGGCCAACAACGCCTAATTGCGCGCCTAACTTTAGGTTGCTTTCGTTTTTATAAAGTAAATTTAGGGTAGAGCCTACATAGAGGTAACCGGCAAATGGCCGGTCTACATACTTAGCAGCGAGTATCATGCCGGTTTGGGGGTTAAATATTTTTTGGCCCATCTCCAACCCGAATATTTTATTCTGAAGATGGGTGCTATCATTATCTTTAACTTTTAAAGCATGGCGGTAGTACAAAAATATGCCATCGGTATAATAATTATCACCGCCACGTGCCAGGTACGAATCATTATCCGTTTGGATGCCAAACTCATTACGTTGTGTTTGCGCGAAGGCGCAGGTTGTTGTAATGACAAAAAGCAGTACTAAAAATAATTTTCGGTTCATTCGTTAGTAGCCGCTATGTGATATAATAAATGGAAAAAATATTTTAATTAATTATTTGCTTTAATATCTGTTTTAACTGTTAAGTCAAGCGGCTCATTAACTTTTTCATCCAACAGCGCCAGGTTAATAACTTCGCGCATACTGGTTACATAATGAAACTGCAAATCTCTGATATAGCTTTCCTTTATCTCCAAAATATCTTTTTTATTTGATTTGCATAGAATGATCTCTTTAATATTGGCGCGTTTGGCAGCCAGTATTTTTTCTTTTAAACCACCTACCGGTAATACACGGCCCCGCAAAGTAATTTCGCCTGTCATAGCTAAATGTGGTTTAACTTTGCGCTGTGTAAATGCAGAAGTTAACGCGGTTAACATGGTAATACCTGCCGATGGGCCATCCTTAGGTGTAGCACCTGCCGGAACGTGTACATGCACGTCCCACTGTTCAAACAGTTTCGGGTGGATATTGAAATAGCCGGCGTGCGCGCGTAAGTAGGCTAACGCTATAGTTGCCGATTCTTTCATTACATCACCTAAACTACCTGTTAAAGTTAAATGCCCTTTACCTGGGCTTAGGCTGGCTTCAATAAACAATATGTCGCCGCCTACCGATGTCCAGGCAAGGCCGGTTACTACTCCGGCTACGTCGTTGCCTTCGTATAGGTCCTTGTCAAATATGGGTGCACCTAATATGGTTTCAACATCCTTTTTGCTTACTATAGCGTTGTAGGTCTCTTCCAGTGCTATTTTTTTTGCAATACCGCGCACTACCGAGCCTATCTTTTTCTCCAATCCACGCACGCCCGACTCGCGGGTATAATCTTCTATCAGTTTCTCTATCACATCAGGTTTTATAGTGATATCTTTTAATTTCAGGCCGTGTGCATCGCGTTGTTTTGGCAATAGGTGCTGTTTGGATATCTCAACTTTTTCCTCGATGGTATAACCGTTCACTTCGATGATCTCCATGCGGTCAAGCAAGGCCGGCTGTATGTTGCTTAATGAGTTGGCTGTCGCGATGAACATTACGTTAGAAAGGTCGAAATCCATCTCTACATAATGGTCATAAAAGGTACTGTTTTGTTCGGGATCCAACACTTCCAATAAAGCCGATGATGGGTCGCCCCTGAAATCATTGCCCACCTTATCTATTTCATCCAAAATAAATACCGGATTAGCCGCACCTGCTTTTTTAACAGATTGTATAATACGCCCGGGCATAGCGCCAATATAGGTTTTACGGTGGCCGCGAATCTCGGCCTCATCACGTATGCCGCCTAAAGCCATACGCACATATTTGCGTCCTAAAGCTTTGGCAATTGATTTACCCAACGATGTTTTACCAACTCCCGGAGGGCCAACCAAACAAAGTATAGGCGCTTTCATGTTGTGTTTTAGCTTTAATACAGCCAAATATTCAATAATACGGTGCTTCACCTTATCTAAACCGAAGTGGTCCTTATCCAACACCTTTTGGGCGCGTTTAAGGTCGAAGTTATCTTTAGTAAATTCGTTCCAGGGCAGGTCAAGCAATAGCTCGAGGTAGTTTATTTGTACAGAATAATCAGCAGCGGCAGGGTTGGTGCGTACCAGCTTTTCAACCTCTTTATCAAAATGCGTTTTAACCTCAACGTTCCATTTCTTTTTGGCGCCGCGCTGGCGCAGGTTGTCAATTTCCAGGTCGGGCGATGTTCCGCCCAATTCTTCCTGTATAGTTTTAATTTGCTGATTTAAAAAGTAATCCCGCTGCTGTTTATCAAGGTCAACACGCACCCGGGTTTGTATCTGGTTCTTTAATTCAAGTAATTGCAGCTCCATGGTTAAATGCTCCAAAACCAGGTTAGCCATATCGCGGCGATTGGTTACTTCCAGCAGCTTTTGTTTGGCCATCATATCGGCATTCATGTTTGATGATATGAAATTCATCAAAAACGAAGTGCTTTCAATATTACGGATAGCTATACCGGCCTCGCTTGGGATATTTGGCGAAAGCTGTATGATATTCATAGCCATATCCTTAATAGAGGATATCATGGCCTTAAACTCTTTATCTTCTTTTGATCTTTTTACCTCCTTAAAAGGCTCAATAGTAGCTTTTATATAAGGCTCGCTTTGTACTTCTTCTTTTAAGTAAAAGCGTTTTTTACCCTGTAGTATAACGGTTGTATTACCATCAGGCATTTGCAGCATTTTTATAATTAAAGCTACAGTGCCTATTGTATTTAACTGACTAAAGCTTGGGTCTTCAATAGCTACATCTTTTTGTGATACTACACCTATCATGCGGCTACCTTTATTGGCATCACGTATTAATTTGATGGACTTGTCTCTGCCAACCGTAATGGGAATAACCACGCCCGGAAAAAGCACAGTATTACGCAACGGCAGTATAGGTAAAAACTCAGGTACCTGCTCGTTATTCATTTCTTCCTCATCCTCTGAGGACATCAGAGGGAAAAATTCAGAATCTTCATTTATCACTGGCAAAACATTTTTAAAATCAAAGGGGTCAAAACTCATCAAATACTTTATATATCAATAAAAAAACGTCATGTTGTCAGCTTATAAAAATTAAGCGGGCATTAACACGGGTAAAATAGCGGTTACTATTAAATGCATACTCTATTTCAAGAGCTATGCCAAGATAAGGTAATTCAGACACAACAGTTACTTTAGCATTGTATCAGTTTGATTACATGCTATTTACAAATTTACCTGCTTTTTATTAAATCTTTTTAAATAAATTGATAAAGATGAAAAAAAGTCATACCCTTGCCCTGCATAATTTATTGAGGGACTTTTTTTTAATATATAGGCGGGTATGCATAATAATTTATAATTAAAGGAGTTAACTAAGTACTATTTGTTAACAAAATAAGTTTTTAATGAGGTTACCGGTCTTAGTATCTTTCCTGATTATCTCTTCTGTTGAACATGCAGCATCACAAAATGCCTATGTTAGATTAGGAAAACAGGCTTATATTGACGGAAATTTTAAAGCGGCGGTAACGCAGCTGGAAAAAGGATGTATGATAGACTCTACCAATGCTAACGCCTTATGGATGTTAGGTTATTCTTATTATCATAGCGACAATTATCTTAAATCTATAACCGCCTTTACCAAAGAAATAGCTATTACCCCTGCCGATGCTCACGCTTATTACTACAGGGCGAGGGCGCAATATCACTTAGGCACGGATAGCCAGGTGCCGGCCGAAAAGGAAAAATATTTATTGGGCGCGATTATAGATTTTACCAAAGCCATATCCATTAATCCTGCCGATACAAAACTGACGGTTTTTTATCAAAATCGCGGTCTTGTTTATAAAGACTACGCCGCGTTTAAACTACAAACAAACTCTCGATTTTACGATAGAAGAAGAGGCATCGACGCCTTGAAAGCATCTATTGCCGATCTGCAAAAGGTTTTGGATAGTGATGGAAACCGCAGTGATATATCTAATATTTCTTCGCTGATAGACTTGTCAAAAGAAAAATTGGCCACGGCTGTTGGTCACCATTAATTTAAGGTGCCTTTTATCGTATACGTATTGGCCCCCAGCAAACGTACTTTCTGATATTTTTGTATGATATAAAGTGAATCAGGGAAATAGCTTAGTTTTTCGTTGGTTTGATACAGTATGTTTTCAGTACGGTTATAGATCAATATCCATTTAACTTTATCGGCCTGTTTATTAATAACTATCAACTGCGTTTTAAGATCGATAGTCTTTGCACGGTAAATGATGGAGGCGCCGTTGGTTTGAATATTGTAACTATCCCGCCACGCAGGTTTGTTAATGTCTGATTCGCTGAATGAGCTTAACTCAAGTCCCCAGTTGCTGATGTGTACCTTCTTTGTTTCGGTAATACCGTTGTGAGTAACGGTTTTGTTGGTAAGATGATTTAGCTTAGTAAGGCGCAAACTATCAGCATGAAAGTAACCCTTTATATTGAAAAATTTAACATCGCTTTTTTCCGTATCTGGTTTGCATGATGGGAGAAGATATGTAAAAGATATTGCAAATAAATAAAAGAGAATTTTTAACCCTCTTTCCCGCTTGCGGAAGAGAGGGTCGACAAGCATAGCGATGTCTGGGTGAGTAAACGTTCGCCAATGCAATAACGCTATTGGTGCATTATTAATCCACTCACCCGGTCTTTGCTTCGCCCGACCACCCTCTCTTCGGCAAACCGTAAAGAGGGTTTCTTTAATTTGCTTTATAAGATTCCTACACCAATACATTCCCACCCATTTCTTCAGGAATTGTAATACCTAAAATATGAAGTACTGTTGGTGCAATATCACCCAACTTGCCATCTTTAACCGCTTTAACATCTTTATCAATAACAATGCAAGGTACCAGGTTGGTGGTATGCGCGGTGTTTGGCGTTCCGTCGTTATTTATCATGTAATCGGCGTTGCCATGATCGGCTAAAATAATGAAGGAGTAGCCATTGGCTAAGCCTGCTTCTACCACATCTTTACAGCATCTGTCGGCCGTTTCGGCAGCTTTAACAACCGCGCTGAAAACTCCTGTATGCCCCACCATATCGGTGTTGGCAAAGTTTAGTACAATAAAATCGGGCCAGCCGCTTTTTAGTTCGGGGATGATGGCATCGCGTATACCTTCGGCGCTCATTTCAGGCTGCAGATCATAGGTTGCAACTTTTGGCGATGGCACCATCAGGCGTTTTTCGTTTATAAATTCTTTCTCGCGTCCGCCCGAAAAGAAGAAGGTAACGTGAGGGTATTTTTCTGTTTCGGCAATACGGATCTGGTTCTTGCCGGCATCCTGCAAAATCTCGCCCAAAGTTTTTGTAAGATCCTCTTTAGTAAATACAACTTTAACATTTTTAAATGTTTCGTCGTAAGTGGTCATGGTAACATAATACAGATTAAGCGGCTGCAGGTTATATTCCGGGAAAGCCTTTTGTGTAAGCGCTACGGTAATTTCGCGACCACGATCAGTACGGAAATTAAAGCATATCACTACGTCGCCCTCTTTTATAACCGCAAGCGGTTGCCCCGCGCTATTGGTTTTAACAATAGGCTGCATAAACTCGTCGGTAACATCCTTTAAGTATGCCTCTTTAATAACCTGTTGTATATTGTTAGTTGGTTGGCCGGTACCGTGTACCATTACGTCATAGGCTTGTTTAACACGCTCCCAACGGTTGTCGCGATCCATAGCATAATACCGACCGATAGCCGATGCCAGCTTAACAGGAGTGTTGGCAATATGGTCCTCCAAATCAGTAATAAAACCTAAACCCGATTTTGGGTCGGTATCCCGTCCATCTAAAAAAGCATGAACAAAAACATTACTTAGTCCGGAGGTAACTGCCGCGTCACATAATCCTTTTAAGTGTTTTATATGCGAGTGTACGCCGCCATCAGATACTAAACCAATGAAATGTACATCTTTATTATTTTGTTTAGCATAATCAAACGCGTCTTTTAAAACCGGGTTGGTTATCAGCTCATTATCATCAACCGCTTTGTTAATGCGGCCAAGCTCCTGGTAAACGGTACGGCCGGCACCCAAATTCATGTGCCCTACTTCCGAGTTGCCCATTTGCCCATCCGGCAAACCAACGGCCATGCCTGATGCTTCCAGCTTTGAGTTTGGATAGTTTGCTATCAGCGAATCAAAAAATGGCGTATGAGCCGCCAATATAGCGTTCGACTGATCGTTACGGCCGTAACCCCAGCCATCTAAAATTATTAATGCAAGTTTCTTGTTGTTTTCCACAGTGCAAATATAAAGGTGATGGGGGATAGATTATAATTAATTTGTTAGAACGCGCGGTTACTCACCCCGACTACGCTTCGCTGGTCGGGGTGAGTAATCGCCGATTTGAATTTAATAAACCCACGCTTGCATGAACTTATTCTTTTATATAGATTTATCCAATCAATTATCCGTACCATACAGTATTTATTTTTCATGAAAAATTTCCTTTTTGCTATCGCGCTTTTATTTACAGGCGTTACAATATCACAGGCTCAAAACACACGCCGCCCCGACAGGCAGCAAATAGCTTCAATTGGCGACCTGAAACTACAATCGGGCAGTGTTATTACCGATTGTAAGGTTGGTTACCGCATGTATGGCCAGTTAAACAGTACCAAAAGTAATGTTGTACTGTTGCTAACCTGGTTTGGCGGCACATCAAGCAATAACGCCGGAGGGGATACCTGGAAAGCAATTGACACTACACGCTATTGTTTAATAATTGTTGATGCTTTGGGTAATGGCATATCCTCATCACCATCAAACAGCATAAAACAGCATGGAATGCAGTTCCCGGTTTTTAATATTGCCGACATGGTAGAGAGCCAGCATCAGCTACTTACACAAAAATTTGGTGTCAGCCATGTTAAAGCCATTACGGGCATTTCTATGGGTGGTATACAAACCTTCCAGTGGGCGGTGAGTTATCCTGATTTTATGGATGCTTTGGTGCCTATAGTTGGCAGTCCGCAACCTACCAGTTTCGACCTGATGCTTTACAGCACATTTAAGAATATTGTTGAAACAGATACCGAATATAATCATGGTGATTACAAGGTTAACCCTAAAATAAGCAATGCCAATTTACTGTGGGAGCTATTTTTAACATCACCGTCCGAAAGGGTAAGAACCAAATCGCACGATGATTTTACCAAATGGTTTAATGGTGTGAAAGGCAGCGGGCACCCCGACTGGAACGATACCTGGTACCAAATTACAGCTATAATAACGCACGATATTAGTAAACCCTATAATGGCTCAATGAAAGAAGCCGCAGCGCACATTAAGGCCAAAATGATCATCATTTCATCTAAGCAAGATCACATGGTTAACCCTACCCCGGCCATTGAATTTTCAAAGCTGCTGCCCGATGCCAAACTGGTACTGATAGACAGCGATGCAGGGCACCTGGCCGGAAATTTTGGTAATGCTACTATTAGAAATAGCGTGATTGAAATACTGCAATAAGGGGAGTAATTATTGCTTTACTGGAAATAACATTGATTAAGGGTTTGAATACGGGGATTGCAAATCCCCTGAAAAGTTAGTCCGGGATTATAAATCCGGACTAACAGGGTTATATCGATATTTACCCTTAACGGTAGGAGTATTCGAAAGATTTGTGTTAGTCCGAATTTATAATCCCGGACTTGAATAGTTGCGGATTTGTAATCCGCTTAAGGCATTAAGTTAACCGAGGATTGCAAACCCGGACTAACATGAAAAAGGGTGATAAGGTAGAAAAAGAAAAGACGAAACCAAAGCCTAAAAAGTAACTGTATTTATTTATACATTTAAGCCGCCTAACAAGTGGCTTTTTTTATTGACCTAAATCACGTGAAGAAATTAGTACTATTTGGATTGTTTATAGCAGCAATATATTCATGTAAAAAACCCCCACTTATTGATTTAGGCCAAAAACCAATTGGTCAATATCTATATGAGGGTGATAGCATGACAGATACGGTACAGGGGTACAGATTTAATTGGCCTGCGCAAATAGTTAAACTTAGTAAATCCGCATTTCTTACGCCACAGGTAAATGTGGCTACCACAGCAGAGACCGTTCAAATGATGGATGGTGAGTATGCAACCCAAGTACACCCCCATGCCCCTAACCCAAATCAAAACTATTTCTTTTTCTTATTGGCGGGTACAAATGATGCTTATTTCGGTCATTCGCCGGCACAAATATATAGTGACTTAAAAACCGAATGGAAACAGGCACGGGGAGATGGCTTTAAAGTAGTTGCATTTTGTTTGCCCCGTTCAACTATGCTTATAAGAGATACTACCAATGTCAAGGTAAACAAACTTATAATAGCAGATTTATCCCAATTTGATTATTTAATAAGGACGGACACCCTTCTCCCTGATCCTACAGACCTAACGCTATGGCAAACTGATGGCATCCATCCAAATGCTGCGGGATCAATTAAAATTGCCAAAGAGGTTTTAAATGTAATAGCGGTGAAGAATTAAAGAAATGGTTATAAAAATAAAATAAAACCGATAATATCTTATCATGGTCTAACGGGTATATAGTCTCCTGTTATCACCAACAAATTGTGCGTTGACCAGTTTATATCGATATTTACCTTTAACATTAGGAGTATTCGAAAGATTCTAAAAACACCTTTTTGTCATCCTGAACATAGTGAAGGATCTTATTAAATCGATAAGTATAAAAGCAGTCATTCTACGTTCAGAATGATAAATAATCTTTCTAACACCCTTAATCTGTTATTCAGACATCCGCAAACTATCACATCCAAAAAATGTTATTACTTTTGATCTTCTAAAATATACTTGATTTGGACAAAGAACTTGTACGCCCATTTATAGATAATGCCCTAAAAGAAGATGTTGGCGATGGCGACCATACATCATTAGCCACCATACCAGTTGGCACCATTGGCAAAGCCAAACTGTTGGTTAAAGACCCTGGTATAATTGCCGGCGTTGAGCTGGCCAAATATATTTTTCACTGCGTTGATGAGGACCTTAAGCTAAACGTATTTATTACAGATGGCACCGAAGTTAAACCAAAAGATATTGTATTTGAAGTTGAGGGCAGCGCCATAAGTATTTTAACCGCCGAGCGATTGGTGCTGAATTGCATGCAGCGCATGTCTGGCATTGCTACCGCTACCGACCATATTGTAGACCTGTTAAAAGGCACCAATACCCAGGTTTTAGATACCCGCAAAACCACACCCGGTATGCGTTATTTAGAAAAATGGGCCGTACGCATTGGCGGAGGTACTAACCATCGCTTTGGCTTGTATGATATGATGCTGATTAAAGATAATCATGTGGATTATTCGGGCGGGATTGCCAGGGCTATTGAGAACGCGCATCAATACATCAACGTGCACAACAAAAAACTGATTATAGAAATTGAGGTACGTAACCTTGAAGAGCTGGAAGAGGTTTTGCGAACCGGTGGTGTAGACCGTATATTGCTGGATAATTTTAATTACAGCGATCTTAAACAAGCGGTAAATATTATCGAGGGCCGGTACATTACCGAAGCATCAGGCGGCATAAATATTGATAACGTGCGCGAATTTGCCAACTGTGGGGTTGATTATGTATCCGTAGGTGCTATAACACACTCTGTTACCTGTATGGACCTGAGCTTAAAAGCTATTAAATAATCCTGCTAATTATTCTGTTAGTATAAATGTTTTGCTTTTAAATATAATTAAACTTGTTAGTACAATTACCAATTTTTAATATTGCGTTGATATGATCACCCCTTATTCTATTGCTGCGCTCATATTGGCCTACATGTTTGGCTCTATCCCCACCGCGGTATGGATAGGGCAGGCATTTTTTAATATTGACGTACGCGAGTACGGCAGCGGTAACGCCGGGGCCACCAATACCTTTAGGGTGCTTGGCAAAAAGGCCGGCATACCTGTTATGCTGCTGGATATTTTAAAAGGATGGACAGCCACAAACCTTGCCTTTGTTATAGGAGTTGGTGTTACCGGTCCTTATCATTCAGTACCTTTCTATAATTATCAGCTTGCCCTGGGCATAGCCGCCGTAATGGGCCACTTGTTCCCGGTATTTGCCGGGTTTAGGGGGGGTAAGGGTATTGCAACCTTATTTGGTATGATACTGGCTGTTAATTTACCCGCGGCTTTATTGTGTGTATCGGTATTTATTGTGGTATTACTAATTACCCGGTATGTATCGTTAGGCTCTATCATAGCAGGCTTTACTTACCCCATTGGTGTAACTTTTATTTTCCCCACTTATATTAAATCGGTTATTATATACGGCATGTGTATGTGCCTGTTGATATTAGTAACCCATCAAAAAAATATTGAGCGCCTTTTAAAAGGGAAAGAATCAAAGGTTAATTTCTTCAAGAAAAAAGCAAGCTAACGTGAGTTTGGGATAAGCTCTATGTCATTTCGATACAAGGTACGAGTGAGAAATCTTATACACCATACGATATTGCCGTACAAAGCGTATAAGATTTCTCTTTCACCCCCAACACACAACCGCCCCGGCTCCATCGAAATGACAATTTTATTGATTTATACTATTTAAGCTAAAAAGAAACAGAAATGTTGTTTCATTTTGTTACACCACTGCTAAATATTCTTTTTTGTAATTTATTGATAATCAGAAATATAATTAAAAATTACGCATAAAAATACTGACGAATAAGTTGTTACATTTTGTTACATCACTTTTTCGTATTTTGTTTATTTTCAATAGGTTAAGTCGAAATCTTGTTACACTTGTTACATTTTGTTACACATTTTGGTGTAACAAAACTAAGCAGGCAGCTGCCCTAAAACCTCTAAAATAGCCTTGGCTTTAAGCAGGCATTCCTCATACTCATTTTCGGCATCGGCATGGTAGGTTATGGCGCTGCCCACATGGAAGGACAGGTATTTCTCTGCCGAATTATATAATAACGTCCTAATCACTACATTAAAATCAAAATCATTATCGGGGCTAAAGTAACCTATAGCACCTGAGTATACCCCACGCTTGCTGCGCTCATACTGTTCCATCAGCCGCATCGAATTGATCTTGGGCGCGCCGGTCATGCTTCCCATAGGGAAGGTATTGCGTATGGCTTCTACGGCGGTAATTCCGTCCTGTAATTCACATACAACCGTTGATATCATTTGGTGCACCTGGTTAAAGGTATAGATGCCAAATAGCTCTTCGGTTTTTACCGTACCGGGTTTGGCCGAATGGGTAAGGTCATTACGCACCAAGTCAACTATCATCACATTTTCCTGTAGCTCTTTGGCGTGATTGCGCAGTTGTTGTTTGATGGCCTCGTCTTCCTGCTTTGTATTACCTCGTTTGGCGGTGCCCTTAATGGGTTGCGATATAAGTTTGCTGCCCCGTTTAGCTAAAAAGCGCTCGGGCGAGGCGCAAAGAATATACTTGTCATGCCATTTAAAAAAAGTACCAAACGGTGTCGGCGAGACGAGGTTAAGCTGTAAAAAAGTAGCTAGAGGATCTATTTGTGCACCGGCAGCAAAAAACTCCTGGCAAAAGTTGGTTACGTAGATATCGCCCCGGCTGATGTGGCCCTTAATTTTGTTAACAGTGGCTATATAATCCTCTTTACTAAACCTCGATTGAAGGTCAATGTTATTCGCTGGTGAAGTGATGGGTATTTGTTGTTCAATGGATTCAAAAATGGCCTGCGGATTATCGGCAGTTATTTCCACCTGTTCGCCGTTAATCAATATCAAATACTGCGGAGCGAAAAAACACAGATCAGGAAAAGTAAGATGATCCGGGTTTGAAGATGATAAATTCTCCACCTCGTTCTTCAAATCATAACTAAAAAAGCCTGTTAACCAGCCCGGGTTCTTTGCGCGAAAGTTTTCTAACTGTTTAAAAGCCGACCCGATATTTGCAACTATGTAGTCTTTAACACCGGCGGCAATTAACGTGTCAAATTTTGAATAGGGGTCATTAAAGTTATTAGAATCGAGATAGCAAGCCGCATCAAAAGCAGCGGCCCATTGCAGGGCCTTTTGTTTAAATAAACGCAGATCGGTTACCTGTTTAATCACAAATACAAAGTTAAAGCAAAAGGCTCCGGATTAGTGGAGCCTTTATGTTATTTATTAGCCATTGCCTGTTAATGCAACACTAAGGTTTGCTTTCTATCGGGCCCTACTGATAAATATTTGATAGGCACGCCTAATTCTTTCTCCAAATAATCTATATACGATTGCAATTTTGCAGGTATTTCTGATAATTCGGTAATGCCTGTCAGGTCCTCGTTCCAGCCATCAATTTCTTTTAAAACAGGTATGGCATCAACAGAGCAAATATCATAAGGCATATAATCTATTTTTTCGCCAAGATAATTGTAATGGGTACAAGCGTAAATTTTATCAAATCCGCTTAATACATCAGCTTTGGTCATTACCATTTGGGTAACGCCGTTAAGCATAATGGCATATTTTAAAGCCGGCAGGTCTATCCAGCCGGTACGGCGTGCCCTTCCGGTGGTAGCGCCAAATTCGTGGCCTATTTTACGTAACTCTTCACCAACTTCATTATCTAATTCAGTAGGGAAGGGGCCGCCGCCAACGCGGGTGCAATAAGCTTTAAATATGCCTATCACATCGCCAATAGTATTAGGGGCGATGCCTAAGCCTGTACAAGCACCTGCTGCAGTAGTGTTTGATGAAGTAACAAAAGGATATGAACCAAAATCAATATCCAACATAGCGCCCTGCGCGCCCTCTGCTAATATCTTTTTGCCCCTTTTTAAGTAATCGTTAACAAAATGTTCAGAGTCAACCAACGGGAATTTCTTTATTAATTCAATTGCTTCAAAAAATGCCTGTTCGCGTTCAGAGAAATCAGCAACTTCGCCATATAGCGCCTGTAGCATAGAGGCATGCTTGGCAACCAGCTTTTTATAGCGTTCTTTAAAATCAGGCAGGGTAATATCGCCTATACGCAAACCGTTGCGCCCGGTTTTATCCATATAAGTTGGCCCTATACCTTTTAAGGTTGAACCGATCTTACCTTCTCCCATTCCTTTTTCGGAAGCGGCGTCTAATAACTGGTGAGTAGGTAATATAAGATGCGCCTTTTTGGCGATGAGTAAATTCTTTTTAGTTAAAAGATCATGCCCGGCATCTTTTAATTTATCAATTTCTCTTTTTAAGGTGATAGGGTCAATAACCACACCATTGCCAATAAGATTTAGTGTGTTATCAAAAAATATACCTGAGGGGATAGTGTTTAAAACAAACTTTTTACCATCAAACTCCAATGTGTGGCCGGCATTCGGGCCTCCCTGGAAACGGGCAATCAGGTCATAACCTGCGCTTAAAACATCAACAATTTTACCTTTACCTTCATCGCCCCATTGGAGGCCTAATAATACGTCAACAGCCATTAATTTCTAATATTTCTATAATAATCGTCAAATGCCTTTGTGATGATTTTTTTTACTTTTTCCCAAGTCATACCATCCAAGGACTCGGGAGCAATCATATTTTCAGCCTCTGTAAAATAAATTACTGATCTTATCACCGCAAAGGTATCATCATAAGTATATCTATCATGATAAAAATTGAAAAAGATTCTCAAAAGAATAAATTTCCAGCAGGTCTTTTCATATCCAGGTCCCCGAATGCCTGCGTGCTTACAACCGGTTTATCCATTTTCCTTATACTTTTCTCTCACAGAATCCTGCCTTAAGTTTTTCACAATTCCCATAGAGGTTTAAGGAGTGATGTTTGATCTCGAATTTTAATAAGCCACCCATCATACTTTGTATCTGCTGTATGCGCGGATCACAAAATTCAACTACTTTGCCGCAATCAATGCAGATAATATGGTCGTGCTGTTTGTAGCCATATGATTTTTCAAACTGGGCCATGTTCTTGCCAAACTGGTGTTTAGTCACCAGGTCGCACGATACCAATAGTTCCAGTGTATTATATACCGTTGCACGACTTACCCGGTATTTTTTATTTTTCATATGGATGTACAGTGACTCCACATCAAAATGGTCACTGCGTGAATAAATTTCTTCCAGTATAGCAAAACGTTCAGGGGTTTTCCTGAGATTTTTATTTTCGAGATAAGCCTCGAAGATTTTTTTAACCATGGCTATGGTTTCCTGTGGCATCATATTTTGTTAAAGGGTCAAAGTTATTAATAATAAAATAGAATCAACAGATAACAATCAAGCCTCAGGATGCAAGAATCCGGAGCTAAGATAAGCCATACAGGAAATCAAAAAGGCACTCATGTATCTTGATTCCTGCATCCTGACTGCCCTGGTTGTTCAGGACGCTTTCTCAATGGCCGAATCGAAACGGTTCACGGAGGTTACCCCTTTCACCATCTTTAATCTTTTGATCAGGTTATCCAGATGTTCCGTATCGTTTACGTATACCATTATAGAACCCTCAAAAATGCCATTGTCGCTATCCACTGTGATCGAGCGCATATTCACCTTAAAATCATTCGAAATAACTGTGGTTAATTTATTGATCAGGCCTACATCATCTATCCCTGTGATTCTTAGTCCGGTTAAAAATGCCAGTTCCTGCTGGTTGGTCCATCTTGCTTTGACAATGCGGTAGCCATAATTTGCCATCAGTTTGGCTGCATTGGGACAATTCGTACGGTGTATTTTTATACCATCGCTAACGGTAATAAAACCAAAAACATCATCGCCGGGAATAGGGTTGCAGCAATTGGCCAGTTTATAGTCAATTTTCTGCATGTCCTCACCGATCAGCAGCATGTCGCTGTCTTTGGTTTTGATATTGCGCAACAGGCTTTGTACCTGTTCAGTCTCTATTTTATCCTGCGGTTTATTTTCAATTACTTTCTCTGAAGCCAGGTATTCCTTCAGGTCCTTCATATCGATCGTGCCCTGTGCTACATTAAAAAAGAGGTCCTGCGTGGAAGCCAGCTTAAAATAATAACTGATCTTGTGTATGTTTTCGGAATTGTAAGTGATCTTCAGGGATTTCATCTTACGTTCCAGTATCTCCTTGCCATCATCAGCTATTTTCCGTTTTTCTTCCTTCAGGGCCGATTTTATTTTGGCTTTAGCTTTGGCCGTCACCACAATATTGAGCCAGTCTTCCTTTGGTGTTTGCTTGCTGGAAGTGATGATTTCTACCTGGTCGCCGTTTTGCAGTTTGTAGCTTAGCGGCACCAGCTTATGGTTCACTTTGGCGCCAATACAACTGGCACCCACATCGGTATGTATCTCAAAAGCAAAGTCAAGTGCTGTCGCATTTAGCGGTAACTGAATAAGGGCGCCTTTTGGTGTGAAAATGAATATCTCGTCCGAAAACAAGTTCATTTTAAAATCATCAAGGAAATCGAGTGCGTTTGATTCCGGGTTCTTTAACATGTCACGCACTTTTTGTACCCATTGATCAAGCCCGCTGTCGGTTGACGATTCTTTATATTTCCAGTGTGCAGCAAAGCCTTTTTCAGCGATCTCGTTCATCCTTTTGGTGCGTATCTGCACTTCAACCCACTGCCCGCGGGGCCCCATTACTGTCGTATGCAATGATTCGTATCCATTTGCCTTTGGTGAGGATATCCAGTCGCGCAGACGATCCGGATTAGGGCGATACAGGTCGGTAACTATTGAATATGCCTTCCAGCAATCTGCTTTTTCATTTTCAGGCGTGCTGTCCAGAATGATCCTGATCGCAAACAGGTCGTATACCTCCTCAAACGGGATGGCCTTTTTCTTCATCTTGTTCCAGATCGAATGGATAGATTTTGGCCGGCCGAATACATCGGAATGCAATCCCTGTCCTTCCAGTACTTTTTTTACCGGTTCACTAAAATCCCTGATAAATTTTTCCCGTTCAGCTTTTTTCTCGTTCAGCTTATTTTTGATGAACTGGTAGGTTTCGCGTTCCATGTACTTCATGGACAGGTCTTCCAGTTCTGATTTTATAGCGTACAAGCCCAGGCGATGCGCCAGCGGGGCGTACAAATAAACCGTTTCGGATGAAAGTTTAAGCTGCTTATCGCGCGGCATATACTCCATCGTTCGCATATTATGCAGGCGGTCGGCAAGTTTTATCAATATTACCCTCACATCATCGGCAAGGGTAAGCAGCATTTTTCGGAAATTTTCGGCCTGTAATGAGCTATTGGTATCAAATACACCCGAAATTTTGGTTAATCCGTCAATAATTTTGGCAACCTTCTTGCCAAATTCCCTTTCAATATCATCCAGTGTTACAGCCGTGTCCTCCACCACATCGTGCAATAAAGCGCAGACAATTGAGGTCGTTCCCAGGCCGATCTCTTCGGCGGCAATTTGTGCTACAGCAATAGGATGGTAGATATAAGGTTCGCCAGATTTGCGGCGCATGTCTTTATGGCTTTCAAGGGCCATGTCAAACGCTTTACGTATCATCCGTTTATCACCTTTTTGCAAGGTGGATTTACTGGCGCGCAGCAAAGCACGATATCTTTTCAGTATCTCATTCTTTTCAGCTTCTATATCGATCACTAAATCTTTCATGTTCACATCCACGTATAAAATCACTAACTTGCAATAAAAAAGTTAATTGCAGGTTATTATTCAAATCCAAAAAAAATTACGTTAATTTTGTAGTACGTAAAATTATGAAATTTATTGGTTTTCTCTTGTTGTTTTCCTGTAGCCTTGGGGTGGTAAAAGCCCAGGAACGACAGGCCAGTCCATTGGTTATGGGCAAAAATGATACCATCAAAACGTATCTTACAAATATTGACGGTGAATTGGTCCCAATGATCGTCACCTCCGAGATCAGGATAGTGGATGTAAGGATATTCAAAAGCAGAGCAGATCGCGATGCCTATAACCGTTTAAGGTACAATGTTTATAAAGTATTACCCTATGCTAAGTTTGCAGCCGAAAGGTATGAAAAGTTACAGCGCAACCTGGCTACAACAGCCGATAAAAAGAGACAAAAACTGATGGTGGATACCTGCGAAACCCAAATAAAGGATCTGTTTAAACGGGAAATCGAAAACCTGACAATTAGTCAGGGCGAGGTTTTAATCAAACTCATTGACAGACAAACAGGTACTACCAGCTTTGAAATGGTGAAAGAATTAAAGGGCGGATTGAAAGCTTTTATGTTTCAATCGGTAGCCCGGTTTTTTGGCCATAATTTAAAGGAAACGTATGACCCTAATGAGGAACGGGATATTGAGGCTATTCTTCAACAGGCGGGATACTATTCCTACAAAAATTGATAATGGACAATCACAGCATCTACCAGTTTAATGTACAACAATTAGACGGTGAAGTAATAAGCTTATCTGAATATAAAGATAAGGTCCTTTTGATAGTAAATACCGCCTCGCAATGTAGTTTTACTCCACAGCTTAAAGAATTGGCAACCTTAAAGAACGAATTTAAGGATAAAGATTTCGAAATACTGGCTTTCCCATCAAATGATTTTGGCGGACAGGAACCTTTGGAAGGCAAGGAAATAGCAGAATTTTGTGAGAATAATGGCACCAATTACCCGGTTTTTGAAAAAATAAGGGTAAGGGGGCCTTACGCGCATGCCTTATACCAGTTTTTCGCCGATAAGAAACAAAACGGAATATTGAAATCTGTCCCCAGGTGGAACTTCCATAAGTTTTTAATCGGTAAAAATGGTTTGGTTACTGATTTCTTTTATCCGTTCACCAAGCCAACTTCCTCAAAGATCCGGAAAAAGATCGCCCGTTTGCTATCCCCAAAAAAATAGTGTGTTTGTATATGCTTAAATTAGATATATTGGTTTTACCGGTTCATCCCGACGATGCTGAACTGGGCTGTTCGGGTACTATTTTGAAAGAAATATCCTTAGGTAAAAAGGTGGGTATTGTTGACCTGACCAGGGGTGAACTGGGCACACGCGGGTCCGCAGAAATTCGTGGCCGGGAGGCTGCTGAATCAGCCGGGCTACTGGGGCTCACTGTAAGAGATAACCTTTCGCTGCCGGATGGTTTTTTTGAAAATACAAAACAATACCAGTTAAAGGTAATAGAGGCTATACGCAGATTCAAGCCCGAAATCGTTATTACAAATGGTTACCATGACCGTCATCCGGACCATGGCCGGGCGAGCGACCTGGTTGAGGCTTCGGCATTTTTGGCCGGGCTCCGGAAAATAGAAACTCGTTATAATAACCAGGTGCAGGAAGCATGGCGGCCTAATTTGGTGTTACACTTTATACAGGATAATTATATTAAACCCGATATTCTTGTTGATGTAACCAACTATTGGGATAAAAAGGTAGAAAGCATCCGTGCCTTTGGCTCCCAGTTTTTTAATCCCAGCTGGCAAAACGAGCCTGAAACCTATATATCATCGCCCGACTTTATCGAAATAATTGAAGCAAGGGCAAGGGAGTTCGGCAAAAGTATCCGTGTGAAGTATGCTGAAGGCTTTACTTCAAGAAAGATATTAGGGGTGGATAACCTGTTCGACCTTAAATAAAAGACGCTAGAGCGGTAATGCCTTACCGCTCTGCAATTATGCCTTTACATATTCAAAGCGGTTATTATCGTTACTTCTTTCTCTTCTTAGCTTATTTTCCTTTGCAAGCTTTAAAAGTATCCCTGATAATTCAGATGTTTTAAAATCAGAATCGTAATGTTCTTTACAATACTCGGCTATTTCAGAGATGGAATGCCTTGCATTAAAGAAATCAGTTGATAATAATTGATTCAGAACTTTAGTAGCTCCTGGCTTCTTGCGGCCAGCCGGCGAAAAGTTTTCATCATCCTCCCCGGATTTTTGTTTGCGTCCTCTTTTACTGAACGCATCCGTTCCCTCTGTATCCCCTTTCTCTGATTCCATTATTGCATCTAAAAGACGATCAATAATTTTTACCTGTACAGCTTCAGAGCGGAATGAATTAACAACTTCGGCTATCTCTAACAGCTGCTTTTTTAGTTTTTCAATGTGCTTGCTCATGATCGTTATAAACTACCCGATTAGGGGATATATGAAATGTAAAATTAACCGCCATAATAATTAGAAATATTGCCTATTCTGGTTAAAAAATAGTATATATTAATATATGGACAGTTAATAAACGTAAATCGGCTAATATAGTATCAATAAGACGAAAAAAGCGCCTATTGTTTTGAGAAACAGACGCTTTGTAGCAAAAATATTACAAAAGTATTATAATATGCCTAATATTTTTTCGAGCACAGCAAGGCCTTCATCAATATGGTCTTTATCCATGATGAGCGCAGGTCTGAAACGTATGGTTTGATTTCCGCATCCAAGGAACATGACATTGCTGTTCATTCCTTCCTTAATAAAATTATCGCGCCTGTTTTTATCAGGAAAATCAAATGCGGTAAGCAAACCTTTGCCCCTGACGTTACTTATAATAGACTGCCGTTCGGCAATTTTTGATAATTCACTTTGCAGGTATTCGCCTACAACGGCTGCATTCCCGCACAGATTATCTTCATCAATAATTTCCATTATTTTGGATGAACGCACCATATCAACCAGGCTGCCCCCCCATGTCGAATTGATCCGCGAGGATACTTTAAATACATTATCTTCTACTTCATCCACCTTTTTGCCTGCTAAAATACCGCATACCTGCATCTTTTTTCCAAAAGCCAGTATATCAGGACGCGCGTTCGGGCCAAAGTGCTCATGGCACCAGAATTTACCCGAAAGCCCAACGCCGGTTTGCACTTCGTCATAGATAAGCATAGCTTCATTCTCGTCAGCCAACTGCCTTAATTGTTCCAAAAATTCCTGTCTGACGTGATTATCGCCGCCTTCGGATTGTATCGGTTCAATAATGATGGCACAAATGTCATCTTTGTTGATTTCAAATGCTTTTTTGATTTGTTCAATAGATAAAGCCTCCCTGTTTAACAAATCTTCATGATTGCTGTCAGAATAAGGGAAATTGATCTGAGGGAGCGATACCCTTGGCCAGTCGAACTTGGCGAACCACTTGGTTTTAGCAGGCAGGGTATTAGTTAAGCTTAACGTATAACCGCTCCGGCCGTGAAAAGCATGTTCAAAATGCAGTATTTTAAATCCTTTTTCTTTGGTATATCCTTTTGCAAAGTTTTTCTGTACTTTCCAGTCCATAGATACTTTAAGCGCATTTTCAATAGCAAGAGAGCCTCCGGCAATAAAAAAGGCATGGGGCAGATATTCAGGAATGCCAACCCTGTCAAATGTTTCAACAAACTGGGCGTACTGAGCGGTATATATGTCAGAGTTGGAAGGGTTGGTTAATGCTGCCAGCATCAGATTCTTTTTGAACGCTTCGTCATTAATCATTTTGGGATGATTATAACCTAAAGGAACCGAAGCGAAGCAGGTAAAAAAGTCGAGATAGGTGCGTTTATATTTCGCATCATAAATATAAACGCCCTTGCTTTTTTCCATATCAAAAGTAAGGTCGAAACCATCGGCAAGGATGTGCTTCTTTAATGAAGCCTGGACATCTTCGGGGGAAACTAATAGATTATACATATGTAAATCGGTTTCCTCAAATTTACGAAAAAGTGCTCAAAAACAACAATTTAGGCAGTTTTTGAACCGATTGGACAAAAAGTAACTTTAAATTGTTTAAAGTTACTTTTTGTACCAAAGCTCAAAATAGTTTTGAAGAACTTGATCGCAAATTTTCTTCCGGAAAGACGTTTGTCGACTGGAAAAGGGAGCAAATCAATTAAATAAACTTGTCTTTCATCCCCAGCAAGCCCCATATTCCACCGGTGTGGATAGCCAGTATCCGGCTTCCGGATTCAAAATATTTTTTACCAGCCAGATCATACAGGGCGTAGAGCATCTTGCCGGTATAAACCGGTTCTATCAATATTCCTGTTGAAGCCACAAATTGCCTGACAAATTCAATAAGCTGCTCATCCACTTTTCCATAGCCGCCAAAATGATATTCAGTGTGCAGTTGATAATCCGCCGGTTCAGTTAAAAAGGCATTGACGTCCTGTCTTAAAAAACCGCCATTTTTTAACACCGGTATCCCGTGAAACCGGGTCGGGAGATGGTTTGCTGATAATCCATTGATAATACCCGCCGCTGTGGTCCCGGTACCACAAGCGCAAAAAATATGATTATAGGGATCAGTTAATTCATCAACCAACTCGCTGCATCCTTTGGCTGCTAATACAGATGCTCCACCCTCGTCGATAAAAAAAGCTTTACGGTCATCTGCGAAGTGTTTATCGAATAATGAGGATTTATCGCGATAACTTTCACGATCAGTAAATATTAAATTCATGCCATGCAGCCGGCATAAAAACAAGGTGTCATTACTCACCTGTTCACCGCGTACAAAGCCTGTCGACTTGAAACCAAACCGTGCGGCTGCGGCTGCCACCGCCAGTAAATGATTGGAATAGGCGCCACCGAATGTTATCAGGTGTGTTTTGTTTTCGGTTTGGGCCTGTTTTAACAGGTACTTTAACTTGCGCCACTTATTGCCCGATATGACAGGGTGGATCAGGTCGTCGCGCTTAATGAAGACTTTTAAACCCTGTTCATCAAATAGTTTATCTTGGATTTGATGAACAGGGCTAAAGATCTCGAAATCGATATTCATTAAGCAAATTTAGAAACCAAATCCGATACCGGCGTTAGCAGATTGATATTGGCCCGGGCTATAGGAAGCATAAATACGGAAAATGGCTAAATTTAACTGGAACCCGATATCAGCGCGTAAACCATTTACACTGGATTCGTTGATATGAACCGGATCGGTGATTGTCGCATAATAGCCAGAAGATGAACTAACGGGATAATTGCCCAACACGCTAAAATCTGTAGAAGCACTTTGGTAACCGACAGACAAGAACGGAGTAAAGAAAAGTAATTTTTTAGAAATAATTGCCTGAACATTTATCCCGCTGAAATGACCCTTGATTTGTTGATTTGAAAAATCTGACGACTGATTGCCAGGCACCGGCTGGGTGCCATTATCCGGCTGCACATTAAGTGTTTTACTATAGTTAATGCGGTTGTAGTTAACAGCCAAAGCCAGATCAAATGGTATCAGTTTTTTTCCTGCTTTTCCTGCAAAATCCTGTATGATATCATGTTTGATACCGAAGCCAATCATTCCGATTGAGCCTCCGTTACTACCTATATTAACGGTTGGCGTGGTGCGTATCGTTAAATCGGTATTTTTAAATACGCCAATGGTGAGCTGGATGTCCGGTGCCGGAATATAGCTTATTACACCGCCGGGCATATTAAAAGATCCTATTTTATTCCCGTTGTTATCTTTGATATCCATCAAAGGGGTTGCTCCATTAGTATTGCCTCCAAAGGTTGGTGCAATATTCGTTGCAGATGCCGGGTCGACCTGTAAATGGTTGGACAAACCGATTCGAGTTACATCAAAACTTTGGGCACTGGCAGGCACCTGAGCAACATTAGCCGAAATACGCAGGTCAAAATGCAGAAATTTCTTGGTTTTGGCCGTGTTGTTCCAACCGCTGTTTAAGCCTATTCCAAAGCCTTTAAATAACGGTTCGGCAAAGTTCTGAATAAGCTTTGTGGCATCTGCCGGGCTTGATTTAATTAATTGGTCAAACCCGCTGTTTTGGGCATTGGCTTTAAAGGTTACAACCATTAGGATAACCATAATTAGTAGGGTAGTGGTTCTTTTCATAGTTTAACTAATTGGGGGGGGTGATTCTTTTTGTGATTTAAGTTTAAACAAGTATTATCAATAATTAATAGTCTAAAAAAACGAGTACTTTTGCCCCAATGGCAATCGGGATCGAACTGTTAGAGCAAGAAGAACAGGACTTATACGAACATCTGCGGATAATAGTTGACAAGGGGCAATCTTTTTTGCGCATAGATAAATTTTTAATGTACCGCATTGA
This sequence comes from Mucilaginibacter sp., assembly GCF_028287845.1. Lineage (GTDB taxonomy): Bacteria > Bacteroidota > Bacteroidia > Sphingobacteriales > Sphingobacteriaceae > Mucilaginibacter. Next base: position 58,749 of record NZ_JAQBOW010000108.1, read on the forward strand.
AAATGCATCGCGTAACCGTATCCAAAATGCCATTGAGCAGGGAAATGTGCTGGTTAATGATAAAACGGTAAAGGCCAGCTACAAGGTTAAGCCGCTCGATGTCATTTCGGTTGTACTGCCCCATCCGCCGCGAGATACGGAGGTATACCCTGAAAATCTGCCTGTAAATATTGCTTATGAGGATAATGATGTGCTGATCGTCAATAAGGAGGCCGGTATGGTGGTACACCCTGGCTATAATAATTATACAGGCACCCTGGTAAATGCGCTGGTTTACCATTTTCAGCAACTGCCCACGCTGCCGGGTAATGATGGCCGGCCGGGCTTAGTTCACCGCATTGATAAGGATACTTCAGGACTGTTGCTTATTAGTAAGAATGAGCGCTCGATGACCTATCTTGCACGCCAGTTTTTTGAGCATACCATTACCAGGAAGTATCTCGCCCTGGTTTGGGGTGATATAGAAAAGGACGGAACCGTAACCGGATATATAGGGCGCAGTGTGAATGACAGAAGGGTGATGTCTATTTATGATGATCCCGAAAAAGGAAAATGGTCTGTGACACATTACAAGGTATTGGAACGACTGAATTATGTAACGCTGATCGAATGCCAGTTGGAGACCGGGCGTACACACCAGATAAGGGCGCACATGAAACATATCGGGCACCCATTATTTAGCGATGCTGCATATGGAGGCGACCGCATTTTAAAGGGAACTGTTTTTAGTAAATACAAGCAGTTTGTTGAAAATTGTTTTGAATTGATGCCCCGGCAGGCTTTGCATGCCCAAACTTTGGGGTTTACTCATCCTTCATTAAAAAAATATATTCACTTTGAAGCGCCTCTGCCGGAGGACTTTGAATCAGTTTTGCAAAAATGGCGCAAATATTCCGGCGCTATTACAGAGCAAAACACGTAATTTGTTGTTGATTTATGATGCCTCTTTTTATCAATTTCAATGGCGAACTTTTACACGCTGACAGCAAACTGCTTACCACTGCTAACCGTGCCTTCAGGTATGGTGACGGCTTATTTGAAAGCATGCGGTTGATGAAAGGACAACTTAAGTTTGCCGATCTGCATGCCGACCGGCTGCAGCGGGCGATGAAGGCCCTAAAGATCGATGGGTACTCGCAAATGGACACCTGGTTTTTAAAGGAGAAGGTTGAACAGCTTGCCAGCCGCAATAAAATTAAGCATGGCCGTTTACGCCTGACAGTTTACCGGGATTCGGAAGGGTTTTACACGCCAACGCAAAACAAGATGGGTTACTGCATTGAATTGCAGCCGATGGATGAACCACGTTATTTTTTGAATGACAAGGGCCTGATCATGGATATTTTTACTGATCTGGCCAAACCAACCAACTTTTTGTCGAATATTAAAACCTGCAACTCATTGATCTATGTATTGGCAGGGATATTTAAAACCCAGAACCGGCTGGACGATACCTTTTTGCTAAATCAAAATGGATATTTATGCGAAGCAAGCAGCTCGAATATTTTTGTTTGGTATAAGAGCCATTTATATACCCCCGCATTGAGCGAGGGCTGCGTGGAAGGTGTAATGCGACAGATCATCATCAAACTGGCCAAACAGACTAATATACCTTTTACCGAAGCGCAGATAAACCCCGATATATTATACGAAGCGGACGAGGTGTTTTTATCTAATGCCACCACCGGCATACAGTGGGTAATGGGTTATGGCGTCAAACGCTATTTTAACCGCCTTAGCAAAGGCCTCATGGACGAATTGAATAAGATGTAGGAGTGACAGATTCTGTTACCTGTATTTCTTTTAATATGCCATCCCAGAGGGCCATACGTTCCTGCAATGCTTCTTTTACAGCTTGAGTGGCTTCCATCCATTTGCCCTGGTCGTCGCCGCATAGTTCGGCCGTCATCTGGTAAGCCAACTGTGAATGGTGTTCTCCGTCAACCTCAATATGGCGTTCTAGATAATATAAAAGCGTATCTACTTTACCAGGCAATTGTTTGTTGATTTCTTTAACCATGCTGATGAACATGCCAGGTATTAGGTCTTCGCGGCCGAAAGTGAACACCGCAGCTTGCAAATAAGGTTTGCCGGTGTCGACCACATCAAATGTATGTTGTACAAACTGCCGGGCCGCAGCCGGGATATTAGCGATAATAAGCGCCTCGTCAATATTTTTCCCACCTGATAATTCAGTAAACAAACTGTTGATTCCCGTGATTGGACATCCTGCCTGTTGCATAGCCTCCAGGTATAATTCAAAATGACTGGTGCGGCGGCCCTGCGCATCTACATCACTTTCTTCCCCCAGGACAATTTCGTTGATGAGGTAACGGGTACCGGCATTGCCAACGGGCATCCATGGAATGCCGGTGCTTGTCAGTTTTTGCTGTAGTGCCTTAAGCAGCGACATAAAATCCCAAACCGCAAACACATGGTGCCCCATAAAAGTATTAAGATCGTCAATCGTCCGGATGTTTTTATAAAGCTCGTGCTGTATCAGTTGGCGGCGTAAAGGTTCAATTTCAGCTTTTAGTTGGGCTATCCTGCCCGCATGTCCGTTCATCATCATCACGCAAAAGTAACAGTTAATTAGTTTGGCAACAGATATTTATTGATTTATGACGGAAAATTGATGGTGGTATTTTTGTTTATTAAGCGCTACAATCTCACCCCCCTTAAAAACTCCGCGACACGCATACGTTTTTTACCCTCCAACTGAACATCAGTCAGGATGACAAAGCCATCCGGGGCAGCAACTTTTAAAAAGGTTCTGTTGTCTGACAGGAACTCACCTGGTTGTTCGCCTGTTTCTGCCAACTCATATTCAGCCCCGAATACTTTTAATATCTTTTCATTCAATGCCGTATAGGCGGTCGGATAAGGACTGAGCCCCCTTATCAGATTATAGATCTTTTCAGCCGGCTGGTTCCAGTCAATTTTACAATCTTCTTTAAAAATTTTAGGTGCATGTTTTAATTCAACTCCTTCTGCTAAATGATGTTGTGGATTTTCGGCATACCGTCCGCTTTCAACCGCCTTTACCGTTTTAACCAGCAGGCCAGCACCCTTATACATCAAACGGTCATGCAATTCGCCGGCAGTTTCATGGCCTGTGAGCGTAATTTTTTCGGTAAACAATATATCCCCCGTATCTATCTCATGCTTTAAGAAGAAAGTGGTAACACCGCTTTCCTTTTCACCGTTGATCAACACCCAATTAATCGGGGCCGCACCACGGTATTGTGGCAATAGTGAAGCATGCAGGTTGATAGTCCCTCGCGCAGGCATGTTCCACACCACTTCCGGCAGCATCCGGAAGGCAACCACTACCTGCAGATCGGCATTGAGTGCTTTCAGTTCTTTAAGGAATTCTTCGTTCTTCAGCTTTTCAGGTTGAAGCACCTTTAAGCCGTGTGCTGCCGCATATTGCTTGACTGCGCTTTCGCTCACTTTCTGCCCGCGTCCGGCAGGTTTATCCGGCGCTGTAACTACGCCTGCAACTTCACAGCCCGATTGGATCAGTTCATCCAATGAGGCTACAGCAAATTCGGGCGTACCCATAAAAACAATTCTCATATCCGTGACAGGGCTTTAATGGTACAATAAATATTTTCTGCGCATCACCTTGTATTTGGTCAGTGCCGGTTCCCAGCTTTCCCTGATGTCTTGTTCGCTTTTTCCTGCTTCAATTTGTTTTCTAAGCTGGTCAGTACCTGCGAGCTTGGTAAAATAAGCATTAAAAAAATGTGCCTTGTCCGGGAATGCTTGGTATAATTTTATCAGCCACAATATATCGATTTTCTTGCTATTTCTGAACTGCTTAACATCGTAACTTCTCAGGTCTATACCGTAACAGGTTTTGTTTTTTTGCGGTGGATCTTCACTCATTCCGGGTATGCTTAGCGGTGTAAATGCGAAACTGAATTGACCTTTTAACAGCGGGTGCCCCAACGCCAGGAAAGGAAACAAAGTCCCTCGGCCCAAACTAAGGGTAGTGCCTTCAAATAAACATACGCTGGGATAAAGCAATATAGATTTGGCCGTATTCAGGTTAGGTGAGGGGTTAATAGGCAATGTATAGGGTAAAGCATGATCATATCCGGCCATTTTTACGATTTTCAGTTTACATTTTATGTGGTCTTTGAGCCAGCCTTCGCCGTTTATCATTTGTGCATATTCGCCAAGGGTTAAACCATGAACAACGGGTAAGGGGTCAAGGCCTACAAACGAACGATAGGCGGTATCGAGCATCGGTCCGTCAACATAAAAACCATTCGGATTTGGCCGGTCTAATATCATTAACTCCACGTGGTTCTCAGCACAGGCCTCCATTACATAGTGCAGGGTGGATAAATAAGTATAAAAACGCGCCCCCACGTCCTGTATATCGAATATCATCAAATCTATGCCCTGCAGATCGGCCGGCGTGGGTTTATAATGCTTTCCATATAATGAAATGGCCGGTACGCCTGTTTTGGGATCGACACTATCATTTACAGCAGCGCCGTTGCTGGCATTGCCTCTGAAACCATGCTCCGGGCCAAATATTTTTGTTATGCGGATGCCTGCCTTTAGCAGGCTGTCGACACTGGATACCTGGTTTTTTCCGATTACCGATGTTTGGTTGATCACCATTCCGATATTTTTGTTTTTAAGGTAGTCTACATATAATTCAGTCCTGTCGGCGCCGGTAAGCAAAGGACCCTGTGCGTAGGCAATTGTTGGCAGGCTGAGCTTCAGCAACAAAATAATCAGGCATAATTTTTTCATTGGAGATTTTGTTTTTACAGGTAATATGTCTTGATGCAAAATATAAACACACAAACACGGATAATGTCAGATCAATTCACCCGAAATCTGCATATTTGCGAAAGTACAAAAAATCAACCTGCATTGAGTTTCGCCTCGTTTATATCCGCTAGAATATCGTTTCAGTCGAACCGCACTTTTTCAAAGCTGATTGTGCGCATAGCTGTTGTCGGTATTATGCTGGGCCTGGGCGTGATGATCTTATCGGTGGCCGTTATTAGGGGTTTTAAACAGGAGATCAGGGAAAAACTACGCGGTTTTGCCGGGGATATCCTGGTGCAAAAGTTTGACAATAATTATTCTGATCAAAATTCGCCTTTCAACACAGACAACTCCTTTGTAAAAAAAGTCCAGTCCAATCCATTGTTTACCCGCATTATGCCGATAGCTACCAAACCCGGCATTATCAAAACCCGCACGGAGATTGAAGGTGTGGTGATGAAAGGCGTTAGTAAAAATTATGATTGGACATTTTTCAGAAAAACGCTGGTAGCAGGTAAGGTAATTGATTTTACAGACACAGTTGAAGCACAAAAGCAGATCATGATCTCGAGCTATACAGCAAGCCGGCTGAAGTTGAAAGTAGGTGACAAATTTTTGATGTATTTTGTGCAAGAGCCTTTGAAAAAACGCCCGTTTTATATTACCGGTATTTTTGATGTAGGGGTTGAGGATATCGACAAAACTTTTGTTTTGGGTGATCTGGCATTGATCATAAAGCTGAATAACTGGAACCCGGATGAAATCGGCGGATATGAATTAAGGGTATCTGACTTTAACAGGCTGGAGGAGGCAAATGACTTTTTAAGCGATAAAATGCCTTTGAAACTAAAATCATATATGATCAGTGAGTCCTATCCGGCCATTTTTGAATGGTTAAAGCTGTTGGATGTAAACGCACAGGTTATGCTGATCCTAATGCTGATTGTGGCTACCATTAATATGATATCAGCCTTGCTTATCATCATCCTGGAGCGTACCTCGATGATCGGTATATTTAAAGCCATGGGCGCAGGCAACTGGACCATCCAGAAAATATTTTTGTACAATGCCTCCTACCTTATCGGTCTTGGGCTTGCACTGGGTAATATATTCGGATTAAGTGTAAGCCTGTTTCAATATTATACGCATTTTTTCAAACTGGATGAGGAATCCTATTATATGAAATTTGTCCCCATACAGATACAGTGGACAGATATGATATTTTTAAATATCGGGACACTGGTAATTTGCCTGCTGGTGCTTATTATTCCATCAATGCTGGTAACAAAGATTTCTCCTGTAAAAGCCATCCGCTTTAAATAAAGATGCGATTATTGGATTTTAAGTATTAGTAAAATTTCAACCATTCCAATCCTGCAGTTTGTAAACGCATAGAATCGTGTTACCCTTAAAAGCCAGTAATGGTGTCTATTTTTTCTTTGTCTGGAAATTGAATTTCAGGTTTAATCCTCCGGCACCAAACTTTATCTGCTGGGAGCCAAGCCCTTCAAGCGGGTATTTAAGGAAGGGTTCAATGATCAGTTTATTTCGCCCCAAAGAGTAACCGGTACCGAACGAGAAGTTTAATGTTTTTGCAAAATAAAAACTGTTAAAACTTTGATGTGTCGATTGGTCCGGAATCTGGGATGTGTTCGTGGAGAAAGGTACACTGTAATTATTATAGCGATAGGTATAGGTTTCGTTTATAAATGTCCCGGAACTAAGACCTATAGAGACATAGGCAGCACTTTTTTCAGGATTGAACTCATACTTGAGGTTTAATGGAACATCTAAACCTACCAGGCTGGCATTGTAATTTTTTAAAGATGGTACAGCGGCAGCATAAAGTATATTTTGTTTTGGAACGGCTAAACTGCTGACCGCTGCCAGGGAATTTATCTGCGCAGTTGCAGTGGGTGCCTGATTTCCATAACTTAGCGTATTTTGCGCTATAGCAAGGCCGGTAGACAGATTGAGGTTCCTGTTAAGCTTGATATCAGAGGTGACCCCTGCGCCAACATTTAACTGGTTACTGCTTCCTTTGGCATAATTAAAATAGGTGGCAGCATATAGGCTGAAACGTACAGCCTTGTCCGTGTTCTTAGATTTTTCGGATTTTTTATTGCCTGGCACATCATTGTCTGCAAAAAGTGTTTTATTGGATTTTTTTACCTGCTCCTGCATATTAATACCCCTGGGCGGGACTATTCCAGCTAATGATTTAACAGTTTGGTTAATGCCGGTATCAACTGTTATGCCGCCGTCGGCCTTGGCTGCATTATTTTGTTCGTAGGTTTTTTTGTGGTCTGTTACGGCTGATTCTTTAGCGGTAATGCCGTTTTTAGCAATATTATCGCCGGTAATGCCTGCCTGTTGGTTTGATGCGGAGGGGATAGGCAGCTGGCGATTTGATCTATATGGTGCAGCCTTATCCGACAGCTCAGGGCGTAAGGCATGATCAGCCAAATTTTGATGTTGCAGGCTATTGATAACACTATCGGTTTTAAGGCTGTCTTTTATACTATGATCTTTCTTTCTTTCAATCGTTTTTTCGGCCGGGTTATCGGGATGTTCTTTTTTGACCGATACCAGGTTTTGCTTGTTTACAGGCGTCTGCTTAAACAATAATATACCCAAAAAAAGCAATAGCAATGCCGCTGCTGAACTCCACCAAAGCCATGCTACGGGGCGGCGTTTTTCTTTCTCAGGAAATTTTTCCCTGAGTAGCAGCCAGCCTTCGTCAGCATGCGCGTCCTCGAAATTATCGAACACTTCCCTGATGCGGTTTGTTAAGTCGTTATCCAACTGGTCATCCATGGCTTTGTGTTTCGGTTTTAATCATTTTTCTCAATTTCTCTTTTGCCCTGCTTAAATAAACCCTTGAGGAACTTGCCGGGATACTGAGCATACCCGCAATTTCATCATGGTTATAGCCATCGATCTCATATAAATTAAAAATGGCAAGCTGAATGGCGGGTAATTCTTTCATCAGGCTTAAAATATCCTGTGCATTTAAATTATCAATGGCATTAAGATGCCCGGCTAAAGGGCCTGCATATTCCAGCTCAACATTTAACTGGAATTTTAATTCTTTACGTCGCCTGTCGATTGCGGTATTGACCACAATAGTGCGAAGCCATGCTTTAAAGGGTTTGGTGATATCGTAACTTCCCATCGAATTAAACGCCTTGATAAAGGCGTCGTTAACTGTCTCCAATGCATCATCCCGATTCGGACAATAGCGCAGACCTATACCCATGGCATAGCCATAGAATTGCTTATAAAGCAGTTCCTGATATTTTAAGCTGCCTGCTTTGCATTGCCTTATCAATTCATCTTCGGCAATACGTTGGGGTGGATGCATTAAATGTTATGATTCAACCTATAATTCAATTGTTTGTAGTCGTTACGATGTAAATACTAATATCGCTACAATTAATGAAATTTTTTTTTTGAGGAATTGCAGCAAAATAAAAAGGCCGGCATAATACCGGCCATAATGCGGTTGTAAATAAATTGCTTTAAGGCGTTACTTTTTTCAGGCTATATCCCAGGATTAATGTATCCGAACTGGACGCATACAGGAGCAAATTTGTTCCGTTATAATTGTAAAGGTAACCTCCGCTTAGATGAGATTTAGTGTAAGGGGGTGTTGGGGAAGAGGTTTTATCGTTAAAAATCATATAGGGGCCGGAAATGCCATAAGTTCCGTAGCTTCCGGCGTGCAGAGTGATGGTATCACCTGTAACAGCATAGGTATAATCAGGCGTTTTGAGGGTTACCGTAATGTTTGTTATTAAACTATCGTATGGAACCCGATCTGTATGTCTTTGATAAAGTTTAAACTGACCGCTGAAAGTCCCTGATGGTATGGGCGGCGGCGGCGGGGTACTTGCGCTTTTTATACATCCCGTAGCCAGGATCACGGCCGGGAGAAACAGGTAAAATAATCTTTCTTTCATACTTAACTGAAGTTTTTATCCATACGTAATTTAATATAAAAACGCTACAAGCCTAAGCTTATTTTACAATTTTTTTGCCTCATCCCAGAATACATCCATTTCGGCCAGGCTCATATCGTGTAATTGCTTACCGTTTTCCTTGGCCTTATTTTCAAGATATTGGAAACGTTTGATAAACTTTCTATTGGTTTTTTCAAGGGCATTTTCAGGATTGATATTAATAAAGCGGGCATAATTGATCAGGGAGAAAAGCAGGTCGCCAAATTCACTCTCAGCTTTGTCATGGTCAATTGTGCTATTCTCTTCGGCATTAAATTCATTTTTGAATTCCTGCATCTCTTCTTCAACCTTTGCCCATACCTGGCTTTTCTCTTCCCAGTCAAAACCTACGCCCCGCGCTTTCTCCTGTATACGTGATGCTTTTACCAGGGCAGGCAAGGAAGCAGGAACACCGCCTAAAACAGATTTATTGCCTTCTTTCAATTTGATCTGTTCCCAGTTGCGTTTTACATCGCTTTCATCTTTTACCTCTACATCGCCATAAATATGCGGGTGCCTGTTGATCAGTTTATCACAAATGCCATTTAAAACATCGGTCATGTTAAAATCGTTTGTTTCCGAAGCTATACGGGCATAAAATACCAGGTGCAACATAATATCGCCCAGTTCCTTTTTTATTTCGGGCATATCCGTACTGAGTATAGCGTCCGAAAGTTCGTATACTTCTTCAATGGTGAGGTGGCGCAGGCTTTCGAGCGTTTGTTTTTTATCCCAGGGGCAGTTTAAGCGCAGGTCGTCCATAATGGTGAGCAAGCGTTCAAACGCTGTTGACGGTGATGTTGCGGTTACCGGGGCAGTTATTGGCATAATTGTTAATTTATTTCGAATATCGAATTTTCAATTTCGAATATTGAATTTAAAAGGAATTATTTAGTATTGGACTAAAATAATGGCTTTATTGCTCTGAGCATTTCGCGTTTGCCGGGTGCACCGGGAGCTTTTTCAACTTTCAGGCCCAGGCTTTTAAGCATCCGCTTCAGGTTGCCTGTAATGGCATACGTAACAAATATCCCGCCAGGCTTTAAAAACCGAACGGTATGCGTAATGGCTTGTTCATCCCACATTTCCGGCTGTCGTGCCGAAGCAAAAGCATCAAAATAGATCACGTCATATTGCTTATTACTGCTAAAGTTTAGCAGCTGACAGTGCGCGGTTTGCAGTTGGCAGAAGGAATTTATCCTGACTTGGTTTTTTAATGAATCAGGATATTGACTTATAAACCTATCCCATATAGATGCTGACAGGTATTGATCATAGCCGGTTTGGCTGATCAGGCCGGGGTCTAAAGGGTAAGCTTCTATCCCGGTATATTCAAGATTGATCTGTTTGTGCGAACAATGGTCGGCACTCAATAAAAAATTAAGGCCGGTCCCGAAACCTACTTCCAATATCGTAAGGGCGGTCCCCTGTAAATCTCCGCCCGAAGGGGAAACTTTTATATTATTTTCGTTAGCGGTAAATTCCCTTTTATCTAAAAACTTAATAAGCCCGGAATTTAAAAATACATGCTGGCTTTCCTGCAAGGCGCCATGCCTTGAATGATAGTTTTCGCCAACTTCAGTATTGTAAATTGTTTTGGAACCATCTTCAGTGATGACAAATTCGAGCATAGCAGATTTTTTTATCTTCCAACTTCGGCACTCCGGCTTCCGACTTCAACAACGGCTTCTCCAAGATCATATACCGGAATGGAATTTATTTCTCCTGCAATAATACTGGCGGCTGCAGCTGAGCGATATCCTGCCGCACAATGCACAACAATTGGTTTATCTGTTGGAATTTCACTCAGGCGCTCACGCAGTTCGGGTAGGGGGATAGCTATTGAATGCTCAAATATTTTTCCATCATTAATTTCACCCCAGTTGCGTACATCAACTATGGTGTAGTGCTCAGGATGAAAGTTATAATCTGAGGCGTCTATCTGAGGCAGTTTTTCGAGCCTGGTGGCAGGGCACAATAATGCTGCTTTTATATTTCTTTCATAGCCAATCTTGGCAGCTTTTTTAATGAGTATCTCCATGCTATCCTCATTGGCAGCTATCAGGTAAAAAGCTTCCTCCGGGCCAACAATAGAACCCAACCAGGTTTCAAATTTATCCCCATCCTGGATATTGATGGCGCCTTTTAGATGACCATTTCTGAATTCTTCCCTTGGGCGTGTATCAATAATAAGCACATCGCTTTGCAATGGCGCATTGCGTTTAATTTTAGGTACCGAAGCAACGCTTTTAGCAAATGGCTCGGCGCCTTTTTTATTTATTTCCACATCGTGGCCAAAATATTTAGGTATAAATGGCTGATCGGCCAGGAGTGTTTTAACAAAAGTGAGCTCATCCATCAGCCTGAGCGCATAATTCTCGCGCAGTTCACGACCTATGGTACTCTGCAGATCGGGGCTCATGTTTTTACCGCATAAAGAGCCCGGACCATGTGCCGGATAGACGGTAACATTATGTGGCAGTACCATCAGTTTTTCGCGGGTGGAGTGATACATCTGTCGGGCCAGCTTTTCTTTGGCAGCGGTGATATTTCCTGCCTTTTCACGCAGATCCGGCCTGCCTACATCACCCACAAATAAAGTATCGCCGGTAAACAGGGCTTTATCATTTCCGTATTCATCCTGAACTAAAACGCATATCGAATCAGGCGAATGGCCGGGAGTATTCATGGCCCGCATTTTAATATCGGCTAACCGGATCACGTCACCATCATCAAAACTCTCGTGCGGATATTTGGCGCCAAGCAACTTGCTGACATAAATGGTTGCCCCGGTTGCCTGGTGTATTTCCAGGTGGGAGCTTACAAAGTCGGCATGCGGATGCGTTTCGATAACGCCGACAATGTCCGCATTGTTAAGAGAAGCAAAATCATAATAAGGCTGCGGATCGCGGGCCGGATCGATCACGACCATTTTCCCTAACCTGATCACCGCGTATGAACCATGAGCTAAACCTTTATCGTAAAATTGATGGATGATCATATAATTGAGCAAAGATAACTGTTTGTTGTGGAGTTGGGATTGTGGGATTGTTGTTTTGTTGTAATTGTTTAAAGCTGAGAATGAGATAGGATAGGTGTTACATCAAACGTGTGTAACGATGTGTTAACACATCAATAATTACCTGATTTAATTATTAAGGTAATGACACTGTCGGCCCTTTATTTCCCCGGCAGAGTCCTCTGCGATGGAAAAATGTTTACTCTCAATTCACAATATAACTCAACTTTATATTTTTATAAACCGGTTTTTGTAAATGCACTTTTAACTTTTTAAAGCTCTGCCGGGGGCCCTGGGTGACAAACAGGTTGGTTAACCAGGCAGGTATGCTTCCGCCCGGATCAGCGTGGAGTGTGTAAACAACTTTCACACGACTGTCGCTTAAAGGCGATAATACCCATTTTCCTCTGGAATTGGCAATCCGCACCACTTTTGACTTTACTGGCACCATATCGGCAATACAGGGTGCATCAATAGTTACCACTTTTGTAACAGCGTCCTGTGATACCATAAGATGGGCGATAAAATCACGGTTACTTACCGGCCATGGCATCTCAACAAGTGAATAATAGTACAACTCTGCCGGGGATACCTGTTTTACGATATAGTTGGATGCAGTGTGGTATAGCCATTCCTCGCTGTTCCTCACATCCATCAATGCTGCAACCAGCTGCGAAAGTGTTGCATCAAACTGGCACTCCACCTTTATCGCTTTAATTTTTGAGTCTTCTACATCACGTGTGTAGATCTTTACACCATCATTATTTTCCTTAAGTACCCATTCATCCCTTGTTTGCGCCAGGGCGCAATTGGTAAATAATAAAAAAAGGACCACGAGCTTTTTGTACACTGTATGATGAGTTGTTGGTATTCAATATCGTAATTAATTTAAATATACGTAACCGGGTTATACCGTCTGGCAATCGCTGACTATAATGACAGCAGATTTACAATCCAACGATTCATGTACCGGAGAATCTGATGTGTTTGGCCCATACCCCATTTGTATAAATTAGATCCATTTAATTGATAATCAGATGGTGTGTCATGCTCCTGACATTTAAATTGGATATCACAAATTGAGATATCCAATTTTTTTTATTCGCTTTATGCCATCATCGCAACGGATGATATTTATTCAATGCCTCTTTCAGGTCTTCAAGGTTATCGTATTCCACCTTGCAATAACCGGGTCGTAGAAACGTGCACCGTAATCTAAAACCCCTCTCTATGGGAGAGGGATTGGGGTGAGGCTTACCAAACCCTCGTCCTGTCCTCAGGTTTCTTATACATTTTATTGCCTGGCTGTATGTTAAAGGCAGCATACCATGCGTCGATGTTGGTCAGTGGTGCATTGGTGCGGTATTGTTCAGGTGAATGCGGATCGGTGAGGATGCGCTGAGCGGCAGCTTCAGGTCGCTGTGAGCCACGCCAAACTTGCGCCCATGACAGGAAGAAGCGCTGATCAGGCGTAAAGCTGTCGATCTTAATATTGGACTGCCCCTGTTTTGTTTTTTTGAATGCGGCATAAGCTACATTTAAACCGCCAAGGTCAGCAAGATTTTCTCCCAAAGTAAGCTTGCCGTTCACGTGGAGGGTATCCAATACGGTAAATCCATTATATTGAGCCACTACCTGGTCGGCACGCGACTTAAACTTATCAGCGTCATCTTTTGTCCACCAGTCGCGCAGCGTGCCATCGGCATCAAACTGACGACCCTGATCATCAAAACCATGAGTCATTTCGTGACCGATCACAGCGCCAATGCCGCCGTAATTAACCGCATCGTCCGCACCAAAATCAAAGAATGGGAATTGAAGAATACCTGCCGGAAAAACGATCTCGTTATTGGTTGGACTATAATAAGCATTTACAGTTGGAGGGCTCATACCCCAGCGGGTTTTGTCAACCGGTTTGCCCAACTGGCTGATCGAATAATTATACCTCCACTTTGATATCCGGCGCAAATTGCCTGCATAGTCACTACGGTCTATCTCTAAGCCCGTATAAGGCTGCCATTTATCAGGATAGCCTATCTTTACCGTAAAGGCAGCCAGTTTTTTGAGTGCTTTGGCTTTAGTTTCATCGCTCATCCAATCCAGGTGCTGTATACGTTCGCCCAGGGTGACCTTTAGATTATTCACCAGATTCACCATATATTGTTTAGCGGCAGGTGTAAAGTATTTCTCTACATACAACTGGCCCAATAATTCGCCCAGGCTGCCATCCACCAGGCCTGAGATGCGCTCATTGCGCGGGGCCTGCACTTTTTGCCCGCTCAGGGCGCTGCTATATTCAAAATTAGCTTTCACAAAAGGTGAACTTAATGCCCCGGCCGAACCTTTGAGTATGTTCCATTGCAGGTAAATTTTCCAGTCGGCAACAGCTGTGGCGGCTAATAAGGCATCTGCAGCCTTAAAAAATTCAGGCTGCGCTACCAATACCGTATCCTGCCCGCTTACCTTCATCAAAGGCATCAATTGCGCCCAATTTAGATGCGGGGTGGTTTTATTAAAATCGCGAACCGCAAATTTGTTATAGGTTTTATTAGGGTCGCGCATGGCTGTCCGGCTTAATTGTGCCTTGGCCAATGTGGTTTCCATTGTAAATATAGTCGCTGCATTTTTTTCGGCATCGGCTTTACCGGTACCTGTCAGGGTAAATAAAGTAACGATGTAGTGCTTGTAGGCATCCTGTATCTTTTTTGTACGGGCGTCGTCTTTTAAATAATAATCCCTGTCGGGCAGGCTGGTTCCGCCTTGTCCAAATTCTACAATATTTTTTGTCGGATGTTTTGAATCCTGGCCAACACCAAACCCAAACAGCGGGCTCCCTTCGCCGTTTACGCGCTCGTAAACCATTTCACTGATAACGCCCTTAAGGTCATTTACTTTGCTGATACGTGCCAGATCAGACTTTATGGAGGCGTAACCACGTTTTTCTATAGCAACGCTGTCCATTCCGCTGGCATAAAGGTCGCCAACGCGTTGTTTTAAACCGCCCTTGGGTAAACCGGGTTTTTTACTTAGCTCATTCAGTAAGCCGAGCAGTTTATCGGTATTTTCCTGGTGCAGGATATTAAAACTTCCCCAGCGTGTTTCTTTTGCAGGGATGGCATTTTGCTTTATCCAGGTGCCATTGGCGTAATCGAAAAAATTATCGCCGGGTTTAACAGACAGATCCATATTAGCCGGATCAATAAATTTTGCTGGGGGGCGGTCCGCATTCTTTTTATCACCATCAGGCCTGAACGCCACAGCGGACAGCAAAACCGCTCCTGAAAGAATCAGATTTGAGAACTTTAATTTCATATCAGTTAATTGAGAAAAAGTTGAAGTTAGCAAATTCCCTCTGATAGATGCAAACAGGAAAAAAAAGCTTATCTGTTAAACCAACCCAGCAAGGCATAAAAGCCTGATTTTCTTAGCAGAACAATCAAAAATTTGTATTCGGACACTGGTTTCATATTTATTATTAGTGTAATTGCTATATAACATGCGCATTGTAAAAATATTGTGATAAACCAACAGATTCAGCAATTAAAAGATGAAACAAGATTTTCCAAAAAATAATACAAACCGATGAAACAGGATCAAGTTAATCCTTTAAATCTTAAAATCGTGTTCAGAATTCTCTATTTTTGCACGCTATGAGTATTTCTAAAACGTATCAGCCTAAACAAGCAGAAGATAAATGGTATAGCTACTGGTTACAGCACAAGTTTTTCAGGTCAGTGCCTGATGAGCGTGAGCCTTACACCATAGTCATTCCACCGCCAAATGTTACCGGCGTTTTGCACATGGGCCACATGCTGAACAATACAATTCAGGATGTACTGATACGCCGCGCCCGTATGAAAGGGAAGAACGCCTGCTGGGTACCGGGTACCGACCACGCGAGTATAGCTACCGAAGCAAAAGTGGTAGCGATGCTGAAAGAACGCGGCATCAGCAAAAAAGATCTCAGCCGCAGTGAATTTTTGAGTTACGCATGGGAGTGGAAAGAGAAATACGGCGGCATTATCCTCGAGCAGCTAAAAAAACTTGGCGCATCCTGCGACTGGGACCGCACCCGTTTTACAATGGACGATGATCTTTCTGATGCGGTGATCGATACTTTCATCCATCTTTACAAAAAAGGGCTCATTTATCGCGGCGTACGTATGGTGAACTGGGATCCCCAGGGGAAAACCGCTGTGTCGGACGAAGAGGTTATTCGTAAAGAAGTAAACCAGAAGCTTTATTATATACGATACGCTGTCGCTCAGGGGTCACAGATCAGCGATCAGCGATCAGAAAAATCCGACTTCGGACATCCGCCATCCGACTTCCTCACAATAGCCACCACCCGCCCTGAGACAATTATGGCGGACACTGCCATCTGTATCAACCCAGATGATCAGCGGTATAAGCATTTGCATGGCAAAAAGGCGATGATCCCTTTAATAGGCAGGGAGATCCCCATTATCCTGGATGAATATGTGGAGATGGATTTTGGTACGGGCTGCCTGAAGGTGACACCTGCTCACGATTTGAACGACTATGAACTGGGATTAAAACATCATTTGCCGGTTATCGATATTTTAAATGATGATGGCACGCTGAATGAAAATGCGCAAATATTAATGGGCGAAGACCGCTTTATAGCGCGTAAAAAAATTGTTCTTTTATTGGATGAAGAAGGGGCATTAGAAAAAGTGGAGGATTATAAATCGCAGATCGGTTTTTCGGAACGGACGGATGCGGTGATCGAGCCCAAACTTTCCATGCAATGGTTTTGCAAGATGGAGGAGATGGCCAAGCCGGCACTGGATTATGTTTTAAAGGGTGATATTAAATTGATCCCCGATAAATTTATCAATACGTATCGCCATTGGATGGAAAATGTCCACGACTGGACGATCAGCCGCCAGCTTTGGTGGGGGCAACAGATACCCGCCTGGTATTTACCAGACGGACAATTTGTTATTGCCAAGAACAGGGAAGAGGCATTTGAGCAGGCACAACCGCTCAGCACTCAGCACTCACCACTGACAATCGATGATTTAACACAGGACCAGGACGTGCTGGATACCTGGTTCTCTTCATGGTTGTGGCCTATATCGGTATTTGACGGGTTTAAAGACCCCAATAACGATGATATCAATTACTATTACCCAACCAATGATCTGGTAACAGCACCCGAAATATTGTTTTTCTGGGTAGCAAGGATGATCATGGCAGGCCATGAGTTCAGAGGGGAGTTGCCTTTCCGGAATGTTTATCTTACGGGGATAGTTCGCGATAAACAGGGCCGTAAAATGTCGAAATCATTGGGCAATTCACCCGACCCTTTGGAGCTAATTGAAAAATATGGCGCGGATGGGGTAAGAGTGGGCATGCTGCTGAGTTCGCCTGCGGGTAACGACCTGATGTTTGACGAGAGCCATTGTGAGCAGGGGCGAAATTTTTTCAACAAGGTTTGGAATGCCTTCCGCCTGGTTAAAGGCTGGCGGGTTGATAAAAACCTCGAAAACCCTAACAAGGTAGCTATTGCATGGTTTAAGAGCCGCTTCAGCCAGGCCTTAGCCGAAATAGAAAATAATTTTAGCCAATACAGGATATCAGAAGCGTTAATGGCTACTTATAAACTGGTGTGGGACGATTTTTGCGCATGGTACCTGGAAATGATCAAGCCGGCCTATGAGCACCCTATTGACCGGGAGACCTATGAAAATACCATCGTGTTTTTTGAAAATGTTTTAAAAATACTTCATCCTTTTATGCCTTTTATCACCGAGGAGCTATGGCATGATGAAGTATTTGGTGAACGGACCGAAGTGGATTGCTGTATTGTTGCCTCAATGCCGGAAATTGAGCAAATAAATACCCAGTTACTTGAAGAAACAGAAATAGTTAAACAGGCCATCACGGATATTCGTAACACACGCAACAATAAACAGATATCACCTAAGGAAGCTTTGGCCTTGTCGGTAAAAGCTAATTCGGGTATTAATTATAATCAATACAGATCCATTATTGGTAAACTCGGTAACCTAAGCGCGTTTAATATTGTTGACGAAAAGGTAAGCGGCGCAGTTAGCTTTATGGTATCAAAAGATGAGTTTTTTATACCGCTGACGGGCAATATAGATCCTGTTGCCGAAACTGAAAGATTGAATAAAGAGAAAGAATATCTGCATGGATTTTTGAAATCGGTGGAAGTAAAACTGGGCAATGAGCGTTTTATGAAAAATGCCAAACCTGAAATTATTGAGAACGAATTAAAGAAAAAAGCCGATGCGGAAACCAAGTTGAAAATAATTCAGGACAACCTGGCGTCTTTGGCAGACTAATTGCCAATAAAAGGTGAAATCTCGAAAAATTGATGCTTGCCTGTTGGTTCATGCATTATAATTTTAAGTACGATTTTAATGCAATGGTAAAGCCCTCGAAATGAACAGAGATGTAGGTTTTTTTAATTTTTCAATAAATAAAATATTAACAAAGCGTCAAACCATCCTTGACCAGGCGCGCATCCGTTTATTATACTATGGTTTATGGCTTGCCATTATCGCAGTTTCTGCTGCTTTAATTAACCTTTATATCGAACACCGCGAAATCCTTACTTTCAGTACAAGTATACTGCTGGTAAGCATTTTTATCCTTTTTAAGTATTTAACCTTCAGACCAAGGTGGGGCATTATCTCGCATATATTGCTGGTACTGGCTACGATGGTCAACCTGAGTAATGTATTTATTACGCTTCAGAACGTTGATATTATAACAGCACAGATCACATTTCTGATCATCGTATTTAGTTTTTATATGCTTGGACAGACCTGCGGCTTGTTCTATTCGCTGGTCAACCTGATCCCTATCCTGCTGTTTTTAGTGCTTATGTATGACAGCAACTACTTTATAAGCTTAAAGCCAAAAGTGGTGGACCCGTCAACATTGATCATCGCTATTTTTGCCAATTTTATATTAATAATTTTTATTCAAAATCATTTTTACGCGGCTTTTGTCAAAAACATCAGGCAATTGAAGGAGACTGCTGAAGAGCGGGGGAATCTGAATGCGGAGTTTGAAAAAGTAATTGAGAAAGCTGAAAAATCATCCCAGGCCAAATCCGAGTTTCTTTCAACCATGTCCCATGAGATACGCACACCGCTTAATGCAGTGATAGGCATGACCAACTTATTGATGATGGGCAATCCCAGGCCTGATCAGAAAGATAACCTGGAGATATTAAAATTTTCGGCAAATAATCTTTTAGCATTAGTAAATGACGTGCTTGATTTTAACAAGATCGAATCCGGTAAGGTGGTGTTTGAAACCATAAAGTTTAGCCTGGCTGATCTTATGCAGAATATGTGCGGCGGCCAAAAGCTTAAAGCAGAAGAAAAAGGACTTGATTTTATTTTAGAGATGGATGACAGTTTAAAAAACAAGACTGTTTTTGGAGATCCAACCCGTTTGAGCCAAATAATTTTTAACCTGATCAGCAACGCAATAAAATTCACCCATGAAGGTACGGTTTGGGTAAGAATGAACCAACTGGAGGATCACCATAACACAGTTACTGTTGACTTTTCTGTAAAGGATACCGGCATTGGTATAGAAAAAGAAAATCTGGACGCCATATTTGAACCTTTTACACAGGAGTCAATAACAACTACCCGCCAGTACGGCGGTACCGGACTGGGACTGGCCATAGTAAAGCGTTTATTGGAGCTGCAGGACCTGCAAATGAGCGTCCTAAGTCAGCCGGGAAAAGGTTCGGAGTTTTCATTTAATATGGAATTCCCTGTTTCAACGGAAATAGCCACGGTGCAAGCCGAAAAGCAGCCCTTTGCAATAGGCAGTACTGACAGCTTGAGTAATATACGTGTTCTTATAGCCGAAGACAACCTGGTAAATGTGATGCTGATGAAGAAACTATTTTCAAAATGGGGTATTACACCTACCATTGCTGAAAATGGTGAACGGGCGATAGAAATGGTTCAATACGGTAATTTTGATATTATCCTGATGGACCTGCAAATGCCGGTATTGAATGGGTTTGATGCTGCCGTCGAGATCAGAAAAATGCGCGACCACAAAAAGGCAAATACGCCCATCATCGCTTTAACGGCATCGGCATTGTTTGATATTAAAGAGCGGGTTTTTGGCTCGGGCATGAATGATTATGTTTCAAAACCATTTAAGCCGGATGAGCTGCGCGAAAAAATGAAAAATCTGGTGACAACTTTTAATAGTCAGATCTGAATTTCTCTATAATCGGGCAGGTCTTCAATAAATTGATAGCCTTTATTTATAAAATCGATACGGCAGTAGTAATGTTTCAATCCGTTGCTCACAGCCAGCAAGGATACTTTATGCACCATATTGTACCGGGCCACCTGGTCGAAAACTTTTTGGTTAATGCTGACCGAGGGCGCCTTGCACTCGATCAGCAGTATTTTTTCGCCCGAAGGGTTGAAAACCACAATGTCGGTCCGTTTGGCATTTCCATGTAGTTTTAATCCACCTTCCAGCTTGATCAGCGTTTTGGGATAGCCCTTTTGATTAATAAGGTATTGTACAAAATGCTGCCTCACCCATTCCTCCGGTGTAAGCACGATATGTTTTTTACGTATGCCGTCGAACAATGTCAGCTGCCCCTTGTGTTCGGTGATTTTAAACGGGTAGGGTGGTAATTGAAGGGGTTGCAGCATATCGGCTCAAAAATAAATATTATTATTGATTAAGTTAAGTGGTTGATTGCGTTGAGTGGATTGTAATTTATAGTGTTGGAATGGTTGCAATTATGGCAAGGTTCAACTTGATCCGACTCAATCCGACTCAATCAACCCTGCAACAATTCCAACAAAATCTTTACTTTTGGATTTCCCTGTATGACTGCCGACGACATTTTAAAAGATCTTAGAAACCGCAAGTTTAAACCACTTTACCTGCTGCATGGTGAGGAGCCTTATTTTATTGACCAGGTAAGCCATTATGCCGAACATCAACTGCTGCCCGAGGCAGAAAAGGGCTTTAACCAAACCGTATTGTATGGCAAGGATACGGATATCATGACCGTACTGAACGCGGCTAAACGCTACCCTATGATGGCCGAATACCAGGTAGTTTTGATAAAAGAGGCCCAGGATATGAAATGGGGCAGGGACGACGATGATAAAAAAAGCATTAATCCGTTGCTGAACTATCTCGAAAATCCTTTGCCAAGCACTATTCTTGTTTTTTGTTATAAGTACGGAAAGTTTGACAAACGGAAGAAAACCTACAAGGCAATTGAAAAAAACGGGGTTATATTTGAATCAACCCCATTATATGATAATAAGATACCGGCCTGGATAGAAACTTTTGTTGCCGGTAAGGGTTGCCAGGTCAACCCGCAGGCTTCGGCTATGCTGGCCGAGTACCTGGGCAACGACCTGTCAAAAATAGCCAACGAGATGGAAAAGCTGATGCTCAATGTTCCGGCAGGACAGGTGATCACCATGCAACATGTGCAGGATAATATCGGCATCAGCAAAGAATATAATGTTTTTGAATTGCAGTCCGCATTGAGCAGGAAAGATCCCTTCAAAGTAAACCAGATCATTAATTATTTTCAAGCCAATCCTAAAGCTAATCCTATTGTGCTGGTGCTGGGCAATCTGAACAACTTTTTCAGCAAAGTGCTGCTATATCATTATGCAAAGGACAGCTCGCCCCAGAACCTTGCACGCGAGTTGGGTGTAAGCCCTTATTTTATAAAAGATTATGAATTAGCCGCACGCAATTATAATTATGCAAAATCCATGCAAATCATAAGCTTGCTCAGGGAATACGACCTGAAAAGTAAAGGCGTGGATTCAAATGCCGGCAGCGGCGAATTAATGAAAGAACTCATGTTTAAAATACTTCATTAATTTAAAACAACTCCTTATTTTTTTTGTTTCTAACGCAAATAATAAGCTCAAATATTAGCGCAATAATTTTTTTAATAAATTAATTATAATTTATATCCTTTAAATAAAAATGTGCACCTTTACTATTAACTCCCATTGGCGTTGCAAAGTGATGTTAAGCACTACATCTTAACGATTTAAAAATTTAATTGATGAACATTTTCGTAGGAAGTCTTCCTTTCAAGATAGAGGAAGCAGATTTAAAAGAACTCTTCGAGGCATTTGGAGAAGTAAGCTCTGTCAAAATTATCAACGACAGGGAAAGTGGAAGAAGCAAAGGTTTTGGTTTTGTTGAGATGGCAGACGATGACGCAGCAAAAAAAGCGATCGCCGATTTGAATGGGAGCGAAATTGGAGGCAGAAACATTGTAGTAAACCAGGCTGAAGACAAGAAACCGAGAGATAACAGCAGAGGTTTCGGCGGTGGTGGCGGTGGAAGCCGTGGCGGCTACGGTGGTGGTGGCGGCGGTGGTTACTCAAGAGATAACCGACGCAGCAGGTAAGCTTAAACAAATGCATTGAATAGCGCCACACCTTTTGGGTGTGGCACTAATATACTTCAAGAAGTATACTATACTTCTTATATTCATTTCATATTGTTTTCCCCGGCTGGCAAAAACAATATTACATCCTTAAACGCAACGATACTGAACGTCCAAGCGCCTGAACAAGTGCGGGATCGAGTGAAATATCTCCGTCTTTTTGTATCCACCCCCTGTTTTTATCCTTCAGTAATTCAACTTTTTCGCCCTCAAGCATTAATTCGAGTTCAGTTGTATTTTGGTCAATCAATTTGCTATTGATGATCTGATACGCATAATCCGTATCATTAAATGTTATTCTTAGTTGTAATCCCATATGCTCCAATCCTCGCTGTAAAGATAAACTTGTTAACAGTATTTTAAATATTTTCTTAGTAATTAAATTTTCAACAAATTTTTAATGTGGTTGTTTATAAACTCCACAACGGCAAAAATATTGTTGTTAAACAGCTATTAGAAAAAAAGAATGGAATACCTGGCAAGGTATTTTTGTATGATGATGAAGCGCAGCCTGCACTATACCCATTGCATTAATACCCACTAAGGCCATTTTAACCCAATTCGTATTTCGCTTTCTCCTCCCTTTTTCACAACTTTACGGCTCGTAAATCAACATCACATGAACTATTGGCTTGTCAAATCGGAACCGCATAAATATAGCTGGGAAAAATTCAACCAGGATGGTCGTACTTTTTGGGATGGGGTGCGCAATTACCAGGCGCGTAACAATCTCAAAGAGATGAAAGCGGATGACCTGGTGCTATTTTATCATAGCAATGAAGGTAAGAATGTGGTGGGCATAGCCAAAGTAGCCAGGGAGTTTTACCAGGACCCGACCACGAGTGATCCTAACTGGGTGGTGGTTGACCTGGTACCTGTTGAGTCGTTGAAAAAACCGGTCACGCTTGAGCAAATCAAAGCGGATCCAAAATTAAAAGATATTCACCTGGTGCGCCAGGGCCGGTTATCGGTAATATCCCTCAAGCGCGAAGAATTTGACCGCATACTGGAGACGGGCAATAGTTGATGGTTCGTATACTTAATCAACGTCCGCCGTTAACGCCATGAACCCTGATTTATGAACCATGAACTAAAGTCTTTACTTTTCTTATTGATCCTGTTAAGCTCTTTTTCCGCTAAGGCGCAAGCTGACTTTAAAGGCTTGGAAAACTTATTTACCCAGCCTGAAAACTATGTGGTTTATCATACAGACCATCCCCCGGTAATTGACGGCAATATTAACGAGTTGGTGTGGCATCAAACCGCCTGGACTAGTGAGTTTGTAGATATAGAGGGCGCAGCCAAACCTAAACCAGCACTGCCGACAATGGTAAAAATGCTATGGGATGACAGCTGCCTGTACATTGCTGCCCAAATTGCCGAACCACAGGTTTGGGCAACCCTGAGGCGGCATGACGATATTATTTTTCGTGATAACGACTTTGAAATATTTATTAGCCCCGATGATACCACTCCGCCTTATTTTGAAATCGAAGTAAATGCATTGAATACCATCTTTGATTTATTGTTAAATAAACCATACCGGGATGGAGGTAATGCGATCATTAACTGGGATGTAAAAGGGTTGCATTCGGCGGTAAAGATACAAGGTACTTTGAATGATGCCTCGGATAAGGATGAGGGTTGGACAGTTGAAATGGCTATTCCCTTTAAATCGGTCAGCTTGGGTATCGGTGCAAAGACACCACGGGAAGGCACACAGTGGAGGATCAATTTTTCACGCGTAGAATGGGATACCAAGGTCATCAATGGCAATTATGTCAAACTCACAGATAGCGCCGGAAAAATTTTGCCTGAGCATAACTGGGTATGGTCGCCGCAGGGTATAGTCAATATGCATTACCCCGAAA
>NZ_JAQBOW010000109.1 GCF_028287845.1 Mucilaginibacter sp.
TGGGATAGGCTGATATAAATACATCTGCCTTTTGAGAAAGTTCTTCCAAATGCGGGCGCATTTCTTTTGCACCCAAAGCGCAGTTTAAGCCTACTGATAATAAATTGGCGTGACGCACCGAGTTCCAAAAAGCCTCGACTGTTTGCCCTGAAAGGGTACGGCCGGATGCATCGGTTATAGTGCCTGATATCATCACCGGTAAATACTTGCCACTTTCGCTGGCATAACGATCTACCGCGAATAAAGCGGCCTTTGCATTTAGTGTATCAAATATGGTTTCGATCAATAATACATCCGACCCACCATCAACCAACCCACGAACCTGGGTATAATAAGCTTCGGCCAGGTCATCAAAAGTAACTGCTCGGTAACCCGGGTCATTTACATCGGGCGACAGCGATGCGGTACGGTTTGTTGGACCAACTGCACCGGCAACAAAGCGTGGCTTATCGGGCGTTTTTATATTGTATTCGTCTACTACCTCACGGGCAATTCGTGCTCCCTCATAGCTCAGCTCGTAAGCCAGCTCTTCCAGGTGATAATCGGCAAGCGATATAACTTGTGTGCTAAAGGTATTAGTTTCAATAATATCTGCCCCGGCATCCAGGTATTCGGCGTGGATAGCTTTAATAATATCAGGGCGCGTAATGTTTAGCAGATCGTTATTCCCCTGGAGATCAGAAGGGTGATCCTTAAACCTTTCCCCACGGAAATCCTTCTCAGTCAACTGGTACCGTTGTATCATGGTACCCATCGCCCCGTCAATTACGAGTATACGTTTTTGTAGTTCTTTCTTTATATTCATTGCTGGTATCAAGTAGTAAGTATCAAGTACGTAATTTTCATGACTTTATAACCAATACCGTGTGCAAATCATCTTGCTACCTGATACTAGTTACTTGATACTATTAAAGCTTATATCGAAAAGTCGGGCGGTAAATAGACTTTCACTTATCTGTCCTATCAGCTAAAAGCCGATAAGTAGAATGTAGCACCTTGTGAAGCACAGGTTGCTAAGACATCGCAGGGTCTAATCCCTCCGTCTTTCTCTATAAGCAACGCAAAGATGCGTAATAAAGTTGTAAAGTGCAATAGCTTATCCGTATCCAGATCTCCTAATTAATGCAACAAAAAAAGCCGCCTTTTTGGAGGCAGCTTTTAATAATTGTGTCAATTCTAATTATCTTCTTCTGCCAAATATGCGCAGCATCATCATAAATAAATTGATAAAAGTAGTGTAAAGCACAAACGCGCCTATTATCACTAATTTTTTTGATTCCTCTGTACCGTATTCTATGCCCGCGCCAATACGTTTTAACATTTGCATGTAATAGGCGGTAAGGCCAATCATTAACGCTACAAAAACAAAGCTTAATATGTAATCAATTTGTGCGCTGTGCATAAAGAAATTAATAAGCATTACAGCAAAGGCGCCAAAAAATACTACACGTAATATTGAACCAAACTGTGATAGATCCTGATGAGTGGTGTAACCTGCTATTGCCATAATGCCAAATACTACCGAGGCACTTATAAATACAGTAAATATAGAGGCTCCGGTATAAATAAGGCCAAAAATACTTAGCGTAATACCTATAGCCACTGCATATGCAATAAAAATAGCTACCATACCGGTATATGATATGCGGTTAAAACCAAAGTTTATCACCATAGAAAAAGCTAAAGGCGAAAATATAGCCACATAACCTAAACCTGTAAAGCCGGTAGGGCTTATAATTAGAGCAAGCAGATTAGGGGTTGAAAAAAATTCAAAGGCTGTAAAAGCCGAAACGCCTAATGCAATAAACATCCAGCTAAATACTTTTGCTAAATATTTACGTGACGCATCAGCATCGTTTAATTGAGTTACGTTATCATAAACGTAATTAGAAGTGTTATTTTCCATTTTTTATTTTTTCGTTTATTATTTATAATACAAATTTAGTACAAAGATTAAAGATTAGTTAATTAAAGATTAGCTGATTTGCAATTTAACTACAAATCCCCTCATCTTTATTCACCAATCACTCTAGCTCAACCGCTTTGTCAGCTGCTCTTCAACCTTCTTAAACACTTGTAGCGGCTTTAAGGCGCGCCAGTTTAAATCATCCAGTTCGCCGCCGAAGTTGATATAGTAGTCGATGTTATTGCGCTTAAACTCCTGTACTACGTGTTCCCTGAAATTGATGCCGGCTATCCAGCCATCTTCTACATCCTGGAACCATTCTTCGTAATAGCAATCATCAGACGAATGATAATTCAGCACATTCTCGCCAATTAATATAAATTGGTTAATGCCATTATCAACCATCAGCTCAATTATCTCGCGCTTTAACAGCATAATATCGTTATTAATGGCATCGTTCCACTCGCCGATGAATTCTATTATAGCGTATGAACGGTCATAATCGGCATACAGTACTTTCATATACAAAGTATTTGAGCCGAACGAATCCCACTGCGGATGCAGCAGGTAATTATATATCTGCTTATCAAATTCAAACTCGCTATACTGCGTAGCATAAAAAGGCGAGTATTCGTCTTCTGATGCTATATAGTCATCGCGCCATTTATAATATGGTTCTATTTCGTGCATTCTTTCAATTCAAAATTAAAAAGTCAAAATTAAAAAAGCTATTACGCTTGTTTATTTTGATTGTAAAAATCTACCGCTTTCCTAACGCTTCCTTGTTTCTTTAACATCTTCGCGGCGGTTGTTTCATCAAGTCCTGTTGCGTTCATTACCATCTTGGTACCGCGGTCCACCAGTTTATTGTTTGATAGTTGCATATCCACCATCTTGTTACCTTTTACCCTGCCTAACTGTATCATTACGGTAGTAGTTAGCATGTTCAATACCAGTTTTTGAGCCGTACCTGCTTTCATTCGGGTAGACCCGGTTATAAACTCCGGACCGGTAACTACTTCTATTGGATAATTGGCTTCGGCAGCAACAGGGCTGCCGCTATTACAAACAACGCAGCCGGTGGCTATTTTATTTTGATTAGCTGCTTTTAAGCCGCCAATTACATAAGGCGTAGTGCCCGATGCCGCTATACCCACCACCACATCTTTATGAGTAATATTAAATGCTGACAGGTCCTTCCAGGCCTGGTTAATGTCATCTTCGGCAAACTCAACAGCCTTACGTATGGCGCCGTCGCCACCGGCGATAATGCCAACCACCAAATCAAACGGAACACCAAATGTTGGCGGGCATTCTGATGCATCAACTACGCCTAAGCGGCCGCTGGTGCCGGCGCCTATATAAAATAAACGACCACCCACTTTCATCCGCGCTGTAATTACCGTAATCAGCTTTTCTATCTGCGGCAGAGCCTTGCTTACAGAAACCGCAACCGTTTGATCTTCGTAATTTATATGTTGAAGGATCTCGGCAACACTCATCTGCTCCAGATGGTTGTAATGCGAATCTCTTTCGGTTGATGTTTGCATTTAAAATGAATTAATTTAACAAAATTCGGTAAAATTCCTGAATATGGTCAATTATTGAGTCAACTAAATATAGCGCTATCAAGCCAAAACCGTAATTTTACATTATCATAATATGAAAAAAACTGCCGGTATTATTTTCAGATCTGTTATACTGCTTTTGCTTGGGGTAACTATTGGCTTATTAGCAAGCAATAATGAATTAAATACCCGTATCTCATTTGACGGTAATGACAAGATATCTAAAGTTCTGGACCTTGTCCGCCATAATTATGTCGACTCGGTTAACGTGGACAGCATAGAAGGCACTACCGTAAATAGATTATTGCAAAACCTTGACCCTCATTCGCTTTACCTGCCCGCCCAACAAGCTACAAATGTTAATGAACGGCTGGAAGGCGGCTTTATGGGTATTGGTATTGAGTACTTGTTATTGCGCGATACATTGGTAATAACACAAGTTAATCAAAATGGGCCGGCCGCTAAAGCCGGTATTATTGCGGGCGATAAAATTATTGCGGTTGACCATAAAGGCTTTTCTGGCACCCATTTAACTGTTGCCAAAGTGAATAAAATTTTCAGAGGACCAAAAGATTCACATTTATTAATAGCTATAATTTCTGCCGGTAGTAAAGACATCAAGTTTCGCACCATAAAGCGCGACCATGTTGACCTGAGCAGTATGGATGCGGCTTATATGCTTACCCCTGTAACAGGATATATCAAAATAAGCAAGTTTGCCTCTACAACCGATGCGGACTTCCGTAAGGCATTAGCAAAATTAAAGGTAGGCGGCATGCAAAAACTGGTGCTGGATATCCGCGGTAATGGCGGTGGATACCTGAATACAGCCACCGCGCTTGCCGATGAATTTTTAACCAAAAAACAACTGATAGTTTATACCAAAGGCGTACATGAACCACGCACCGATTATTTTGCTACCGATTCGGGCAATTTTCAGCATGGTAAACTGGCGGTGCTGATAGATGAGTATTCGGCTTCGGCAAGCGAGATACTGGCAGGCGCGCTACAGGACCTGGACCGGGCTATAATTGTTGGGCGTCGGTCGTTTGGCAAGGGTTTAGTACAGGAACAGTTTCCGTTTGCAGATGGGTCTGCTATTAACTTAACTATTGCGCGTTATTACACTCCTTCGGGTAGGTCCATACAAAAATCGTACAGCGGCGGTTTAGATAGCTATCGTAATGAACTGGCACAGCGTATGCGCAAGGGGGAGCTTTTTTCTGAAGAAAGCAACTTAAAGGATAGTATTTTTAAGGTACCGTCTAATTACCATACCTCATCAGGCCGGAAGGTTTTTAGCGGCGGGGGTATCATGCCCGATATTTTTGTTCCTGCCGATACAATGCAAAACTCTTACCTGTTACAAGAACTGAATAACCGGCAGGTTTTTAGCGCTTATGTTGTTGATAAGATGCAGCCCATGTTGAGCAAATATACATCTGATGATGATTTTATAAAGCATTATACGGTAAGCGACGCTGAGCTTGGCAACTTTATACGCTATGCCTCGCAATCTATTAAAAGGATAGATCCGCGCGATCTGCAAAAATCCAAAGAAAGTATCAAAACTCAACTCAAAGCTTTTGCTGCCCGCTTTAAAGGGGGCGACGAAGCTTTTTTTAAAGTGATAAATGCTGACGATGCAGCATTGAAAAAAGCTGTTGAAGCTTTATAATGTGCAGATTATAAAAATGCTAATCGTGTTTATTAAATATACAAATCATCTGCACATTTGCATATCCACGTATCTGCACATCTACTTCTGCCTGAACCACACTTGTATAGGCGCGCCGCTAAACTCAAAATTCTCTCTTAGTTTGTTTTCTATGAACCGGTAATAAGGCTCCTTAACATACTGCGGCAAATTACAGAAGAACGCAAACATGGGCGATGTACCTGCAATTTGGGTGATGTATTTTATTTTAACGTATTTACCTTTTAATGATGGCGGCGGATAATTTTCAATTATTGGCAGCATTACCTCGTTAAGTTTTGAGGTTGATATTTTGCGGGCGCGGTTTTCATAAACCTGGTTAGCCACATCAATAACTTTTAAAACACGCTGTTTTTCTGTAACCGAAGTAAATACAATAGGTACATCAGTAAACGGCTGCAGCTTTTGTTTTATCATGTCCTCAAAAACCTTGGTGGTTTTAGTGTTCTTCTCTATAAGGTCCCACTTGTTCACCACTATCATTACACCCTTTTTATTCTTCTCGGCAAGGTGGAAAATATTAATGTCTTGCGATTCTATACCTTCAACAGCATCTACCATCAGGATAACCACATCAGCTTCTTCTATAGCCTTAATAGTGCGCATTACCGAATAAAATTCGATATTCTCTTTAACCTTGGTTTTTTTACGCATCCCGGCGGTATCAATCAGCATAAAATCATGACCATATTGGTTATAATGTATGTGGATAGAATCGCGCGTGGTACCGGCAATGGGGGTTACTATGTTACGGTCCTTCCCTATTAACGAATTGATGATAGATGATTTACCTACGTTTGGCCTGCCTACAATGGCATACTTAGGGCGGGTGTTTTCTTCCAGTTTTTCCTCATCAAAATGTTTAACAACCTCGTCCAGCAGTTCACCCGTGCCCGAGCCTGTCATGGATGAAATGTTGTATATCTCGCCTAAACCTAAGCTGTAAAACACGGTAGCATCCGATTGCTGGTTGTTGTTATCAACCTTGTTAACCACTACAAATGTTGGTTTGTTGCCTTTACGCAGGATGGTTGCAATTTCGTCGTCCAGATCTGTAATACCGGTGGTAACATCAACCAAAAACAAAATAACTGATGCTTCTTCAATAGCGATAACTACCTGCTCGCGGATGGCGGCTTCAAATACATCATGCGAATTTGCTACATAGCCCCCGGTATCAATAACTGTAAACTCATGGTGCGTCCACTCTGAGGTGCCGTAATGGCGGTCGCGGGTTACGCCGCTAAAGTCGTCCACAATAGCTTTGCGGGTTTCGGTTAAACGGTTATATAAGGTGGACTTGCCTACATTGGGGCGGCCAACTATGGCTACTATGTTACTCATGTTTTTTAGATTCAAGAATCAAGAGGCAAGATTCAAGACTTATTTGGTCTTTATCTACCTTAATTCTAATATACATTTATTATAAAAATTTGTGTCTTGAATCTTGATTCTTGTCTCTTGATTCTTAACATTTTATTCGTACCCAAATTTCTTCAGGTAATTTTTTTTGCTACGCCAGTCGGGTATCACTTTAACAAACATCTCCAAGAAAACTTTCTTCTGGAAAAAGTCTTCCATATCGCGGCGGGCATAGGTGCCTACTATCTTCAGCATTTTGCCACCCTCACCAATAATAATGTTTTTTTGACTGTCGCGCTCTACAATAATTTCGGCGCTTATGCGGTGCAGCTTTTCGCCTTCAACAAACGCGGTTACAATAACCTCGGCACTGTAAGGTATCTCTTTTTTATATTGTTTCAGTATTTGCGCCCTTATCATTTCTGATGCGAAAAAACGGTCGTTCCTATCGGTTAACGCGTCTTTTTCATAATATGCCGGGTGCTCAGGCAAATGCTCTATCACAAAGTTCATAACCGAAATAACGTTATGATCATGCAGGGCTGATATAGCAAATATCGCTTTCGGATTTAATTTTTCCTGCCAGTAATCTACCTTTTTCTTCACCGTTTCCTCATCGCTTTGATCTATCTTATTAATCAATACGGCTATGGGCGCGGTGCTGCCTTCCAGCTTTTTCATTACATCCTCTTCATCAAACTCCTCGTAAATATCAGTAACCAGTAAGATCAGGTCGGCATCAACAATAGAGCCTTGTACCTGGTGCATCATGCTTTCATGCAAGGCATAATGTGGTTTGATAATGCCGGGTGTATCAGAGAAAACTATCTGGTAATCATCGGTATTAACAATACCCAAAATACGGTGACGGGTGGTTTGGGCCTTAGGAGTGATGATAGACATTTTTTCGCCAACAAGCGCGTTCATTAACGTAGACTTACCCGCGTTTGGCTTACCAATTATGCTTACAAAACCTGCCTTATGACCCATTGAAAAATAATTAAAATAATATTTGGACTGCAAAGAAACGAATTATATCTTTGCAGTCCAATTAAAAGGAAGCACAAAACGCTTTTTTACTAATTGAAACAAACATTTCGGGTTTATGTCCGTTATGTAATACCAACAAAAACAGTGCGGGATGGAGCAGTTGGTAGCTCGTCGGGCTCATAACCCGAAGGTCGTAGGTTCGAGTCCTGCTCCCGCTACCCAGAAAGTTAAAAGCCTCAAGTCGAAAGATTTGAGGCTTTTTTTGTTTATATTTAAAAAAGGCAAATTACCTAAAAACGCATTAAAAAAATTTACTAAAATAAAAGGACCTGAATATTGGTCAGTCAGTGATTTTATACCTTGATGGGCGCAAGTTGCTTTCAATCACAGTAAAATTTTAATGACAGGCAACCTTATTCTGCAGACTATCGTAAATTTGATAGTAACACCATTAAAAAATCAAAACCATCTGCTATGATCAAAAAATATTATTGCCTGTCCCTTTTAATTTTCAGCTTTTCACTCCTGACAACCCGGCCTGGCCTCGCCCAATCGAAGATGTTGTCAAAAGGAGATGCAGCACCTGTATTTAACGCCCCTGCCAGCCTGGCGGGTAGTGAATTTAATTTTTCATTAAAAAAATCGCTTGCTAAAGGGCCCGTTGTGGTTTATTTCTACCCTTCTGCTTATACCGGCGGCTGTGATGCAGAAGCACATGCCTTTGCTGAAATGAAGGATAAATTTACAGCGGCAGGAGCCACCATTATCGGTGTATCCGGAGACGATATTCAGCGACTGAATTCATTTTCATCTGATCCGAATTACTGCGCAGGCAAGTTCGCGGTCGCGTCAGACGCCAGCGGCAAAATTGCAGAAAGCTACGGCTTGGTCATGACACCACCAAAACTTGGAATGAAAGACCTGCGGGGTATGGAACTTAACCACGGTTTCATCCCGCGAACCACTTATGTCATCGGTAAAGACGGTAAAGTTATAGCGGTATTTTCATCAGCAACCGATCACATTTCACCCACCGACCATGTTGAGAAATCACTTGCGATTGTAAAAGGACTATAATTCACGAGCCCGGATTTCATATTTGTCCGGTTCCCGCTACCCAGAAAGTAAAAAGCCTCAAGTCGAAAGATTTGAGGCTTTTTTGTTTTAGGATACTTTTTATTTTACTCTTTCAATATACTCCCCGGTACGGGTATCTACTTTTACTTTATCGCCCTGGTTCACAAAAAGCGGCACTTTTATTTCAACACCATTCTCTGTTGTAGCCGCTTTTAACGCGCCTGATGAGGTATCACCTTTAACAGCCGGCTCAGAATACGTAATTTCTAATTCAACGAAGTTAGGCGCCTGCGCCATAATAGGTTCTTCACTTTCAAATGATACAATTACGTTCATTCCTTCTTTTAGAAATCTCACCGATGGGCCAAATAGCGCTTTTGGAATATTAAACTGATCATAAGTGTCATTATTCATAATCACCATGAAATCACCATCCTCATACAGATATTGAAAATCGTTGGTTTCTACCCGGCAAATCTCCACCTGTTCGTCGGTAGCTAAACGAGCCTCTACAATTTTACCGGTTTTAATATTTCTAAACTTGTCTAAATAGAAAGCCCCGCCTTTACCTGGTGTACGATGCAGAACTTCGGTAACGGTTACCAGGTCGCCGTTATAACGTAATATATTTCCTACTTTAATTTCAGATGCCTTTGCCATGAAAATATTCTTTTAAATTTTTGAAGCCCAAAGATATATTAAGTTATGATAATCTGCCACTATTTGAAGTTTAGCAATTAATAACGTCCAATCGCCGAGAGGATTGCAGGTGATATAGTGTTTCACAAATCAATGAAACACATGAAACACTCTTTTAGGTTAACGTATTGATATATAGCAATTTAAGAAAATGAGTGAAACACTTTGAAACAGTACTAATACTTTAGGTAAAATATGATAAATAGCTTACAATAAGTACTTTATGCTATTTTATCGATTTTTGCAAATTTGGGGTGAAACACCTGATGTGAAACACTTTTTTTTAAAAAATCGGTGCGATATCACTAACATAGCTATACACCTACCTGCTTGTTCCACTTTAATACGTTTACACCCTTTATAAGTAACCACAGGCAAAGTGATAATTCGGCAATAAAGGGAGGCAGCAAAACTACAGGAAACATGCGGTATGCAAATGCGGAGGCAATTATCAGTGCGAAGCTATTAATAAGATAACACAAGCCGGCAATCTGCATCATAACGCCCAGGATGCGGGGCAAATAGCCCGATCTGAAAATTAAATACCCGGAAACGAGGCAGGTAAAGCCAAAGAATATAAGGCCAACACTAAAGCCAATTCCATGCAACTTGATAGACAGATAACTAAGCGCATGTAGCTGATTGGGATTAAATGCCTTCAGATAATCCGCGCTACCTAATAAAGACATCGCCGCCAAAAGATTTAATTTATTGGCAACCAAAACAGCAGTCTGGATTAAATTAAAAAGCACCATAAGCAAAGCAAGGTTTTTGTTTACCGGCCTAAGCAAAACATAAAACACCAGCATTAA
This sequence comes from Mucilaginibacter sp., assembly GCF_028287845.1. Lineage (GTDB taxonomy): Bacteria > Bacteroidota > Bacteroidia > Sphingobacteriales > Sphingobacteriaceae > Mucilaginibacter. The sequence goes on from NZ_JAQBOW010000109.1 coordinate 10,132, forward strand.
AGGAATATCGCACACATGCATGATCAGATCGCTGGCAATGCTTATGCGCCACAGTAACTCATGGGCCATAATATTATTTGCTGTGGCTATAGCGTTGCCCGACACAACAAGTTTATCTCTTACAAACAGTTCACCAAAAATACCGGCAGCTATAATAATCAGATATAGCACGCCGCCAATCCGTGCATAAACTTGCGGCGAAACCTCCGTGTTATGGTTTGAGTTCATCTTTGGCTTTTTTTTACTTAACTTTTGACAATGCCTGTTTGGAATTGTTACAAAATGAAAAGCGTCCTGCTCCTTGCTATTTAAGCTATCCGTTTAGGCGACTTTTCTTTTAAGTATATATCCTATCCCCCTGTTCATTACTTCAGATATTTATTAACACTTAGTTAATAAGCTACAATATTTCTATTATACTAATCAATATATATTAAAAATTGCTTCACTTATTTAAAAACTTATAGTTATAGCCTCTATTTTTTTATTTTTTTTGATTAACGGTCCGTTTTATCAAAATATCTAACTTTTATTGCCTATAAAGCACAAATATTATTCTCAATACGCCATAACTTTCATGTAACTATTATTAAAATAACAAACAGGTGAAATATATTTTACCTGCTTGTTATTACTTTAATTCTTAAAATTATTTTTTAAAAGTTAAAAATACCGCTTACTGTAAACCCCAGGGCACTATTTGAAAAAAAATTGTCAATAATTAGCTCACATGCTTAATCCTAAAAAAACAAGCCTATTTATAACGGGCACTTGCTTTGCATATATCGCAGCAATGAAACTATTTATAAAAAACATGATTTGCCTTAGTTGCCAAATTGTAGTAAAGCATGAATTTGAAAAACTTGGACTATTTTGTACGTCTGTAGAGATTGGTCAGGTAGAAACCATGGGGCCAATTTCTGTTGACCAATTGAAGAATATTAAGACAGCCTTACTTAATGCCGGATTAGAGCTTTTAGAGGACCGGAAAAGTATATTAATAGAAAAAATTAAAAATGTTATTTTAGAAATGATCGATGATTCAGATCATCCCTTAAAAACAAATTTTTCTTATTACTTAAGTAAATCGTTAAATCTTGACTATACCTATTTGGCCAACGTTTTTTCGGAAATGGAAGACACAACTATAGAACGTTTTATTATTGCAAATAAAATAAAAAGGGTAAAAGAATTGATCGCCTATAAAGAACTTAGCCTTACAGAAATTTCCTGGAAACTAAACTATAGCAGCGTTGCCCATTTATCTACTCAGTTTAAAAAGGTTACCGGTGTAACCCCTTCACACTTCAAATATGTTGAGTGTGCCAGCCCATTGCTTTCTGCAATGTGTGAATTATAGAACTTATTTAAAAAATAATGTAACATCTCTACCCATTACCAGAGGTAGGTTTGTATTGTCCTGAATTATGCCCTAAAAGGTTTCAGGTATTAAACATTACTATTTAAATAATTATTCATGAGCAAAAAAACTACTCCGACTATTAATAGCACTCAAGTGTGTAAAAGCAGAGGCTATTCAAAAACATTCACTACCATTTGGTCCGTGGTGCTACTATTTATGGTTTTTACAACAGGTTGTAAAAAAGATCAATTTGTAGCTATTCAAGGGGTTTGCCCCTTAGTCACTACCGATCCGATGGATAAAGCGGTAGATGTAATACTTACTAAAGTTATTACGGCAACTTTTAATACCGATATGGACCCGGCATCTATCACAAAAACAACCTTTATAATTAAACAGGGCGCCACTACGGTATCGGGCACGGTTGCCGCTACTACGAATGCCAAGGTTTTTACTTTTACACCTGATGTGCCCTTATCACCTTTTGTTCTTTATACGGGCACCATCACTACAGGTGCTGTTGATAAATTTCATACAGCCTTAGTTGGTGATTATGTATGGACGTTTACAACTATCCCTCAGGTATCTGTATCATCACTTCCTGTTGCAGGTGGAACAACTACCGGAGCGGGTACATTTGCTCAGGGTGCTGTAACTAACCTCACGGCCACACCAGCTACAGGTTTTGTATTTACAAACTGGACGGAAAATGCAGTTGTAGCATCAACCAGTCCAAGTTATCAGATTACCATGGCTGGAAACAGAACGCTGGTAGCTAACTTCACCGCAGTAGCCGCAGGAAAGGTAGCGTTGAATCTATCAGCCGCACCAGTGACAGGTGGAGTACTTAGCGGACAGGGGCAATATGCAACCGGTTCAACTGTAATTGCAACCGCCGCTCCTAATGCCGGATATACATTTGTTAATTGGACAGATAATGGAGCTATAGTTTCTACAAGTTCAAGTTATCAATTTGTTTTACCTGCAGACAGGACATTAGTTGCACACTTTAGCACAATACCGGCATCGCAATTCGCGGTAGTATTATCATCAAATCCAGCTGCCGGCGGATCAACAACCGGGTCTGGTGCCTATGCTGCAGGAACATCTGTAACCGTAAACGCAACGCCGAATACTGGATATACCTTTGTTAACTGGACAGATAACGGAACTATTGCATCAACCAGTCCGGCTTATACATTCCCTTTAAGTGCAAACAGAACATTGGTTGCTAATTTTTTACTTAACACGTACACCTTAAATACAACAGCATTACCAGCAGCAGGTGGGAGTGTAACAAAAACGCCGAACCAACCAACGTATAATTACGGAACTACGGCACAGCTTACCGCAACGCCAAATGCAGGTTATATATTTTCATCATGGAGCGGAGATGCTTCAGGCTCGGTAAACCCATTAACGGTTACCATGACCTCGAATAAAAATATTACGGCCAACTTTACGGCAACAGTAGCGCTTGGCCCTGTACTTCCTGGTCTGGGAGCGGCTGGTAATTTTACCATTTTAACCGAATCTGGAATATCTACTACCGGTGTTACATCAATTACCGGTGATATTGGAGTGAGCCCTATAACCTCAACAGCAATAACCGGGTTTGGATTAATAATGGATACCAACGGACAGTCTTCACACACGCCAATTGTGAGTGGAAAGGTTTACGCTGCCGACTACGCTGTTCCTACACCAGATAACATGACCACAGCTGTAAGTAATATGGAAACCGCTTATACAAATTCAAATAACCTGGTAACCCCCGCGCCTGTTAATGGTTTAGGCGCCGGTGATATTAGTGGTTTGACTTTGCCTCCGGGCTTATATAAATGGGGCACTGGTGTTTTAATAACCAATGCCGGTGTAACACTTTCGGGTGGTGCAAATGATACATGGGTTTTCCAGATCGCACAAGATCTTACTGTAAACAACTCTGCCATTATTCACTTAATAGGCGGGGCGCAAGCCAAGAATATCTATTGGGTTGTTGCCGGACAAGCCACGCTTGGTACCAATGTTGATTTCAGCGGGAATATCCTGAGTAAAAACCTGATCTCACTAAATACCGGAGCTAAAGTTACCGGTAGATTATTGGCACAAAAAGCAGTTACATTAAACGCCAGTACGGTTATTTTACCTTAATATATCATACTCATCAGTACATTCCCTGCGGGGGATGTACTTGTTAAAACACATTTATTAAAACAGAAATCATATGTTACTTCAATATAAAACAATAAAAAGATCCATCATATTTTCATTGATGCTGATGCTTGCCCAAATTGCTGTGCAGGCTCAAACAACGCAACCCATTTGGTGGTTTGGCGTATCGGGTGCTGCTAATTTTAATTTTTACGATGGCACAACACAAACGCTCAACAGTTCATTAGTTGTTCCTACTGCTTTTCATAAAGGGTATGGTGTGCGCCCTTATGGCTCCGTTCTGGCAGAATATCGTCCGGCCGGGGTATGGGGAATTATGCTTAACGTTGGCTATGATGGCCGGGGTGGAAAATTTAACGATGTTGTTGCCCCATGTAATTGCCTTGCCACATTGCATACCAATACAAGCTATGTTTCTGTCGAGCCAAGCTTGCGTTTAGGTATACCGTCATCAAGTCTTTACTTTTTTGCAGGCCCGCGTTTAGCTTTCAATATGGCGCATGATTTTGCTTATACCCAGGAAAAGCAGCCCAACACAAATTCACAGCTAAGTGATATGCGTAAAAATTTAATATCCGGACAAGTTGGTGTTGGTTTTGAAGTTCCGCTTTCATCAGCTAACAGCACAACTAAGGTTAACCTTTCGCCTTTTGTTTCTTATCAGCCTTATTTTGGCCAATCGCCCCGCAGTATAGAAAGCTGGACGGTAACAACGGTAAGAGCAGGTGTTGCGCTTAAATTTGGAAAGGCTCATAAAATTGCTGTGGCCGCTACACCGCCGCCGATAGTTGTTCCTATTGTGGCTGATGTTGCATTTTCGGTACGCGAGCCAAAAACAGTGCCTTTAAATCGTCAGGTAAGCGAAACCTTACCATTGCTTAATACTGTATTTTTTGATGCTGGTTCTAATAGCGTGCCAGCCCGGTATGTACTGCTTACAAAAGATCAGGCATCAGGCTTTAAAGAACAACAATTGCAGGAAGAGCAATCGGTAACTATGTCTGGCCGTTCTGCAAGGCAATTAAATGTATACCATAATATACTCAACATAGTAGGCGACCGTATGCGGGCCAACCCCACTACCACCATATTACTAAGCGGTGCCCCCGCCGGCGATGGTAAAGTTATGGCCGAGTCAATTAAACAATATATAGTAATAACATTCGGGATTGATGGCTCAAGAATTACTACCCGGGCACGCATTAAACCGGTTAATCCATCAGAACAACCTGGCGGCAACAAGGAGCTTGTTTTGCTTCGCGCGGAAGATCGCAGGGTTGATATTACAAGCACATCGCCAGAGTTGTTAATGGAAGTTGGCGGCGGCATGATGAAACCTGTACAAATTAATGCAACGCAGATAGATCCGCTTGACAGTTACGTTATTTTAAATGCCGATGGTGCTAAAAAAGAATTTAACAGCTGGTCTGTAAATATAACCGATGACAGAGGAACAGTGCAGCATTACGGACCGTTCACCAGAGACCAGGAAAGCGTATCAGGTGTAACTATTGTAGGTAGTAACCCTGAAGGAAATTACAAAATAGTTATGACTGGCGAAGCCAAAAACGGCACAACGGTTACAAAAGAAAGCACAGTGCATTTAATGCGTCAGGATGTGACCGTTCAAAAAGGCTTCCGCTATAGTATTATATTTGATTTTGATAAGGCATTTACAATAGCATCATATAATAAGCTTTTAACTGATGTAGTATCGCCTTTAATTGCTGATGGATCTACAGTTATTGTGCACGGCCATACCGATATTATCGGCGAGGAAGAGTATAATCAAAAACTGTCTGATAGCAGAGCGCAACAAAGCCAAAAAATGCTTGAACCTACATTAGCAGCTTCAGGTAAAAACAATGTTAAGTTTGAAACATTGGGCTTTGGTGAAGACACCAATCATTCGCCCTTTGAAAATACTTTGCCCGAAGAACGCTTTTATAACCGCACGGTTGTTATAGATATTATACCGGCAAACAAATAAATTAAGTCCCTGATCATTTATAGATTAGCCAACAAAATTTACTTTAGAAAAGCTGCCCCAGGGTGGCTTTTCTTTTTATATTTGATATTACTTATCAAATATCCATGTTATGAAACCGTTAAACCTGCTTTTTTTATTATTAGGCGTATCGCAAATATCCTCTGCACAACAAAAACCAGACACGCTGTTTTTTGAAAACTTTAATGGCACAACCCTCAACAGGGATAAATGGAACGTTGAGGTTACCGGGCGCACAGTTAATAATGAGCAGCAGGCTTATGTAGACTCGGCAACGATATTAAAAGTATCAAATGGCGTGCTGGCTATAAAACCGGTTTATCACCCCGGCTATACCAGCAATATGCAAAAACAGTATGATTTTTTATCGGGCAGGGTAAATACCCATAATAAATTCACGTTTACTTACGGCACAGTATCAGCCAAAATAAAGATGACGGCAGGTGCCGGTTTATGGCCGGCGTTTTGGGCGCTGGGCGAAGGCAAATGGCCCGATTGCGGCGAAATAGATATAATGGAAAACATTGGCGACTCTTTATGGGTGAACCATGCTTTGCATGGGCCGGGTTATTTCGGCAATACGCCGCTGGTATATCACAGCTTTTTCCCAAAAGGCACAGATATAACCCAATGGCATATTTATTCGGTTAGTTGGACACCCGATAAACTGATTTTTAGTGTTGACGGAGCGGCGACTTATACCGTTACCAAAGAAATGGTAGAAAAATACGGGCGCTGGGCCTATGATAACCCTAAATATATTATACTAAATTTTGCTTTGGGTGGTGGCTTTCCTCACGGGGTTAACAAAACAACAACTCCCTATTTTGGCATGCCACAAAATACGGTTGATAAAATAAAAGCAGGGAAGGCCGATTTTGTGATTGATTGGGTATTGGTTACAAAAAAATAGCGCCCAATAAACCAGCACTAAATTTCCTGCTAATATTAAACCAGCCTTTTCTCATAACAATAAAACCGCAGCCCTTCCCTAAAGCCCAGGCTAATCTCGCCGGCATAAGTATACCCAAGTTTTGGGAATAGCTTTCGCGTGGCTTCATTGGCTGTATTGGTATCAACACGTAACACCTTAATGTTACGCGTTAAGGCTACCTGTTCGGCTTGTTGCATAAGTTTACCTGCTATGCCTTTGCCACGATGATGGATGCTTACCGCCAGTCTGTGTACCACTATGGCGGTTTCATCCAGGTCCCAGCCTACTGCGGCATACTCGGGTTCCTGGTCGGTTGTTATGGCTGCAATACCTGCTATGTCTCCATCTTCATCAGCTACCCAAAGCTGGCTATGCGCTATGTCTTTTTCAAAAACCCCGGTATTTGGATATACGGCATCCCATTGAAAATTACCCGCAGCGTTCATAATGGGCACCACCCCGGCTATCAGGTTCATTATTTGGGGGATATCTGCAAGAGTGGCGAGGCGGATTAGCATAGGGCAAAAAAAATGAAAATTTAGGTATTGAACAAATTTATCAAGCTAATGTAACCCGTGCGTCTCAATGCACCCTGCATTTTGTCCCGTCCACCCACTACTATATATGCCTGATAATAATATATTTGTATAAACAATCACTAGCCTTATAACCATGAAAACCACAAAAATTTTATACTGGGTATTTACTATTCTGTTTGCATTCGTAATGTTTGGCTCGGCAATACCCGATGTACTAATGCAACCTGCGGCTGTTAAAGGTATGCACGAAGGTTTAGGCTATCCTATTTATTTTGTGCCCTTTATTGGTGTGGCAAAAACGCTCGGTGTTATAGCTATACTTATCCCTGGGTTCCCAAGATTAAAAGAATGGGCCTATGCAGGTTTAACTTTTGATTTGATAGCCGCTACCTATTCTCTTTATTGCACCCCACAACCTGATGGCCCGTGGTATTTTATGCTGATATTTTTGGCCCTTGCCGCTTGTGCTTATATTTGGTATCGTAAAAAACAAAACTTGCCTGCTACCACATGAGAAAACTAAAACTACAAATGCAACTATCCGTGGACGGATATGTTGCCGGCCCCAATGGCGAAATGGATTGGATGAGATGGGACTGGGGCGACGATATAAAAAACTATGTAAAAGACTTTACGGCCCCTGTTGATACCCTTTTATTGGGCCGAAAATTGGCCGAAGGATTCATCCCTCACTGGGCCGGATTAATGCAAGACCCGGCAACGGCCGACCATTTTACAAAAAAAATGGTTGATACCCACAAAGTGGTTTTTTCGAAAACGCTCAAAGAATCCGCCTGGGAAAACACTGACCTGGCAAAGGGCGATCTGGTAGAAGAGGTAAATAAACTAAAAGCTATGGATGGCGGTGACATCGTTACCTACGGCGGCGCAAGCTTTACATCAGCATTGATAAAAGCCGGGCTGATTGATGAGTACCATCTTTTTATAAACCCTGCAGCTATTGGGGATGGAATGCCAATATTTAAACAACTGAAAGGTAAGCTTAGCTTAAAATTAATTAAAAGCCAGGCTTTTGAGATTGGTATTGTAGTCCTTTTCTACGTACCTGCATCCTAAGCACCAATTGCTAACATTACACTGCCCGAATTATTTAATTAAATCTTCATTTACCTTTCCGGTACTGGCCTGCATTATTTGATCAAGCGGGCGGTCGAATTCCAACTTAGCTATTAATACTGTATCCAGCAATTCCTCTACCGGCAAATCGCGTAAACGCAAATAGGCCTTTTGTTCCGCGTGGTCGCTCGGGCTTAGGTTTACTACGCATGCTATGGGCTTGCCATTATTTAATAATATAGCTGTTTTAGGCATGGTGTTAATTGGTTTCAGTTTGATGCCGTTACCAATAATATCTTTCGAAAAATGCACATATAGCGTATTGTCGCGCTTAGTTAGCTGGATGTTTTTATTAGGCAATAAGCCATTAGCCAGAGTAACACCTATTAACGATTCTTTTACCGGTTTATACCATTTGCCAATTTGTTGCAGCAAATCGGCAGCGGGTTTAGGGATAAGGCCCTCGGCTGTTGGGCCAACATTTAATAAATAGTTGCCGCCGCGTGTTAAATAACTGTCTATGCTCTGCATTAAAAATTTAGCGGTATAATAATCCTCGTCCTTCCTATATCCCCAACTCTCCATACCCACCGACTGGCAAGCCTCTGTAGGATTGGCAAAACCCGTAATTGCAGCGGTAACATTAAGGTCTCGTTCTGGTGTGCCGTAATCACCACCATCAAAACCCCGGTTATTAATAACTGCTTTGGGTTGCAGTTTTCTTATCATGGCATTTATTGATGGATCCTTATGGCCGGTAACATTCATATCCCACCAAAAACCGTGTATCTCGCCATAATTGGTACAAAGCTCTTTAACCTGTGCTTTTAAAAATTCCAGGTATTTATCCAGGTCAGGGCTGTCGCCTTCAACCGCGGGCAACTCATGACTACGCCCCTGGTTAGGATAATTAGGCTGGTTCCAATCTACTATCGAGTAATAAAAACATAACGGCATTTTACGCCTGTGGCAGGCATCAGCCAATAATTTAATAATATCCTTTTTATAAGGCGTATTCATGGTATTGTAGGTGGTTTGCTTGGTATCCCACATACAAAACCCGTCATGATGTTTGGTGGTAATGCAAATATATTTCATGCCTGCCTGCTCTGCCAGATCAATAAAATGGTCAGGATCGAATTTAGCCGGATTCCATTGCTGGGCCAGTTTCATGTATTCTTTACGGGGCACCCTTGCCCGCCACTGGTATTGCTCATGCCAGGCCGGTATAGCATACAGGCCCCAGTGTATAAACATGCCAAAACGCGCGTCGAAGAACCAATCGCGCCCATCGCCAAACTTACGTATCTCATCAGGTACCGGCATAAATGACGGTTGTTTAATAGTTGATGCAGCAGCGATAAGCTTATTAGAAAGTAACGATGTGGCAACAAGTCCCGCGGTTGATTTCAGGAGAGTTCTTCTTTTCATATTGGTTTATATTGGTCATTAAATATAATTATTAGTTGGTTTTATACAAGTAATATTAAAACACAAACAAGGGTTAGTTAAATACTGTGTATTATGCGTTATAATATGCCCGGATTAATATCTTTGGGTCAACTTAAATTACCTCATCTCCGGCTAACGTGTTGGAAAAGTGTTTTTTAATAATTTAGGGCAGCCGGAGATAAAGCTTATATGTATAAAATTATTTTTTATTATTTATTATTACCCACTTTAGTACTGCTTGCTCCCGCTGCTTTCGCTCAAAAAAATTATACCATTAGTGGCACTGTTAGGGATGCAGGAACCGGCGAGACACTAATTGGCGCTACTGTAAAATTACAAGAGCTACGGCAAAACGGCGCTGTTACCAATTCTTATGGGTTTTTCTCGTTAACTGCTCCTGACGGCGATTTTACGTTAGTTATAAGCTATATAGGTTATGAAACCATTAGCCAACCTATACGGTTAAATAAAAATTCCTTGGTTAACATTTTGCTTACCGGCGGCAATACGCTAAAAGAGGTTGCCATTAATGGCAATTCACGTAAAAATGAAAATATTACCAACCCTGAAATGGGCGTAACCAGGCTTGACCTAAAACAGCTAAACAATGTACCGGTAATATTTGGCGAGAAGGATGTTTTAAAAACTATCCAGTTATTGCCGGGCGTAAAATCAACCGGCGATGGCAATACGGGCTTTTACGTGCGGGGTGGCGGTTCCGACCAAAACCTTATCCTGCTTGATGAGGCCGTGGTATACAATGCATCGCACTTATTTGGTTTCTTTTCCACCTTTAATTCGGATGCTATAAAGGATGTGAGCTTGTATAAAGGTGGCATGCCCGCGCAATACGGGGGGCGCCTCTCGTCGGTACTGGATATAAAAATGCTGGATGGCAATGATAAGCAATACACTATACAAGGCGGTATTGGGCTGATAGCATCGCGCTTAAAAGTTGAAGGACCCATCGTTAAAAATAAAGGCTCATTTATGATAAGTGCCCGCCGCACCTACGCCGATCTTTTTTTAAAATTATCGCCAGATTCAACCACGCGCAACGCCAGCCTTTATTTTTATGACATTAACGCCAAGGTTAATTACCATTTGGATGACAGAAACACCATCTATCTTTCCGGCTATTTTGGCAAGGATGTATTGGGGCTAAAAAACAGCTTCGAAACCAATTGGGGCAATCAAACTGCTACACTGCGCCTTAACCATATTTTTAACAGTAAGCTGTTTTTAAATACATCAGTTATTTACAGCGATTATAATTTTGTTGTTCAAAGTTTTTCTACCAATAATGATTTTAAGGTAACCTCAAAAATTCGCGACTTTAACCTTAAAGAGGATTTTGAGTATTTCTTCTCCTATAAAAACACGCTTCATTTTGGCATTAATGTTACGCATCACCTTATTTCGCCGGGCGATATCAGTACTTCGCAAACGTCAAGCATAAACGGGCAGGCTATTCAAAGCCGTAATGGTATAGAAAGCTCGGCTTACGTGTCTGACGAATGGCACCCTACCGATAAGTTGACTATTTTATACGGCTTGAGGGTATCGTCATTTTCATTAATAGGCCCCGGTAAGATCACTACGTACGCCCCGGATAATACCATTATATCATCTGCAGATTATGCATCAGGGAAGGTTGTAAAAAGCTATCTTAACCCTGAACCGCGTATTTCTGTAAGCTATACGCTTAATGAGCTGAATGCTATAAAAGCCTCTTTTAACCGTAATACACAAAATATTCATTTAATTTCTAACTCAACTGCCAGCTCACCAACAGATCTGTACGTAATGAGCAGCAACAATATCAAACCCGGCATTGCCGACCAGGCATCGGTAGGTTTTTTTAAGAACTCGGCAAATAGTCAATATGAATTTTCTGCCGAAGTTTATTATAAATGGCTGCAAAATCAGATTGATTATAAAAATGGGGCACAGCTTATAGCCAGCCAGGATGTAGAATCACAGTTGGTTTATGGACAGGGCCGGGCCTACGGCCTGGAGATATTTTTGAAAAAGAAGTACGGGAAATTTAACGGGTGGATAGGCTATACTTTATCAAAAACCGAGAACCGGTTTGATGCAATAAACAACGGCAATTACTTTGCCGCCAGGCAGGATAGAACACATGATATATCAGTAGTTGGTATTTATAAAATAACTAACCGATGGACATTATCAAGCACTTTTGTATATGGTACAGGCAATGCAGTTACTTACCCGCATGGAAAATATACCATAGGTGGATTAACTACCTATTATTATCCTGACCGTAATTCGGACCGCATGCCGCCATATAGCCGCCTTGATCTGGGTGCTACGTTTGAAGGGAAACAACATAAAAAATTTCATTCCAGCTGGACGTTTGGCTTGTATAATGCCTACAATCGTAAAAACCCTTATACCATTACCTTCCAGAACAAAGAAAATGACCCTACCCGCACAGAAGCGGTTGAAACAAGTTTATTTGGCCGTATTCCGTCTGTTACTTATAACTTTACTTATTAATTAACGCAATGAAAACAAGTTATAAATTAGCTGCTTTTATTATTCTTTGTATAAGCCTTGCTTCTTGCAAAAAAGTGATCGATTTAAAATTAAGAGATACTTCCCCACAGTTGGTGATAGAAGGAAACTTAACAGACATAGTGGGTGCGCAAAGTATAACTATATCAAAAACTGTTGCTTTTGATAGCACGAATACTTATCCGCCGGTATCAGGGGCCATTGTTAAAATAATTGATTATAATGGCCGCGTTTATAATTTAACAGAGCGCGCCGCAGGTACTTATACCGTAAATTCTCTTGTTGGAAGATATACACTGCCTTACACTTTACAAGTACAGGTTAATGGGCAAACTTACACGGCAAAATCAACCATGCCCGGCAGAGTTAATCTGGATTCGCTTTCTGTTACAACGCAAAGCTTCGGCAAATCAATTACAAATACAATAGGTATGTCTTTCCAGGATCCGCCGAACATAAAAAATCAATACCGCTTTATCTTATATGTAAACGGGATACAGGTAAATTCTGTATTTGTGCGGAACGATCAGTTTAGTGACGGACGTTTTGTACAGGCTCTGTTATACCAGGATGATATTAAGATTAATAGTGGCGATAAAGTTAATGTTGAGATGCAATGTATTGACCCCGAAATGTATACTTACTGGTATACTTTTAGCCAGCAAAGCAATGGTTTTAGCAATTCGGCTACGCCAACTAATCCTCCTAATAATTTTGATAAGCCAGTACTAGGCTATTTTAGCGCGCATACAATACAGCGCAGATCAATTACAATACCGTAAAGTTGGGCTAATTAATAAGTGGCCGGGGGCCCATTAGTTGATTGTGACACCAGGAAATTTTTAAGGGCAACAAGTTTATCAGTATTGATCAGATCAACACCGCAACTTAATATTTCTCTCCAAACGGCCTTATTATCGGGCGAAGCCCAAAGTCTTACCTGCTCCCCGTTTTTATGAGCCTGTAATACATAAGCGCATAACCTATCCTTTTCACGTTCGGAGATATTACCCGATCCTTTCCACTTTAATAGTTTTGAATATTTGCAGCTTGCCATAGCGAATATGCTGCTGGCTCTAGCGGTGTCTTTCGCAGTTTTACGCAAATCTTCATCAATAAAAGCAAAACGGGATTGCTCATTTTTCATAACATCATACGGCTTATGCCCCGATAATACAATAGTAATTGCACGTAAAGAAACCTTACCATTATCATAACTTGACAACACCGACTTGTAATTTTCAAGTTCCTGTTTTAGCAAAGCATAGGTTTTATTAGCGTCTGATTTAATATCTATCATAAGCGTAATTGGCTGATCATACCCTGCATATACCTGCCCGTTATTTTTACTTATCTGCTGGAACAATGGTTTTAAGTATAAATTTTCTAACGTTCTTTTCCCTTTAAAATAGGGGTTAATGTGGGCAACAACCAGTTTATTGGAGTGTAAAAAAACATCGGCTTCAATATGGGTATAGCCATTATTTTCGGCATCTATCAGGGGATGTTTGTGGCGATAATCGTTATGCGCAAAAGCATTGGCCAACGTAATGCCTTGTGATTTTCCAATAAATGGACTACCAAATAGTAATAAAACAAAAAGCGTCTTTAAAAAAATCAGGCGCATATTTTCCAATTTTTAAATTGTATTAGGGTGCTATTATTGTAAATATATTACTATGAAATGACAATATAAAAACATTTTTAAAATATATATCTGACCTTTTCAGTCAAAAACTACAAAATCAGCAAAACAAATAACCCTGTTTTTAGGAATTCCACTTTAAAATTTTGCTGTTTGCATTTTAACGTATTATTGCTAAATTTTGTTGATGCAATATTACTTATCAGGTATGTCTATTTAATAAAGTCAAGGTTAAGAGTTAGTTAAATTGTAAGATTTATATTAACAATACCTTAAAGGATAGCATTCCGGGTGAAAAACCCCGCCGCAGAATTCACTATGGAAACAAAAAAATCCCTCCAATAGAGGGACTCAAATCAACTCATCGAAATCGAAATCCCGAAATCAATACAGGCTATTCTACTTCTTCTATCAGTTTATCACCGGTAACTTCTTGTTTAATTTTCGCTTCCAGTTCGTCCATAAGTTCGGGGTTATCCAATATCAGTTGTTTAACCGCGTCACGGCCCTGGCCCAAACGGGTATCGCCATAGCTAAACCACGAACCGGCCTTTTTAATAATGTTATGCTCAACACCCAGGTCAATGATCTCGCCGGCTTTTGATATGCCTTCGCCAAACATGATGTCAAACTCGGCAATACGGAACGGAGGCGCTACTTTATTTTTTACTATTTTAACCTTAACCCGATTACCTGATACTTCGTCAGAATCTTTAATTTGTGATATACGGCGCACATCTAAACGTACCGATGCATAGAATTTCAGGGCGTTACCACCGGTAGTGGTTTCGGGGTTACCAAACATAACGCCTATTTTATCGCGCAGCTGATTTATAAATATGCAGCAACAACCTGTTTTGCTAATGGTACCTGTAAGCTTACGCAATGCCTGTGACATTAAACGCGCATGCAAACCCATCTTCGAGTCGCCCATTTCGCCTTCGATCTCTGCCTTTGGTACTAACGCGGCAACCGAGTCAATAACTAAAATATCTATAGCGCCCGAGCGGATCAGGTTATCGGCAATTTCCAAAGCCTGCTCGCCATTATCGGGTTGTGATATTAATAGGTTCTCTACATCAACGCCTAATTTTTTTGCGTAAAAGCGATCGAACGCGTGTTCCGCATCAATAAAGGCTGCAATGCCACCCTTCTTTTGCGATTCGGCAATGGCGTGGATAGCCAGCGTGGTTTTACCTGATGATTCGGGCCCATATATTTCAATAACACGGCCCTTAGGTAAACCACCAACACCTAAAGCGATGTCAAGCCCTAATGAGCCGGTTGATATAACCTCTGTTGGTTCAATAACAGAATCGCCCAGCTTCATGATAGTGCCTTTTCCGTATGATTTTTCAAGCTTATCTAATGTAAGCTGTAGTGCCTTTAATTTATCTGCGTTACTCATCTTAAAAATATCTTGAACAAATATAGATAATTATTTTACAATTACTAATATTATTAGTAATAATTGTTAATTGCGTTTAGTGGTTGATTAAGTTAAATAGTTTTATTGACTATACCTAGCATGTAACTGCTAACTTAATCAACTTATTTAACTCAATCAACTATTCTTATCCACACTGCGTTTAGCCAATTGCTTACTAATAGCATCCAATGATTTCTTTCTTTTTGCATCCTTAGCTTTTTTAAGTTTTAGCGCTTCGGCTTTTATTAGTGCGGTTTCGGTATGGGCGCGTTCATAATAGCGGCAAAACCAGGTAAGGGGACATATCTCGCATTTTGGGCTGCGCGCTACGCATATATACCGGCCATGTAAAATTAGCCAATGGTGCGCTATGGCCAACGTTTCTGTAGGCAGGTATTTTACCAACTGCTTTTCAACAGCCAATGGGGTACGGGCGTTGGTAGTTAACCCTATTCTATCAGCCACCCTAAAAACATGCGTATCGACAGCAATAGCCGGAGCATCATACACTACTGATGCAATAACATTAGCAGTTTTGCGGCCCACGCCGGGCATTTTTTGCAGTTCGTTAATGTCAGACGGCACAACGCCATTAAAAACTTCTACCAGCATTTTAGCCATGCCCACCAAATGCTTGGCTTTATTATTAGGGTAGCTTACACTGCGGATATAAGTAAATACCTCGTCGACGTTTGACGCGGCTAAACTTTCGGGCGTAGGGAACCGCTCAAAAAGCGCGGGCGTAACCTGGTTAATGCGTTTATCTGTACACTGTGCCGATAGTATTACGGCAATAAGCAGCTCGAACGGATTGGTATAATGCAACTCGGTTTCTGCCCCGGGTTGGTTCTTAGAGAAATATTCAACAAAATGGCGGTAGCGTTCGGCTCTGAGCATGTGGGTAAGTCTGAAGTCTGCTGTCAAAAGTAAAAAAAAGTCCTGAGTGAGAAATGAACTTCTTCACCAGGACTTAAGACTTTCAACTACCAAGCTTACCGCAAACTTTTAGAATAATCAAGTATGTAATGAATGGTTTGCAATTTTGGCTGTTTTTGCAACAGGTCCAAATCTGCACGGAGCGAATTATAGAACATTTGTTCGTCCCCTTCCAGATTTTCTATTGTATCTGTTTTCATCACTCCATTTAGGTTAGTGAGCTGTTTAAAAGTAAAGGTTTCTGCCATAAGCTATTTTTATTGAATCAGTTATACATTGTATAACGTACACCTATTTCATTTTATTTTCCTTAAATGAAAATTTAATGAAATTTTTCTTTTGGGTTGATAAAACTGCGGTGAAAAGCAAAGCAAATGGGGATAAATACCGGTATGGTTAACGTTTAAGCTGGTGGTTTAGTGTAAGAATTGGTTTTTAGCGATTGATTTTTTTTAATCCAACTGTTAATCATGAACAATAGGCAAATCATAGCAATCGTGGATCAAAACAATTGGGCGTTCTCAAACGCGGGTATCACTCACCACTACATGTTATTACAACGACTCATAAACACATCAAGAATTTGCTGCCCCGTAATCTCCGGGGGCAAGCAGCATCTTATAATAATCACAATTATTAATGTTTAATTCTTCAAACTCAACTCCTTGGTTTGCATCATTTTGCGCAGATTGTTTAACGCGTAACGCATGCGGCCCAAGGCCGTGTTGATACTGACATCGGTAATGTCGGCAATTTCTTTAAAGCTCATATCGCCAAAGTGACGCATAATTAATACTTCTTTTTGCTCAGAAGGGAGCAATTGTATCAATATCTTTAAATCCTTGTGAGTTTGGTCGCGAACCATTCGGTCCTCTGTGCTTTCATCGTAGTTGCCAAGCACCTCAAAAATATCAAAATCGTCCCCATTGCTTACCATTGGCGCGCGCTTTTCACGACGAAAATGGTCAATAACCAGGTTATGTGCAATACGGGTTACCCAGGGTAAAAATTTACCTTCTTCGTTATATTTACCGGCCTTTAGCGTATTAATTACTTTAATAAAAGCATCCTGAAAAATATCTTCGGCAAGATATTCATCTTTAACAAGCAGGTAAATTGAAGTATAAATTTTTGATTGATAACGGCGGATCAACTCTACTAAACCCTTTTCATCTCCGGTTACGTACAGATGGATTAAATCCTGATCACTTTGCAATTGAAAATCCATATTAAGCTCTTACTTTTTAAACTTAGTTAATTAAATTGTTAAGTATAGCTTCTAATCGATAGGGGGTCTCCTTTGGGGTTAAATTATTATTACCCCAAATAAAACAAATTATACGCTAAAAAACAAATAATTTTTTTTTGTCATAATATTTATTGCTTTGTCCTGTTATTTGGATACTGCTAAATATTTTAGGATTTTTGCATTTTGTAAAAAAGTGCATAGCAATAGCTTACATAGTATAGACTCGTTTAATCATAAATGGTTTAATCACAATAAGCATTTATAATATAAAATAATACATGGTTAAAGAAGCGGATAAAGATCCCAAAAAACATATTATAATAAAGGGTAGCCGGGTGCATAATCTTAAAAACCTGGATGTAGCAATACCAAAAAACAAACTGGTTGTAGTTACGGGCATGTCTGGCTCAGGCAAATCATCCCTGGCTTTTGATACACTTTATGCCGAAGGTCAGCGCCGTTATGTAGAGAGTCTTTCATCATACGCCCGCCAGTTTTTGGGCCGCATGAACAAGCCCGATGTTGACTATATTAAAGGTATTGCCCCTGCTATAGCGATCGAACAAAAAGTAATTACCTCAAACCCGCGCTCTACAGTTGGTACCTCAACAGAGATATATGATTACCTTAAGTTGCTTTTTTCACGTATTGGTAAAACGACTTCGCCGGTATCGGGCGGCATTGTAAAAAAAGATTCGGTTACTGATGTGATTAATTTTATTATGGCTTTGCCTGATGAAACACAGGCTACCATACTTTGCCCGCTTTACCCGCATAATAACCGTAGCTTAAAAGAAGAGCTGGCCGTATTAATGCAAAAAGGGTTTGTGAGGGTTGAATATCAAAGCAAAATATCACGCATCGAATCGCTTTTAGAAGAAGAGGGATTAGATAACACCGTATGGGATAATGTAGAAGAAAGCACCACCCCTGACCGTGACCGCTATAAGGACCACGCTGTACATATTGTAATAGACCGTATTACTAAAAATGATTCGGAAGAGACCATGAGCCGCCTGGCCGACTCGGTGCAAACCGCGTTTTTTGAAGGCAAGGGCGATTGCTATGTAAGGTATCAGGAACCTGACACAGCTGAAGAAAAGGAGCGTTTTTTTTGCGATAGGTTTGAGCTGGATGGAATTAAGTTTGAAGAGCCTACATCAAATTTCTTCAGCTTTAATAATCCGTATGGTGCCTGTAAACGTTGCGAAGGCTACGGCAAAGTAATTGGCATTGACGAAGACTTAGTTATTCCTGATAAAAGCAAAACCGTTTACGAAGGTGCTATTGCCCCGTGGCGCGGCGAGAAAATGCGTGAGTGGAACGATGAACTGGTAAAACATTCTTTAAAGTTTGATTTTCCTATCCATCGCCAGTACAACCAACTGACCGAAAAAGAGCAACGCTTATTATGGACCGGCAATAAACACTTCCGCGGCTTGGATGAATTTTTCAAGGAGATGGAGGCGCAAACCTATAAAATTCAATACAGGGTTATGCTATCCCGCTACCGCGGCAAAACCACCTGCCCCGAGTGTAAAGGCAGCCGCCTGCGCCATGATGCTACCTATGTTAAGATAAACAACCAGTCTATCACCGATGTGGTTTTGATGGCGCTGGATAAAGCGCTGGTATTTTTTGCAGGCCTGCAATTAAACGAAACCGATGTTAAAATTGGCAAGCGGTTATTAACCGAAATAACCAACCGTTTAAGCTTTTTAAATGATGTTGGATTAAGCTATTTAACGCTGAATCGTTTATCTAACACCTTATCAGGTGGCGAGTCGCAGCGTATTAATTTGGCAACCTCGTTGGGTAGTAGTTTGGTTGGATCGGTATATGTATTGGATGAGCCGAGCATTGGCCTGCATCCACGTGATACGCAACGGTTAATAACTGTTCTAAAATCATTACGCGATGTTGGCAATACCGTTTTGGTGGTTGAGCACGAAGAAGAGATCATGAAAGCCGCCGATCATATTATTGACATCGGCCCCGCTGCCGGCACCCATGGCGGCGAGCTGGTATTTAGCGGCACTTATGATGAAATTATAAAAGATAACAACAGCTTAACCGGCCGTTATTTAAGCGGCAGGGAAGAAATAGCTATCCCAACAAGTCGCCGTAAATGGAACGATTTTATAGAGATAAAAGGCGCACGCGAAAATAACCTGCAGCATGTAACAGCTAAGTTCCCGCTAGGTGTGTTTACCGCCGTTACCGGTGTATCCGGCTCAGGTAAAACCAGCCTGGTAAAGCGTATACTTGCTCCTGCACTGCAAAAAACGTTGGGCAATTACAATGGCGAGCAAACCGGCAGCTATGATGCTATTGAAGGTGATTATGCTAAAATTGAACAGGTAGAAATGGTGGATCAAAATCCAATTGGCCGTTCATCACGCTCCAACCCGGTTACGTATGTTAAGGCCTGGGACGAGATACGCAACCTGTTTGCGGCGCGCCCGGTTGCTAAAGCTGCAGGGTTAAAACCATCGGCATTTTCTTTTAATGTTGAGGGTGGCCGTTGCGATGTTTGCCAGGGCGAGGGCGAAGTAAAAATAGAAATGCAGTTTATGGCTGACATTTTCTTAACCTGCGAAACCTGCGGTGGCAAACGCTTTAAGCAACATATACTGGATATTACTTACAATGAAAAAAATGTAAGCGATGTACTAAGCATGACCATTGAAGAAGCATTGGAGTTTTTTGTTTCTGAGCCTAAGATCATCGCTAAAATAAAACCTTTATTTGAAGTGGGTTTAGGTTATGTGCAGTTGGGCCAATCATCCAATACACTATCAGGCGGCGAAGCGCAGCGTATCAAGCTGGCATCCTTCCTGGTTAAAGGGAATAATCCGCATAAAACGCTGTTCATTTTTGATGAGCCTACAACAGGCTTACACTTTGCCGATATTAAGAAACTGCTAAAATCATTCGATGCCCTGTTAGAGCATGGCAACACCATTATTGTAATTGAACACAATATGGATGTGATAAAATGCGCCGATTGGGTTATTGATATAGGCCCCGAAGGCGGCGACCGTGGCGGCAAAGTAGTATTTGAAGGATTGCCTGAGGATCTGATAAAAGAAAAAGATAGCTATACGGGTAAGTTTTTGAAAGAAAGATTTTTGAGCTAACATTATAGCGTTAAGCCTATTAAGCACCCGTTTATAACGAGTACTTAACAGGGCTCTGCCATTGTATCGCAAAGTATATTATCCATCCAACTTCTTCAAAAACTCCAACCCTGCATCCCATTCGCCAAAGCCTGATGCCACATTAATATGCCCGGCATCACCAATATTAATTATCTCGCTCCCCCAGCTATCCGCAAATAGTCTGGCGCGATTAAGTGTTACATAATAATCATCAGTACTTACTACCGCAATTGATGGAAATGGCAGCACAGGTTTAAACCCGCTTGTTCCGGTTGGATAAGTATCTGCTTCGGTATCGCTTGGGCCAACTAACAACGCACCCTTAATTTTGGTGTTAAACTTTTGTGCCCAATAAGCTATAGTGGCGCAAGCCAGGCTGTGGCCAACCAATATTACTTGCGACGGGTCTTGCTTATTAATTTCATTATTAATCGCTTCTACCCAATCGGCACAAACCGGGGTATCCCAATCCTGCTGTTCAACCCGGGTAAAATTAAACCGGCGCTCCCATAAAGATTGCCAATGCTGCGGACCTGAGCTACCCAGTCCGGGTATAATAAGGATGGTTGATTTAAAAATCATGGTTTTTAATAATATTTATGAAACTGTTACTTATCCTCAATTTGCAAAAACCGGTAGCTGAAACTATAAAGCCCTTGCCCAAAATTAAATGTGATATTGAATTTTTGCGTTACCGGTTTGCCATCCACGGTAGCCGGGTTTAATGCCGGCAACCGCCTAAGGCTTGCTATCAATCCCTGTGCTATCGATTGGTTAAAAGCATCATTAGCAGTCATATTAACAATAAATCCCCTGTCGTTAACTTCACCTGTAATATTAAATTGATTTTCGTACGATTTTATATTAACCGTTTTAAGGTATGGCTCAACAGCGCGCTTAATTGCTTCAGAGAAATAACCAAATCCTTGGGCGTATTGCGCATTTACAATATGTTTGCGTTTAACACCGTTACATGGCACCATTGACACATGCAACAGCTCGGCTTTAACAAATGGCAGCACATCGCCCGGAACTAATGCCATCCTCGACACATCGTTATAATCGCCCAATGGACCTGTCCCTTTTTGAAACGCACCATTTTTGTATTTTTCGGTAGCAATATCGGTATTGGTGGCATCGTCTGTTTTCATGGCACTCCATGCGCCATCGGGTTTGCCGTTAAGCAACTTCCCCTTCCAGTATATCGACCCGGTGTTAACCCGGTAAGTGCCTTTTCCATTATCAATAGTTTTAACACCTTTTGCATCCCAGGCATCTGTTATCTTTATATCTTTTCCGTTGGCTTCAAAAGTTAATTTGGGTTTACCGTCATCATAATACATTTCCCACTTGCCCTCATACTCATTATTTTTAAAGCTGCCCTTAGCTTGTAATTGTCCGTTTAAATAATGGGTGATGAAATAGCCATCCTTCAACCCATCTGCGGTATAGTTGCCCTCTGTAAGTATTAAATTAGGATTAAGGCTGCTTACATCTTTAATTTTGCCCAAATATTTGCGCTTTCGCATATCCAGTTTCGCGTAGCGGATAACCTGCTTACAGCTATCTTCTATCAAATCAAACTCGTCGTTAAGGGCCATATTAACGCTGTCTTTCCCTACAAAATTAAAGCTGATACGGCGTGTTGTGTGCAGAAGATTGGCTGCATTAAGCGTTTGCGCAATAGCAAAAGGGCAATATAATATGCCCACGGCCATTAGGATAAGAATGTTTTTCATGGTTTAGGTGTTATAACTACCAAGTTAGTAATTATTTACATTATTAGAGATTTACTAACATCATATTGTCAAATCAACAATTCGATAAATCAATAACTCAATAATTACATATATTAGCTTTAATGAATAAACTGATAGGCTACCTGTGTTTACTTTTTCTGATATCTGCTTGTAGTCCGTCCGAAAATAATACCCGGCAAACTGTTTTCAATATCAACCTTGACGAGGGCCTAACCTCGCTTGATCCGGCTTTTTGCCGCAACCATAACACCATCTGGATGGATAACCAGGTATACAATGGTTTGGTGCAGATAAATGACAATTTGAAAACCATCCCCTGCATTGCCAAAACCTGGGATATATCTGCCGATGGGAAAGTATATACCTTCCACCTGCGTAATGATGTTTATTTTCAGGATGAAACGCATTTTAAAAATGGCATTGGCCGCAAGGTTGCAGCTGCCGATTTTGCTTATAGCTTTAGCCGTCTTATCGACCCAAAAGTAGCCTCATCGGGCTCATGGATATTTAGCGATAAGGTAGTTGGCAGGCAAGCTTTCGAGCCATTAAATGACAGCACCTTCCGCATCACCTTAAAGCAGCCCTTCGCGCCTTTTATCAGCATGCTTACGGCGCAGTATTGCTCTGTAGTACCTAAGGAGGTGGTTGAGTTTTATGGCAAAGATTTTCGCAGCCACCCGGTGGGTACAGGGCCATTTAAATTTAAGTATTGGAAAGAAGGCGAAGTTATGGTGCTGCTGAAAAACGAAAAATACTGGGAGAAGGATAACAAGGGCCAACAATTGCCCTACCTTGATGCTATCCGTGCTACGTTTATTGATGATAAGCAAACCTCGTTCATGGAGTTTATTAAAAAGAAACTTGATTTTTTTAATGATATAGATGGCAGCTACCGCGATGATATTTTAACCAAATCGGGTCGGATAACCCGCAAGTATAAGGGCCAGTTTATTTTACAAACCGGACCCTACCTCAATACCATGTACCTGGGCATGTTGGTAGATACTACGCTGCCGATAGTTAAACATTCGCCGTTGCGGATATTGAAGATAAGGCAAGCCATTAATTATGCTATTGATAAGCAAAAATTGATAAAATACCTGCGCAATAGTTTAGGTACGCCGGGTTACCAGGGCTTTATACCGGCGGGTATGCCGGGGTTTAGTGCGGCGGATGTAAAGGGCTACAACTATAACCCTGCCAAATCGCGCCGGTTATT
The DNA here is from genome assembly GCF_028287845.1 of Mucilaginibacter sp. GTDB lineage: Bacteria > Bacteroidota > Bacteroidia > Sphingobacteriales > Sphingobacteriaceae > Mucilaginibacter. The sequence continues at coordinate 33,620 of NZ_JAQBOW010000109.1, forward strand.
GGCAGAGGCAGGTTACCCCGACGGTAAAAACATGCCGCCCATCACCCTTACTACTACCGTTGCCTATCACAACATGATAGAATATATACAGGGCGAACTGGACCGCGCCGGTATAAAAACTAAAATAGAAGTAACCCAGGGTGCCAGCCTGCGCGAAATGGTAGCCAAAAACGGTATTAACTTTTTCTATGGATCATGGATTGCCGATTACCCGGATGCCGAGAATTACCTGTCGGTTTTCTACTCGAAAAATAAGATACCCTTTGGGCCAAATTATACCGGGTTTAATAACGCGGAGTTTGACCACCTGTTCGAGCAAGCTTACAACATAAAAAACGATGAAGAACGCTTCGCCATCTACCAAAAAATGGATAACGTGATTATGGCGCATGCCCCGGTGGTTATTTTATATTATGATAAGCGGGTAAACCTGTACCAGAATAATATAAGCGGCTATAGCTTGAACGCGCAGAATTTGTTGACGTTGAAACGGGTAAAAAAACTCTAGAGACGCAATATTTTGCGTCTTCTTCATGCAGATTGCGAGCTTCGTACACAATGTGAGCATCCGCCCGCTCAATCGCCGCGGGTAGGCTTTGTTCTTTTCCTTGATGAAAAGAACCAAAAATCAAGTCAGCAGAGATGCTTCTTTGCGCTCAGGGCCTTTGCCCTGCAGGTCTGATAAAATCACAGGCTGCAATATTTTTGCTCCAGATCGCACATGGCCATTGCCTTGGCAAAAAGTTGCTATGCCTTTCCCGCCGCACAGACCCGCATATTTTATCAGACCTCGCCAGAAGCTTTTCTGCTGACGGCTTAAAACTGAAATTCCGCGTTAGGGATAGCAGCGGATACCGGCCCCGCGCCTAACGCCTGTAGCCGTATAAGCGGATAGCCCGGGCCGAAGGCAATGCAATAATTTTCATCAATTTAATTGTTGTCCGTCCGCTAAAGGGGCGACACACTTTGGACGCTGCGGACAAAAAAAAGCCGCCCCGATAATCGAAGCGGCTCTGCAAAAAACCTTTTAGCTTTTACCTTTTACCTTTCGGCCTCAAGACTAAGCCATTTGTCTCCTGATGATATTCAACGCGCCACCTGCCTTGAACCATTCTATCTGCTGTGCATTATAGGTATGGTTAACCGGGAACGAATCAACCGTTCCGTCCTGGTGATGCAATACTACGGTTAACTGTTTGCCCGGGGCAAAGGTGGTTAAACCGATAATATCAATTTTATCGTCTTCCTGTATCTTTTCATAATCGTTGCTATCAGCAAAGGTTATGGCCAGCATACCTTGTTTTTTCAGGTTGGTTTCGTGGATACGGGCGAATGATTTCACCAATATGGCACGTACACCCAAATGACGGGGCTCCATAGCCGCGTGCTCGCGTGATGAACCTTCGCCATAGTTCTCATCGCCAACAACAATAGAACCTATGCCATGCGCCTTATAATCGCGCTGTGTGGCAGGTACCGGGCCGTATTCGCCGGTCAGTTCGTTTTTAACGCTATCGGCAGTATTGTTGAAATAATTTATGGCACCAATCAACATATTGTTACTGATGTTATCCAGGTGACCACGGAACTTTAACCATGGCCCAGCCATAGAGATATGATCTGTAGTACATTTACCTTTAGCTTTTATCAGCAATTTCAAGCCTGTAATATCTGTACCCTCCCACGCCTTAAACGGCTCAAGCAATTGTAAACGCGATGAAGCAAGATCAACCTTAACTACAACCCTGCTGCCATCTTCGGCAGGGGCCTGGTAACCGGCATCTTCAACCGCGTAACCTTTAACAGGCATTTCAATACCTAAAGGCTCGTCTAGCTTAACCTGCTCGCCTTTTTCGTTGGTAAGGTAGTCAGTTAACGGGTTAAATGTTAAATCGCCTGCTATAACTAAAGCGGTTACCACCTCTGGCGATGCTACGAAAGCATGCGTATTTGGGTTACCGTCTTGCCTTTTGGCAAAGTTACGGTTGAAAGACGTAATGATAGAGTTCTTACGGGTAGGGTCATCAGTATGACGAGCCCACTGACCAATACATGGCCCGCAAGCATTAGCCAACACTACGCCACCCATTTTGCCGAAAGTATCTAAATAACCATCGCGCTCCACCGTGTAACGTACCAGCTCAGAGCCGGGAGTTATGGTAAATTCGGCTTTAACTTTTAAGCCTTTATCAATAGCCTGTTTAGCTATAGATGCCGAACGGGTAATATCCTCATATGATGAATTGGTACATGAACCTATCAAACCAACTTCCAGTTTCTCTGGCCAGTTGTTCTCTTTAACCGCGGTAGCGAATTTAGATATCGGCCATGCCAAATCAGGAGTAAACGGACCGTTAATATGCGGCTCCAGTTCGCTCAGGTTAATTTCTATCACCTGATCAAAGTATTGTGCAGGGTTGGCGTAAACTTCGGCATCGCCGGTTAAGTGTTCTTTAACAGCGTCGGCAGCGGCAGCAACTTCTGAACGCTCGGTACCACGCAGGTAAATAGCCATTTTCTCGTCGTAACCGAAGATAGAAGTGGTAGCACCAATTTCGGCACCCATGTTACAGATGGTACCCTTACCTGTAGCGCTAAGCGATTGCGCGCCTTCGCCAAAATATTCAACAATGGCACCGGTACCACCTTTAACGGTTAGTATACCGGCAACTTTTAAAATAACATCTTTAGCCGATGTCCAGCCCGAAAGCTTACCGGTTAATTTAACACCAATTAGCTTAGGGAACTTTAGCTCCCATGGCAGACCGGCCATAACGTCGCAAGCATCGGCACCGCCAACACCAATAGCAACCATACCTAAACCACCCGCGTTTGGCGTGTGGCTATCTGTACCTATCATCATTCCACCCGGGAAAGCGTAATTTTCCAGCACTACCTGGTGAATAATACCCGCCCCGGCTTTCCAGAAACCAATACCATATTTATCAGATACCGAAGCCAGGAAATCATAAACCTCGCGGTTCACATCAATAGCGGTATGTAAATCTTCAACAGCGCCAACTTTGGCTTGTATCAGGTGGTCGCAATGTACCGTACTTGGTACGGCAACCTGCGGCCTGCCCGCCTGCATAAACTGCAGCAGCGCCATTTGCGCCGTAGCATCCTGCATAGCCACACGATCGGGTGCAAAGTCAACATAGTCTACACCACGACCAAAGGCTTGCTTAGCATCGCCCTCGCTCAGGTGAGCATATAATATTTTTTCGGTTAAAGTTAGGTGTTTACCAGTCGCGGTACGGGCAGCAGCCACGCGGGTGCTGTAGCGATCGTAAACCTTTTTGATCATCTCTAAATCAAAAGCCATTTTAGTAATATTTAAGTAAGAAGTAAAACGAATAATCCCCATTTAAAGTAATAACTTCCACTAAAAACAGGCGTGGTGCGAATTTACAAAATATAACGCTTAATGCGAAGCCAGTACAATGTCAAATGTTATTTGGAAATGTTCTATTTAGTGATTGGGTGGAAAGATTAGGTATTGAAGATTAAAGATTGGGTGGAAAGATTAGGTATTGAAGATTAAAGATTAGGCCTGTCGTTTCCCCCCGCAATCTGGCGCAAGTCTTAGCGGGTAGGCTTGTGCAGGGCTCGACTTGTGCCGATGCTACGCTTTTATTATCTTTCGTTTTTCATTAGCACCATGCGCCATGCCTGCCAAACCCAAACAAGTATATTTTATTAATAATGCGGGGCTGGTGCTAATTACCCCTTTTATTGTTACGTACTTTACAAGGCTGAGCCTGGATGTAGCGTTTAAAAGTGACAGCGATAGGCAAAAGGCCATACAAGCGCTACTGTTTGTAGCTACCGGTAATGACACTTACACCCTACCTGACGCTGAAGCAATGGGGTTGATTTTTGGGCTTGAAGTAACAGCAATTAAAATTCTGCCACCTCTGACAACAGAAGAAAAGGTAATTGCAGAGGGCCTGTTACAGGCCATGTTAAAAACCTGGGATAAATTAAATAACACATCTATAAACGGGTTAAGAACATCTTTTTTACAACGCCCCGGCAAACTAACTAAAGATGAGGATAAGGTATCGATAATAGTAGAAAAGGAGCGTATGATGTGCTGTTGCAAACACTACCGTGGGCATACGGAATGATAAAACACCCATGGATGCCAAAGGTTACTTACACTGAGTGGACGTAACAGAGATGCAAAATATTGAACCTCTGGCCGGTGTTAAGAATTAATAGCGAGTGTCCGTCCGCCAGATACCCGACAGGTTTATGACAAGCGGACAGAGGAGAAAAAAATTAAGCGTCATCCTATGTTTGTATAGGATGACGTGTGGTAGGAGGGTGCAAAAAAGCGTAAAGGCCTGTCAGCACACCGGGCCGGGAAGACGACGCGCTACTTAGCCTACGTGAGATTGCCACGCTACCGCCGCAATGACGCTCGGAGAGAAACTTGACAGGCCTAATCTCCAATCTTTAATCTTCAATCACTAATCTTTAATTTCTTAAACAGTAAGTTCATCAATTAACTGCCCGTTAGCCATTGCAATAAGTTTATTAATATCTACACCACTGCCGGGGCATTTCTTTAACGAATATATTTCGTGATGGCCTATAACGTGCTTACGATCTATAGGAATGCCCCAACGCTTGCTGATGACCCGTATTAAGTCGCTGCTGGTTTGATACATTTCGTCGGTCCAGTTGGTATTGAAGTCACCCTCATGCTCAATACCTATGGTGTAAAAATCCGGACTAATGTATAACCCGCTTTCTGTTTGCTTAATAAGGCTCCACGTTGGGGCATTAACCCTACCCGCATGGTAGGCGGTATCTCTTTCATTCACATACTGGTGCACCTGCCCTGCTTTACCCACGCCATAATGTGCCGATGCTTTTGATATAAGGCTCTGGAACCAGCTATCGGTACCATATAAGGTGCCTTGCATAATATGTATTACTATAGCTTCGGGCTTATGGCCCTTGCGGCCCCCATAAAAATTCGGACTTGGTTTATTTACAATATTCATGTGCTTTCTTTTTACCTGGAATTAAACCGGCAAAGCTTTCAACAGCACCCTAAAGCTGCTGATCGCTCTCTTTTTTGCCGGTCGTTATTAACTACTAATTAAACTAACGATACAAATGTGGGCACTAAAAGCAATATGGCTTACCGTAAAGTCCCCCTTTTTTATAGGGTATTTTTACCCTTTTTTTTAGGGTGTAAATACTTTGATAATGTGCGGTTTAATATTGATTTTAGTAATATTGTAATGCACAACTTAAACCACCTTTTTAATTTAAACCTTTCACACACATGAAAAAATTAGTGTTACCTCTTATCACTTTAATAATTGGCCTTGTTGCCGGTTTTTATTATGCCAACTCAAAAAGCACGGCTACAGCCGCGGTTGCCGCGCTAACTGATACAGCAGGATTTAAATCAGAAAACAGCATCAGCTATGATGAAGCAAAAATGCTAGTAGACACCTTTGGTACCCGCGGCCTTGACGATGACAGCAACAAACCCGGCGGCAGGGGCTCAAAAACCCGCAGCATTTTTATGCCTTTATCCAAGCTTGACAGTTTAGTTGCCGCGTTGGATGCGGCCCGAAAAAAAGATGGAAAAACCGACGGGCTGCGTATCTATTTCGGCAGGTACCCTAAATTACAACTGGACAGGATGCCGTATCAGCATCCGTACCGCAATACTATTATATTGGTTTCTACCAAAGATACCAGTGTGCTGCCCAAAGGAGCAAAGGACCCCATACATATACACATAGATTATTTTGGCGCGCCAAACCATAAATTACCTATGCATTTGTTTGCTGTCGATCCGCAAAATCGCGGCGAAATGTGCCCTAATAACTGCGATGGTGCCTTATTGCTATAAATTAAAGACATCCCTATAATTCTCCCCTCTACTTTGGAGGGGGCTTGGGGAGAGGTAAAAAAAGAAAATATGTCGTTTATAATTTTTATCGAGGCTACCTGTTTTATCATCGCTTTTATTTGTTTAATAAAGGATGCAAATTTTGCGTGGCGCAGCATAGTTCTTTTCCTGCTGATAACCTGTGCTACAGAGATATCAGGCAAGCTGTTAAAAAACGCGCATCAGCATAACCAATGGCTATATAATATATTCCTGGTTTTCGAGGCCGGCTTTACCAGCCTCCTATTTAGCAACATATTAAGCAAATACGTTAACAGCAGGCCCATTATTTTAGCGGGGCTTGCTTTATTATTGCTGCTATATGGTTATGATATATACGATCATGGCTTCTTTGTGTTTAATGATGTTACAGCAACCGTTATGTCGGTTGTGTTTGTGATATATAGCTTTTACTATTATTTCCTGCTGATAAAGGATGAGCATTATATAGATCTTAAACGTTCTGCTTCTTTTTGGTGGGTTGCCGGCACACTGTTCTTTTATTTTGGCAGCACGGCAGTTAACGTGTTCTTCACATACCTAAAAAATGTAAAAATTGCAGGGCATAACATTACCTATTTTATATTTACGGCGCTTACTATTATTTTGTATGGCTGCTGGAGCTATTCATTCATTTGCAAAAAATGGCTAACAACAACATCACAGAGCTAATTTTAATAGCTACGCTGATATTTTTATTGGCGCCCGTTTTTATTATCCTGTATGTGCTGGTTTATAACCGGCGCAAAATAATGCATATCGAAGAAAAAGAGCAGATGAAGCTGGCCTTTGATGCCGAAATTGTAAAAACACAGCTCGAGGTGCAGGAGCAAACCATGCAAAACATAGGTGCCGACCTGCACGATAATATTGGCCAGCTGCTTAGCCTGAGCTCGCTCACCCTAAACTCCATACAGCTTGACGACCTTGAAAAAGCGCGGCAAAAGATAGATGCTGCTATTGACCTTACCGGTCGCTCTATTAAAGAAATGCGCCTGTTGGGCAAACTCCTGCAGGGTGACCAACTGCTGGGCGTGGGTCTGTCGGAAGCGATATGCCATGAAATTAACTGGATTGAAAAATCTGGCAAGTACCAGGTAAATTATGTGCACGAGGGCGAAGAGCCGCCAAATAGCAGTTTGGATAAGGACCTCATCATTTTCCGTATATTACAGGAGGTGATGAATAATATTATCAAGCACTCGTTTGCCACGCAGATCAATATAAAATTAGCCTACATAGGGCAACAAATGCAGCTGCACATTCACGATAATGGCGTAGGTTTTAATGGCGATAGCCCGCAGGCCACAAATATGGGCATGGGCTTGCAAAACATGCATAAAAGGGCCCATATAGTTGGCGGCGAATTAATCATCCAGTCACAAAAAAACGAAGGCACTCGTATAAGCGTAATAATTCCCTATCCCTAAACAATGAAAAACCCGAAAATCCGCATCGCAATTGTTGATGATCATACCCTTTTTCGTAACGGCGTTGCCGCGCTTATGCGTGAGTTTGACGATCTGCAGGTACTGTTCGAGGCCGATAACGGTTACCAGTTGCAGCAAATGATAACCCGGCACCCCTTGCCGCAGGTAATATTAATGGATATAAATATGCCGGTATTGGATGGCTATGGCGCAACAACCTGGCTAAAAGCAAACCACCCAACCGTAAAAGTTTTGGCCCTAAGCATGTTCGAGGATGACAAGGCCGTAATACAAATGCTAAAATGCGGCGCATGCGGCTATTTGCTAAAAGAATCGGGCCCGCGTGAGGTGCATGAGGCCATTAAAGTAATTGCAGAGAAAGGGATGTATATGAATGACCTGGTATCAAGCAAAATGGTGCGCTCGCTTACCAATACCGAAAGCGTGCCGGTTTTCTCGAAAAACGAAGCCGCATTTATAGAACTTTGCTGCACCGAACTAACCTACAAAGAAATAGCCGACCAAATGTTTATAAGCCCGCGCACGGTTGATAATTACCGCGAGGCCCTCTTCCAAAAGCTCAACCTCAAATCAAGAATAGGCCTGGTGCTGTACGCCATACAAAATGATATGGTGAAATTGTGAGGTTAGAGCGGATGATCAACCGTCCGCTCGCCCGTTTTGCCTCACTCCCTTTGCGGACGGACACCCCAATACACATTTGTTGGTGATAATACATAACGGCGTGCGCGCAATCACGGCTTGGTGAATACGCGGATTACCGATTTGCCATAAAACAAGAAACCCCATGAACTTTAGTTCACAGGGTTTTCCTGATTTAAATTGGGCACCGACCTACTCTCCCACGTTTTACCGCAGTACCATCGGCTCTGGCGGGCTTGACTTCTCTGTTC
>NZ_JAQBOW010000112.1 GCF_028287845.1 Mucilaginibacter sp.
TATCATTGGCAATAATGCCTCCAACTTTAGCTGCTGCTAAAAACACATAGTCCGGCTTTTCCTGTTCAAAAAAATCGGCAACTTGTTGCTGGCTGCGCAGGTCCAGTTCAGAAGATATACGGGTTATAATATTTGTATACCCTTCTTTCACCAGCTTACGATAAATAGCCGAACCCACCATTCCTCTATGACCGGCAATATATATTTTGGAGTTTTTATCCATTATTAAATACTATGTTTTGTTTATTATTTGCTGTTCAAATTATTAATTTCCTCTAACGTGGCTACAGCGCTGCCAAATTTAGCCACAACAATTGCTGCCGCGCTATTTGCAAAATCACAGGCTTCGGATATTGATAATTCATTAGCTAATGCAAATGCTAAAGCTGCAATAACCGTATCACCGGCACCTGTTACATCAAATATACCAAGCGCTTTGGTAGGCTTTTTTGTAAGTTTATTTTGGTCATAAATAGCAATACCATCTTCTGACAGGGTAACAATAACAGTTTGGCAAGCTGTTACATCGGCAATTTTTTTACAGGCTTGCTCCAATGTAGTATCGTTTATTATACTTATTCCTGACGCTAACGAGGCCTCCTTTTTATTGGGCTTTATTAAAGTGGCTTTATAATATTTTGACAGGTCTTTATCTTTTGAATCAACTATGGTAATTACTTTATTATCAGTACATAATTTAATAATATTTTTTACCAAACGGGTGCTTAATACACCCTTACAATAATCAGATAATATTACAACATCAAGTTCTGTGATCTTTGTTTTTAAAAACTCAAATATATCATCAGCAATAGCATCGGCACAATAAATTTTATCTTCCTTATCCAACCTTATTAACTGATGCCTGTTTACAACTACTCTTGATTTTATAGTGGTACGACGGTTACCATCCTTTGCAAGATGATAAAAAGCCGGAGTGATTTTTTGCAGCTCTTCAACAACAATCTGGCTTGTATCGTCATTACCGCTTATACTTATAAGTGAACCATCGCAACCAAACGCCTGCAAATTTTTAAGCACATTGCCTGCTCCTCCTAAACTATAAACCTCATCGGTTACATCTATGATTTGCACAGGAGCTTCAGGCGAAATACGATCACACGAACCATTAATATAATGGTCAAGCATTATATCCCCTATTACACAAATTTTTGCTTTTTTATGGTCGGGGAATTTGTATACAGGCATTAGTTATATAAATTGATAAAATGCAAATATCGTTAAATAAGATAATAATAAAGCGCAATAATTTGCTACGCCTGTCCCATTGTACCGCCAAAATTCATCGGGAACCCTGATGTTTCCTGTTGTACTTTAATTCGGCCATTTGCTGCTTCGAATTTTTCAATATTATCTCCAAGGGCCGTTAATAATCTTTTGGCATGCTCCGGCGTTAAAATTATACGTGACTTTACTTTTGCCTTAGGTATACCGGGCATAACACGAATAAAATCAAGTACAAACTCTGAGCTTGAGTGGGTTATTATGGCCAGGTTTGAATAAATACCTTCTGCAATTTCTTCAGAAAGTTCAATATTTAATTGGTTTTCGCTTGGTTCTTCCATACTGCTAAAATAGCAAAAGCCTTCCGTTTTGCGGAAGGCTTGCTAATTTATTTATTGACTTAAATTGATTAAGCTTCTACTTCTTCAGCTTTTGAGGCCATTAAGCGATCAAATTCCTCTTGTGAACCTACACGGATATTTTCGTATTCGCGTAAACCGGTTCCTGAAGGGATAAGGTGACCAACAATTACGTTTTCTTTCAAGCCAAGCATTAAATCTTTTTTACCTGCAATTGCTGCTTCGTTCAGAACCTTGGTGGTTTCCTGGAACGATGCTGCTGAGATAAACGATTTAGTACCTAATGATGCACGGGTAATACCCTGCAACATTGGGCTTGAAGTAGCCGCGATTGCGTCACGCACTTCAACCAGTTTTAAATCTTTACGTTTTAAAATTGAGTTTTCGTCTCTTAACCTACGTACAGATAGTATCTGACCGGCTTTCAGCGTGGCAGAATCTCCCGGCTCAACAACAACCTTTTTATCAAAGATGTCGTCATTTTCCAGCATGAAATCCCAACTGTCAACAGCTTCTTTCTCTAAGAAACGAGTATCGCCCGCGTCTTCGATAGCTACTTTCTGCATCATTTGGTGAACGATAACCTCAAAGTGTTTATCATTGATCTTCACACCTTGTAAACGGTAAACTTCTTGTATACCATTAACCAGATACTCTTGTACTGCAGCCGGGCCTTTAATAGCCAGGATATCAGCAGGAGATATTGAACCATCAGATAACGGCATACCAGCCTTCACAAAGTCATTATCCTGTACAAGGATGTGTTTAGACAATGGAACCAGGTATTTTTTAACTTGTCCGTCTTTTGATTCAATGGTGATCTCACGATTACCACGTTTAACACCACCTAAGGTTACAACACCATCAATTTCGGTAACTACAGCAGGGTTTGATGGGTTACGTGCTTCAAATAACTCTGTTACACGTGGTAAACCACCGGTGATATCTCTTGTTTTACCTGTTGAACGAGGTATTTTAGCGATGATCTGTCCTGTTTGTAATTTCTCGCCTTCATCAACCGCGATGTGAGCGCCTACCGGGATGTTATATCCTTTAATAAGGTTTCCTTTATTATCAGCTACCTGAATAACCGGATTCTTGGTTTTGTCTCTTGTATCAATAATTACCTTTTCGCGGTGACCTGTTTGCTCATCAGATTCTTCACGGAAAGTGATACCCTCTAATACAGCTTCAAACTGCGCCACACCGGCAAATTCTGATATGATAACCGCGTTATACGGATCCCATGAACAAATACGGTCGCCTTTTTTGATTTTGCTGTTATCTTTAATGTATAAGTATGAACCGTATGGAATGTTGTTGGTTACAATAATTTTATTGCTTCCCTCTTCAACTATACGGAACTCGCCTGAGCGGCCTAATACTACATCTACAATGCCGTCTTCAGTTTTATAGGCAACTGTACGCACATTTTCAAATTCAATAACACCGTCAAACCTCGCGTTAATTTGTGATTCTGCAGCAATGTTTGATGCAGTACCACCCACGTGGAATGTACGTAATGTTAACTGTGTACCCGGCTCACCGATTGATTGCGCGGCAATTACACCAACAGCCTCGCCTTTTTGCACGCGTTTACCGCTTGCAAGGTTACGGCCATAACATAATGCACATACACCGCGTTTACTTTCGCATGTTAATACCGAACGTATTTCGATACCCTCTAACGGAGAGTTTTCTATTGTTTTACCAATCTCTTCGGTAATATCCTGACCTGCTGTTACTAACAATTCATTAGTAATAGGATCAAACACATCATGTAAAGAGGTACGGCCCAAAATACGGTCATATAATGGCTCAACAATATCCTCGTTATCTTTTAACGCAGTAGTGTATATACCTCTTAATGTTCCGCAATCAACAGTACCAACTATCATATCCTGTGCAACGTCATGTAAACGACGGGTCAGGTAACCAGCATCAGCTGTTTTCAATGCAGTATCGGCCAAACCTTTACGTGCACCGTGGGTTGATATAAAGTATTCTAATACTGACAAACCTTCTTTAAAGTTTGAAAGGATCGGATTCTCGATAATTTCACCACCTGAACCTGATTTTTGAGGCTTAGCCATCAAACCACGCATACCTGCAAGCTGACGGATCTGCTCTTTAGAACCACGCGCGCCCGAATCAAGCATCATGTAAACAGAGTTAAAGCCCTGATTATCGGTAGATAAGATATCCATTACATTCGCAGTTAAGCGATTGTTGATACGTGTCCAGATATCGATAATCTGATTGTAACGCTCGTTATTGGTAATGAAACCCATGTTATAGTTACCCATTACTTCTTCCACTTGCTTAGAAGCTTGTGCAATAAGTGTAACTTTTTCTGCAGGGATATTGATATCCTTTAAATTAAATGATAAACCACCCTGGAACGCCATTCTGAAACCTAATTCCTTAATATCATCAAGGAACTGGGCAGCGCGTGCCATACCGGTAATTTTTACAACCTCACCAATAATATCACGTAATGATTTTTTGGTAAGCAATTCATTTATGTAACCTACTTCAACCGGAACGTGCTCATTAAACAACACACGGCCAACAGTAGTATCAATAATCTTGCTTACAATAACGCCATCACGTTCTTTAATCAAAACTTTAACCTTTATAAACGCGTGCAGGTCAATTTTGCGCTCATTGTAAGCGATGATAACTTCTTCAGAAGAGTAGAAAGTTAAACCTTCGCCTTTTACAACACGGTCAGCATCAGTTTTACGGCCTTTGGTTATGTAGTACAAACCAAGCACCATATCCTGTGATGGAACGGTAATAGGTGTTCCGTTAGCCGGATTTAAAATATTGTGCGACGCAAGCATTAATACCTGAGCCTCTAATATTGCAGCGTTACCCAGTGGTACGTGAACAGCCATCTGGTCACCGTCAAAATCCGCGTTAAAGGCGGTACAAGTTAACGGGTGCAGTTGTATAGCTTTACCTTCAACCAGTTTTGGCTGGAATGATTGTATACCTAACCTGTGTAACGTAGGCGCACGGTTTAATAACACCGGGTGGCCTTTTAATACATTCTCTAATATATCCCAAACTAATGGGTCTTTACGGTCGACTATTTTCTTGGCAGATTTTACTGTTTTAACCACACCACGCTCAATCATCTTGCGAATGATAAATGGTTTAAACAATTCGGCAGCCATATCTTTTGGTAAACCGCATTCATGTAATTTAAGGTTAGGACCTACAACAATTACAGAACGGGCAGAGTAATCCACACGTTTACCTAATAAATTTTGACGGAAACGGCCTTGTTTACCTTTCAGGATGTCTGAAAGTGATTTCAATGCACGGTTACCTTCGGTTTTCACCGCGTTAACTTTACGTGAGTTATCAAATAACGAATCTACAGCTTCCTGTAACATACGTTTTTCGTTACGTAAAATTACCTCAGGCGCTTTTATCTCGATCAAACGTTTTAAACGGTTGTTACGAATAATTACACGACGGTAAAGATCATTTAAATCTGACGTTGCGAAACGGCCACCTTCAAGAGGTACTAACGGGCGCAACTCAGGCGGGATAACCGGAACGATCTTAACAATCATCCACTCAGGGTTATTCTCTATCCTTGTTTTTGCACCACGGAAAGCCTCAACAACTTGTAAGCGTTTTAACGCTTCGTTTTTACGTTGTTGTGAAGTCTCGGTAGCTGCCTGGTGGCGTAAGCTAAATGATAATTCATCAAGATCAATACGTTTTAATAATTCTTCCAAAGCTTCTGCACCCATTTTGGCTACAAATTTCTGTGGATCCTTATCGTCTAAGTATTGATTTTCTTTTGGAAGCGTATCTAATATATCCAGGTATTCTTCTTCAGTCAGGAAGTCCATTTTCTGGATTCCGTCACTTTCTTTAACACCGGCCTGGATAACTACATATCTTTCATAATATATGATCAGATCAAGTCTTTTTGTAGGTAGGCCCAATAAGTAACCAATTTTATTTGGTAACGAACGGAAATACCAGATGTGAGCAACCGGAACCACCAAATTGATGTGGCCCATACGCTCACGACGCACTTTTTTCTCGGTTACTTCAACACCGCAACGGTCGCACACGATACCTTTGTAACGGATACGTTTGTATTTACCGCAATGG
>NZ_JAQBOW010000046.1 GCF_028287845.1 Mucilaginibacter sp.
ACAAATGTTTTTTTGGTGGCGATGAATTGCCGGAACCGGAACAATTAATAAGAAGATTTAAAGCCAAGTATGATTTCGACGCCCAAAAAGCAATGGAGTTGCGGGACGAATATGGCAAGAAGGCTGCCCAAGAAGGCTGGACCTGCTTGTTTTATCATGCAAAATCAACCGCGGTAGGTAATATAACTTACACCGGCGATCATTTTGCAATTATACCAGTGTAATTTTTGCGGCGAAAAAAATAGTAGAAGAATTAATATAACCCAATCGTCATTAATTCCATCTATTTTTGCATAAGCCTTATTAAAACAATAATTTGGCTGCTTATATTGCTATCAGAATATGTCATCACCAATAGTAACCGGCTTAATGGCTTACGGAATGTCTGGAAGGATATTTCATGCACCATTTTTAAGTACCAATCCGCAGTTTAAATTAAAAGCCGTAGTAGAGCGTAGTCAGAAAAAAATGGCTGCTCATTACCCGGATATTGTTAGCTATGGTTCGGTTGATGAATTGTTGAATGACAGCGAGCTGGAGCTTATCATTGTTAACACCCCCAACTTTACCCATTTTGATTTTGCTAAACAGGCACTAAGAGCCGGTAAGCATGTACTGATAGAGAAACCCGCCGCCGGTAATGCCGTCGAGATAAAGGAGTTGTTTGATGTAGCACGAGCTAATAACCGCAAGGTATTTGCTTACCAAAACCGTCGTTGGGACAGTGATTTCTTATCAGTAAAAGAAGTTATTGAAAGTGGCAGGTTAGGTAAATTAACCGAGGTGAATTTTAGGTATGACCGTTATAAACCGGCGCTTAACCCTAAGCCATTTAAAGAAACAAAGGATACACCTATAAATGGGATAGTGTACGAGTTAGGTCCGCATTTGATAGATCAGGCCATACACTTATTTGGCAAGCCCTTATCATTCGATAAGCTTATCACCATACAACGCGAGGCATCAGAAGTGCCTGATTATATGAATTACCGTTTAACTTACCCGGGCGGATTAGTGGTATATTTAACCTCTGGATTGTTAATTGCAGACCCCACACCAGCGTTTGTTGTACATGGCGCATTGGGCAGTTACAGCAAATATCGCTTAGATGTACAAGAGGCACAACTGGATAAAGGGATGCTGCCTGCTGATGACGCATACGGTATTGAACCGGTAGGCATGGAGGGCAAACTGGTTACCGTTGGCGCCGATGGTGAAAAAAGTATAGCGTTCATCCCGTCGATAAAAGGCGATTACAGCAATTTATTTTACGCGGTATATCATGCCGTACGCAATAATGCGTTATATCCCATAACAGAAGAACACATGACCTGGCAAATGGAACTGCTGGAAGCTTAATTATAAAAAAATGAAAAAACTGATTTTACTTTTTAGCCTGATAATAACCGCAGGATGCATCCAGGCACAAACTACCGAGCCAACAGGTATGCCGCCTTATCGTATCCTTACTACTGACAGTGTATATGTAACGCCTGCCAATTTAAAGCACCATAAAACCATGCTGGTATATTTTGCACCAGATTGCCCGCATTGCCAGCACTTAACCATGGAGCTAAAGGAAAAGATGAAGGCGCTGAGCGATACGCAAATTATAATGATAACCTGGTCTGCAAATTATGACATACGCGCCATAAAGAACTTTGTGCACGATTATGACCTGAAAAAATATCCTAATGTTATAGTGGGCACCGAAGGCTATACCAATCTGGTGATGAAATATTTTAAGGTGCAAACCACCCCGTATATAGCTGTTTATAACAGCGATAAAAAGTTTGTTAAAAGCTACTCAAAATCTCCGGATATTGATTCGCTTATTGCTGTTGTTAAATCAGCCGATAAGAAGAAAATATAGCCCTGCACTTTTTGGTTTTATTGTTGTTGCTGCTGTTGTTGTTGAATCATTTCCATATAGCGTTGATAACTGTTTTTTACGATATGATTTGCAGCAGGTATAGTTGCCGGGGCAGACGGATGTTCAGTATTTTCATCCAGTAAAAGCCCGTCATCATCAACAATTACAGAAACTTCCAGGCTATGGCCCGATGAACCTTTGTATATGCCTTTTACGGGCGAGCAATCCATAAAATTACGGCCCACGGCTAAGCGCACATGGTTTTCGTTAGCTATAATATTATTGGTAGGATCAAGGCCCAGCCATCCATAATCAGGTATATAAGCTTCGGTCCAGGCATGTGTAGCACCTTCACCGCGCATACCGTTTTTATCTGTACAAATATAACCGCTTACATACCTGGCCGGTATTTTTACCATACGCAGCATCTCTGCCAAAATATGGGCAAAATCCTGGCATACACCGGCCTTTAATTTCCATATCTCATCTAATGTCGTTTCAACTGTGGTTACGCCCTTTATATAGTTAAAGTTATCGTATACATACTGGCAAAAACGCAAAGCAATCTGGTAAGGGATATCCTCTTTGTTCTTTTCTGCATCAACCACCTGCTTTAATTCTGCGAATCCATCAAAATACTCTTGCCTTAAAAAATCAATATAGGGAACCATGTATTGCAGTGGTTTCAGATCTTCCCATTGTTGGGCCGGAAAAATATCGTTTACAGGGTAAGGGCGGTGTTTTGTGCTCACCAATACTTTTGAATTAATAATTAAAACCGAGTGCGGCTCGCTATAGGTAAAACTCCCTACCTCATTACCGTAATAATCGATATGCCTATCAACAATTGGATTGCCGGTAACTGTGATCTCCTGTTTTAAAACATCCTGGTACTCATCTTTGATGGGAAACAAAATGATCTGGTTGGCGCTATCGCGCGCAGGGGTATCATAAATGTATTTGGTTATATGTTGTATTTCAAATTCAGGCATTTTTTTTAATTATTTAATTTGATGATTTGAGAATTTGAGAATTTGAAAATGCGTTCATTTTCAAATATTCAAATTCACATATTTTCAAAGTTATGAGTTTGCAAAATAATGTTCATTAAGCGAGTCTGCAATACCATAGAGTTCGCTTCTTATCTGGGTAAGGAAGGCATGTAAGCCCTCCTGTCTGATAGTTCTTACAGAGCTGTATTTAATACGACTCTGCAACCGGCCTATCTTGAAAGACATATCCCTGAAATCATCCATATTACTATCATTTTGCAAACGCTCAAAATACCTTTGGATATTGTTAACCGAATAGATAACCGAGCGGGGGAAATCATTATTTAAAACTACCTGCTCTAATACGTTTTCGGCTTCGAAACCCTCGCGATAGGTTTTTAGATACAACTCATACCCACCCAACGAAAGCAATAAATGTTTCCAATAAGTGGTATCTGTTAACAGATCTGGATTATCACTTATCGAGCCAAATTTAGTATCCAAAATATCAACAGACTGTATGGCGCGTTCCAGGTATTTTCCAATGTTCATAAAACTACGGCCCTCGCCGCGTTCCATCGTAATTTCAACAGTACCATAATAAAGCATTACCTGCTTTATTAAAACATCCAATACGCTTATAGGGTCTTCACGCTGTAGGGCGCGCTCCAGCTTAGTATCCTTTACCGTATGGTAATATTCGTTCAAACACTGCCAAAGATCTTTGGTGATGTGCTCCTGTACGCTACGGGCATTTTCGCGGGCAAGGGTAATAATGTTTAATACCGAGTTTGAATTATTTTTACCCATTACCATATATTTCAATACGGCACGACTATCATTCCCCAGGTCCTCGCCTTCATCATCATCAAGGCCGGCAAATATGCGTATCACCGGCTCCCAGGTAAATTCCTGTATAGCATCTTGCGATGAAGCATAATTTATTTTAAGCATGCGCAGCATACCATCGCTACGCTCAATGTACCTGCTTTGCCAATATAAACTTGCTGCTACCCTACTTAACATATGCTCTGCCCATTAATCCCCTAAAGGGGGCACACTTATTAATATTTTTATTTGTTATTGCTGTCATTTAATATTTTCTAATTACTCCCCCTTTAGGGGGTCGGGGGGGCTATGCCAGCACCCAGGTATCTTTACTTCCGCCTCCCTGCGAGCTGTTCACTACCAACGAGCCTTCGGTTAACGCTACGCGGGTTAGCCCGCCCGGCACTATTTCAATGCCATCGGGCCCGCATAAAGCGTATGGCCTGAGGTCAATACGGCGTGGCTTTAATTCGCCCTGCATATAGCAAGGTGCTGCAGAAAGACTTATGGTTGGTTGTGCTATAAAATTGCGCGGATCTTTTAATATCTCTTTTTTATAATCGTCTATTTCCTGTTCGGTCGCTGCATGGCCCATTAGCATGCCATATCCGCCGCTGCCATTGGTTCTTTTAACCACCATGTTATTCAGGTTTTTAAACACGAACGCGCGTTCATCATCATTACCTAATTGATGGGTAGGTACATTTTTCAGAATAGGTTCTTCATTTAAATAATAGCGTATCATATCGGGCACGTAAGTGTACACCGCTTTATCATCGGCCACGCCATTACCAATAGCATTTACTATGGCAACATTGCCTTTACGGTATGCGCCCATAATACCGGCTACACCCAGCATACTGCCCGGGTTAAATACCAGCGGATCAAGATACTCATCATCCACCCTGCGGTAAATTACATCAACCTGCTGCAGGCCTATGGTAGTTTTCATATATACTTTATGATTGTTTACTACCAGGTCGCGCCCTTCCACCAGCTCAACACCCATTAAACGGGCAAGCGTGGTGTGCTCAAAATAAGCCGAGTTATAAATACCCGGACTAAGCAATACAATATTAGGATTAGCTATTTGCCTTGGCGAAAGCGCCAATAAGTTTTTATACAGTATAGTAGGATATTCCGTAACACTACGCACACCACACTGTGGCAGCAGATCAGGGAAGAGGCGTTTAGTAATTTCGCGGTTCTCCAGCATATAACTTACACCCGACGGGGTGCGCAGATTATCTTCTAATACATAAAATGTTCCGTCATGGTCGCGTATCAGGTCAATGCCCGATATATGGATGTAAATATCATAAGGCACCTGCAACTGGTACATTTCGCGCAGGAAATGCGGGCAGGAGTAAATAATATCAATAGGTACTATACCATCTTTAATAATGAACTGATTGTGATATATATC
>NZ_JAQBOW010000018.1 GCF_028287845.1 Mucilaginibacter sp.
GTAACCAAATCATTGGTTGGGTAATAGTAGTTGATATCGGCATTATCAGGGTCCTTAAATCCGTCAAATACAGATATGGGCCATAACCATGACGAGAACCAGGTATCAAGAACGTCTTCGTCTTGTACCAAATCCTCAGCTTTGAGATTTGAGGTTTGAGATTTGAGGTTTTTTGCCTCTTCGAAAGCTTCTTCTCTTGTTTTAGCAATAATATATTCGCCGTTAGGCAGGTACCAAGCCGGTATTTGTTGTCCCCACCAAAGCTGCCTGCTAATGTTCCAATCCCTCACATTTTCCATCCAGTGACGATAGGTATTACCAAACTTTTCCGGAATAAGTTTAATATCGCCATTCAACACATAATCTAAAGCAGGCTTAGCCATTTCTGCCATTTTGCAAAACCATTGCATTGATAGTTTGGGCTCAATAACTGCATTTGTACGTTCAGAGAATCCAACCTGCGATTTATATTCTTCCACTTTATCCAATGCGCCTGCTTCTTCCAGCAGGGCTACAATTTTTTTGCGTGCTGCAAACCTATCCTCGCCAACTAATATTTGCGCCTTTTCATTCAGCGTGCCATCGTCATTTAAAATATCAATAACAGGCAGGTTATGTTTTTGCCCTAACTCATAATCATTCAGATCATGCGCCGGAGTAACTTTTAAACAACCAGTACCAAAGTCCATAGTTACATATTCATCCAGTATAACGGGTATCATTCGATGAATTAATGGAATATAGACTTGCTTACCATGTAAATGAAAATATCTTTCATCATTAGGATTTATACAGATAGCGGCATCGGCCATTATAGTTTCAGGACGAGTTGTAGCTATTGTTAAGTACTCAGTATCAAGTATCAAGTCGCTAGACTTTTCCTTTTCATCTTGATACTTGCTACTAACTACTTGATACTTTATATAATATAATTTCTGATTAACTTCCTTACGGATAACTTCCTCATCGCTTACCGCGGTTTTTCCTTGCGGGTCCCAGTTTACCATGCGTATGCCGCGGTATATCCAACCTTTTTTATACAGGTGGATAAATGTATCAATTACCGCTTCTGATAGCTCCTCATCCATTGTAAAGCGCGTACGCTCCCAATCGCATGATGCACCCAGTTTTTTTAACTGCTCTAATATAATACCACCATATTTTTCTTTCCACTCCCAGGCGTAGGCTAAAAACTCGGGGCGGGTAAGGTCTTTCTTGCTAATACCGCGTTCTTTGAGCATGGCAACAACTTTAGCTTCGGTAGCTATACTGGCATGGTCCGTCCCCGGTACCCAGCAGGCATTTTTGCCTTTCATACGGGCACGACGGATCAGTACATCCTGTATGGTATTGTTTAACATGTGCCCCATGTGCAGCACCCCGGTAACATTGGGTGGAGGTATTACAATGGTATATGGTTCGCGTTCATCAGGCACCGACCTGAAAAAATCATGGTCTAACCAGTAACTATACCACTTCTCTTCGGCTTCTTTTGGCAAATATGTTTTAGCAATACTCATAAGGTGCAAAAATAGCGTTTTGAATTAAAACTTTATGGGTTGATTAACAGAGCTGATTACATTAAAGCAATTTTAGCTGCTTAACCATATTTATTACTGTACAATTGCTATATGAATGCGCTCCGTTTACTCACCCCGACTACGCTTCGCTGGTCGACCCTCTCTCTTCGCCTTCGGCGGAAAGAGGGTTGGCGTTTTCTTTAAGAAATTTTATCTTGACTTACTTTATGCAATCTATAATTGAATTCTGTCGTGAGCTGAGGCAACGGGAAACCCCCTGCCGAAAAAGTTTTATGGCAGCAATCCGTTCTAAACACAATAAAACAATATTTTAATTCTTTAAAAGAATCCCCCAACCCTCTTTCCCGCTTGCGGAAGAGAGAGTCGACCAGCGAAGCGTAGTCGGGGTGAGTAATCGCCGCGTTCTAACATGCCCATAACCAGATAACAAATACCAGGCCTGCCCTAATAATTATTGCTTATTTATTTAACAAACACTTAAAAATGTTATTATTGTATAATTAACTGATTCGCTATTTTTATGAAATTAAAGTTCACCCATTTGTTTATGGCAGGCGCTGTATGCGTTATCGCCAGCGCTTTTGTTATTGATAACATTAAGCCCAAAACCCACAGAAAATTTATTGACCCGGCCAACATGAACAAAGCTGTTAAGCCCGGTGATGATTTTTTTGAATATGCCAACGGTACCTGGATAAAAACGCATGAGATACCAGCAAAGCAAACCCGCTGGGGCGCATTTATTATCCTTAACCAGGAAAACACCGATCGGGTATTGGCCATTTTGAAAGATGTAAGCAAAACATCATCCGGCTTACCAAAAGGTAGCGTAAAACAACGAGTTGGCGACCTATATGCCAGCGGAATGGATACCGTAGCTATTGAAAAAATAGGCTATGACCCGATAAAACCAGATTTAGAGCGTATTGGCCGCATACAAACTACTGATGATGTAGTGGCCGAAGCAATTTATGAGCGTTCGCGTGGCATCGCGTCTCCATTGTTTTCATTCGGGGTATCGGCAGACTCTAAACACCCTAACGTAAACATTGCAGGATTTGGCCAAGGCGGCACCACCCTGGCCGACCGCGATTATTATTTAAAAAATGATCAGCGCACGGTTAAAATCCAAAATGCTTACAAACAATACATTGTTAACCTGTTTTCATTAACAGGCTCCAATACAAACCAGGCTGTTAAAAATGCCGATATAATTTTTGGTATCGAAACCCGGCTGGCCAAAGCGCAACTAAGCCGTACCGAATTGCGCGACCCTAATAAAACCTATAATAAATTATCGGTTATTGATTTTAAAAAGCTTACTCCACATTTTAACTGGGTTAAGTTAATGGTTGATATGAAGGCACCCGGCCAGGACAGCGTGTTGGTTGCTGAGCCTGATTTTTTCAAAACCGAAGATGATCTGGTAGGCTCGGTAACCATAAATGAATGGAAAATTTACCTGGCCTGGAACGTATTAAAAGATAATGCGACTGAATTAAGCTCGCCTTTTGTTAGGGCCACGTTTGATTTTAGTAGCGTAGTAAGCGGCCAAAAGGTACAAACACCGCGTACAGAGCGTATCTCATCATCTGTGGACCGAAACCTGCCCGATTTGCTTGGACAGTTATATGTTGAGAAATACTTTAAACCGGCAGCCAAAACTTACATGGTAAACCTTGTAAATAATTTAAAGACAGTTTTAGGCGAGCGGATAAAGCGTTTGGATTGGATGAGCCCCGAAACAAAGGCACATGCACTTAAGAAGCTGGCTGCCTTTAGCGTTAAAATTGGCTATGCTGATAAATGGCAGGTATACGAAGGTTTAACTATTAATCGTAACGATTATTTTGGCAACCTGCGCCGTTTGGATGAGTGGCGCTATAATTATAACGTGAGCCAGTTAGGCAAGCCGGTTGATAAAAAACGCTTTAACATGAGCCCGCCTACTGTTAACGCCAATTACAGCCCTAATAAAAACGAAATTACTTTCCCGGCTGGCATATTGCAGTATCCGTTCTTTGATTTTGATGCAGATGATGCCATCAACTACGGTGGCATAGGTGCTGTTATAGGTCATGAAATGACCCACGGCTTTGATGACCAGGGCAGGCAGTATGACAGCGATGGCTCATTGCATAACTGGTGGACCAAAGATGATGCGGATAAGTTTAAAAAGCGTGCAGATATGGTTGTAAAACAATATGATGCCTTTACAGTAAATGATACCGTACATTTAAATGGGAAATTAACTTTAGGCGAGAATCTTGCCGACCTGGGCGGTATAAATATTGCCTACGAGGCCTTTAAGAAAACGAAACAGGGCCATTCGAACCAAAAAATTGATGGCTTTACGCCCGATCAGCGTTTCTTCTTGTCATTCGCGCAGGTTTGGCGTTCAAAACAGCGCCCCGAGTTTGCCGCACAACGTGTTTTAACAGACCCGCACTCGCCTGAGAATTATAGGGCGTACGCGCCATTAACCAATATGGATGCATGGTACACCGCCTTTAATGTAAAACCTGGTGATAAGCTATATAAAAAACCGGAAGATAGGATCAAGATCTGGTAAGTCTTTTTCTCTACCTTTTTCCAAAGGTGAAAGGTTAATTATACTTACGAGCCCGCTAACGCGGGCTTTGTTATTAAAATATTTTTAATTTCTGGCGGCACAATATTGCCGGTATACACCTGTTGCTGCCTATAATCTATCTGCTTCCAAATAATTATCTTTGTACACAATGATCATTCATCAATTTTACGATAAGGGCCTGGCTCATGCTTCCTATGCAGTGATACGGAATGCAAAAATGATCGTTATCGATCCCTCCCGTGATCCGCAACCCTATTATGATTTTGCCAGACTACATGAAGCTGATATAACCGGCGTTATTGAAACCCATCCGCATGCTGATTTTGTAAGTTCGCATTTAGAGATACATCAAACAACAGGCGCGGTTATTTACACCAGCAAATTGGCAGGTGCTATTTATCCGCACGAAGGTTTTGACGATGGCGATATTATTTATTTAGCCGATATTAAACTAAGAGCTATAAACACTCCCGGTCATTCGCCCGATTCTATCTGTATACTATTACAGGATGAAAATGGATACGATAAAGCCTTATTTACCGGCGATACTTTGTTTGTAGGCGACGTGGGTCGCCCTGACCTGCGTGAAAACGCGGGAAACATTACTGCAAAAAAAGAAGAATTGGCTAAACAGCTATACCACTCGCTGCGCGAAAAGATAATGGTATTACCGCATCATTTAATTGCATACCCGGCACACGGGCCCGGCTCTCTTTGCGGTAAAACCACCAGCCCTGATCTATACAGCAATATTGGGCGCGAGCTTAAAGAAAACTATGCGCTGCAAGAAATGAGCGAACAGGCCTTTGTTGAAATGATCATTGCCGACCAGCCTTTTGTACCTCATTATTTTGGGTTTGATGTTGATCTGAATAAAAAAGGTGCTCCTGCATTTCAACAAAGCATCAATGTGGTTTTAAAAGCCGACAGAGCCATTGAAAAAAACATTCCGGTTATTGACACCCGCCAGAAAGAAGAATTCAGGCAGGGGCATATAAAAGGCGCTATCAACCTGCAGAATGGCGAAAAGTTTGAAACCTGGCTGGGATCGATAATACAACCCGATGAGCCGTTTTATTTAATCGCAGCTACAAGTGAAAACCTAGATACAGTAATAAAAAAAGCGGCGAAAATTGGATACGAACAAAATATTAAAGCTGCGCTAATATCAACAGGTGGCAAAGAGCAATCTGCAACTATTAATATTGACGATTTTAAAACCTCGCCCGAAAGATATACAGTAGTTGATGTGCGCAATTGGAATGAAATTAATGATGGCAAAATATTTAACCATGCATTAACTATCCCGCTGCCCGAGCTACGTGAGCGTTTGGAGGAGATCCCTACCGATAAACCTATTGCTGTACACTGTGCCGGGGGCTATCGCTCTGCGGCGGCTACCAGCATTGTGGCGGGTAAAATTAATACAGTTGCAATTTATGATCTGGGCGAAACGATTACACAGTTTGAAGCAATACTTAAATAACTATTTATGTTAGAGCTGATACAAACGGCTGATGGCTCAAATACCATATACAATTCAGAAGTTGGCGAAAACTATCATTCGCGTCATGGTGCTTTACAGGAGAGCAAACATGTATTTGTAAATTCAGGTTTATCCTATTATTTGGATAACAATAATCTAAAAGAAGTATCAATATTAGAAGTTGGTTTTGGCACCGGGCTTAACTTTTTACTAAGTGCCGATTTTTGTACTGAACAAAATATCCATCTTGATTATACCGGTATCGAGGCCTATCCTTTAAATAAGAACATGATTGATAAAACCGGCTATGACCAGTATATAACCGCTGCGTTATGGGATGATTTTATTAATAGCTATTCTGCTTCATTGCTCGCTCCTGTTCAATTAAATCCTAACTGCGGCCTGTATATAGCCAACTGCCAATTGTTAAATTTCCAATCGGATAAAAAATTTGACGTTATTTACTTTGATGCATTTGCCGCCGTACATCAGCCTGAAATGTGGAACGAAGAAGCTATAAGTCACACTATAAAATTCTTAAAACCAGGCGGGGTATTTGTTACCTACGCCATTACCGGCAACCTTAAAAGAATGCTTAAAGGCCTGGGCCTGCAAATACAAAAAATACCGGGCGCGGCAGGCAAGCGCGAAATGCTAAGAGCCATCGGATGTGCAGATATGCAAATGTGAGGATATGCAAATTTGAAGATGTGCAGATGTGCAGATGCATATCCATTCTATAAAATTCGCCCACAAGTTCATTTACACATCCCCAAAAAAACTGCACATTTGCATATCTGCATATTCGCACATCAATAACACATCAATATCATGCCCATAACTCCTTCTTTAACCGCATCAACTCCGGCAACAGCATTTGAACGCCTGCTCACTATTATGGATGACCTGCGCATAAACTGCCCGTGGGATAAAAAACAAACACTTGAAAGTTTAAGACACCTTACTATTGAGGAAGTTTATGAACTATCAGACGCTATTTTAAGCGCTGATATGCCCGAAATAAAAAAAGAACTGGGCGATATAATGCTCCACCTGGTTTTTTATTCGCGTATCGCATCCGAAAGCAACCATTTTAATATTACCGACGTATTGAACAGTATATGTGAAAAATTGATTAACCGGCATCCACATATTTATGGCGATGTAGAGGTTAATGATGAGGAAGATGTAAAACGAAACTGGGAACAAATAAAGT
Source organism: Mucilaginibacter sp. (assembly GCF_028287845.1). Classification (GTDB taxonomy): domain Bacteria; phylum Bacteroidota; class Bacteroidia; order Sphingobacteriales; family Sphingobacteriaceae; genus Mucilaginibacter. The sequence continues at coordinate 6,837 of NZ_JAQBOW010000018.1, forward strand.
TAAAAGAGGGTAATAAATCTGTTTTAGGAGGTGTGCCCGCATCGTTACCGGCTTTGGTAAAAGCATCGCGCATACAGGAAAAAGCGCGCGGGGTTGGGTTTGATTGGGAAGAAAAAAGCCAGGTTTGGGCAAAGGTTGAAGAAGAACTACAGGAGTTTAAAAACGAATTTAATGTAGAAGATGGAAACGCGATTGATCATGAAAAAGCAGAAGGTGAATTTGGCGATCTGTTATTCTCACTCATTAATTACGCGCGCTTTATTAACATTAATCCTGAAAATGCACTCGAAAAAACTAACCGAAAGTTTATTAAGCGATTTCAATACCTGGAAAATAAAGCTGCCGAAAATGGCAAACAATTACACAACATGAGTCTTACCGAAATGGATGTTTTTTGGGAGGAGGCTAAGAAAATATAATACTATAAGCCTAATATAAAATAAAATGAGTCATGAAAAAGAAGCTTGTTTATTTATTGCCACTATTAATGGCACTTGCTGTAAGCTGCGTTAAACAGGCTCATGACCCTAGTAATGATATTAGTAACTACCCATATCCTTTAGGCACTTTTTCGGGAAAGTTTACACGCATCCACAAAAACATTAAAACATTAAAATTAGATACCGCGACAGCTGCTATCCAATTAGTATTGTCTACAGCAACCGGGTATGCGGTTACAGGCGATACAGCAACTGTACACGCCGGGAGCTATGGCAGCTTTAGCGAGAACGCATTTAATATTGTATTTAATGACAGCACATACCCATTGATGGGTTTCCCTAAAAAAACCCATTTGGCTGGCGTATACGCTTATAGCATGAGTGGCTTAAATTTTACTATTACCGCTACAGATGGTGATTCGCTTGCATACAAATATGATCTCACCAAAACAAGCAATTAATCACTAAACACTTACTTAAACCTGATGGCTTTTACCGGTGATATTTTTGATACCAGCATAGATGGCACAATCAACACCAATAAACAAATTATCATGGTGCCAATATTTAATAACACTACATCGGCCCAATTAAGCTGGATAGGCACAAAGGTCATATAATAAGATGTGGCGTCAAGTTTAAAAAAGTGCGTTTTAAATTGGAACCAGCTAAGCCCCAGCCCAAATAAATTACCAAAAATCAGCCCCAGGCATATCAAATAAGCGGCATTATATAAAAATATTTTTTGGATGCGCCAGTTGCTTGCGCCCATTGCTTTTAATATGCCAATCATGCTGGTACGCTCTAATATCATTATCAATAAGGCTGATATCATATTAATTACAGCTACTATCAGCATTAAAACAAGCATTACTTTGGCATTAACATTAAGCAGGTTTAGCCATTCAAATATTACGGGGTAATTGTCAATAATTGTAGTTGCTTTAAGCCTGGTGGGCAAGTTATCATTAACAAAAGCGGTCGCGGGGGTTAATTCATTAAAGTTAGCAACCCGTAATTCATATCCGCCAGTTTCATCCGGCGACCAATTGTTTAATCTTTTTATTAATGACAGGTCGCCTACAACGTAGGTTTTATCAATATCCTCAATACTGGTTTCAAAAATACCAACCACTTTAAAGGGCCTTCTTTTTAACGGTTGTTGTACAAAGTACATTAATAGCTTATCACCCAATTTAAGCTTTAGCCTGTTAGCGGTAATGTTTGATATCATGATTTGCCTTTTTGATTCGGCAGTGTCGGCAAAATTTATTACGGTACCGGCAACCATGTTATTCTTTAAAAACGACCAATCATAAGTATTATCAACGCCTTTAAGTATTACCCCTTCAATCTCGTTGTGCGCCTTAATTATTCCGGGTTTGGTAGCGAAGGGCGTCACGTGCGCAATAAGGTTATTGCTTTTCATTGCTTTTACAAAAGTATCAGCCTTTAAAAATGGAGTGTTTTCGTATGAACTGTTAAGGTCATACTTTACAACTTTAATATCGCCGTCAAAACCGCGTATTTTTTCTCTAATCTCCTGCTTAAACCCTTTAATTACAGCTAATGATAATATCATAACACCAAGGCCCAGCATAATGCCAATAATTGCTATACGCACAATCAGCTTAGAGAATGTACGATTAGGTTTGAATGTTATCCTACCGGCTATAAAATATGTAAAATTCAAGGCAGCGTGTTTTTTTGTAACTTCGCAAATATGCGGTTTTACCGTTTAAAATGGTATTTTAAATTGATGGGATATTATGGTAAGAATTAAATCTTTTTTTCAATTTGTGCTGATAGCAGGTTTAATATTAAATGTCACCTCTGTAGTTTACAGCGAGCCCCATCCTACAGCAAAACAAAAAAAGCATGATGCTGTAAAAAAAACCACTCCGGCAGCAGACCAAACCCAACTATATGTGCCCTATTTAAAAGGGAAAAATATAGCGATGGTGGTTAACCAAACTTCTATAATTGGCGAACACCAAATTACAACTGTTGATAGTTTGCTTAAGTTAGGCATAACTATAAAAAAGATCCTGGGCCCAGAACATGGTTTTAGGGGAAATGCCAGTAATGGGGCTTCTGTTGATGATAGCGTTGATCCTAAAACCGGGCTCCCGGTTATATCACTTTACGGCAAGCATTTTAAACCAACCCCCGCCGACCTGAAAAATATTGACCTGGTGATATTTGACGTACAGGATGTTGGCGCCCGCTTTTATACTTATATCTCTACCCTGCATTATGTAATGGAAACTTGCGCCGAAAACAATATTGAACTGATGATATTAGACAGGCCCAACCCCAATGGCTATTGTGTTGACGGACCCATATTAGATACCGCCTACCGCTCGTTTGTAGGCATGCACCCCATACCCATAACCCATGGCATGACCATTGCAGAATATGCTCAAATGATAAATGGCGAAGGCTGGCTCAAAAACCATTTACAATGCAAACTAAAGCTTATAAAAGTTGCTAATTATAATCATTCGTTAAGCTATAAATTGCCGGTAAACCCATCGCCTAATTTAAATACTAATCAATCAGTATTGCTGTATCCAAGCGTATGCTTGTTTGAGGGAACTACCTTTAGTTTGGGCAGGGGAACAATGATACCCTTCCAGGTATTAGGGCACCCGGCTTTAAAAGGAAAATACCCGTACTCATTTACGCCGGTAAGTATTGCAGGGATGAGCGAAGATCCGCCGCAAAAAAACCGGGTTTGTTATGGTATAGATCTAAGAAATTACAACACCAATAGTATTAAAAAAAGGGGTCTGATCAATTTATCATGGTTGATAGAATTCTATAAAATTTTTCCTGATAAGCAACATTTTTTTAATGCCTATTTTACCAAACTTGCCGGTACCGAAGAGTTAAGAAAACAAATAGAAGCAGGTAAAACCGAATCCGAAATACGTCAAAGCTGGCAGCCTGGTTTAAGCAGATTTAAGGCTATACGAAGTAAATATTTACTATATCAATAAATTTACAAAGCTATGTGTGTATAGCTTAAGCAATTATGGATTAATTAATTTTATACGAGCATAAATTATCAGATAAAATCAGTATATTATCATCATGAAAATTGTATTTATGGGCACGCCCCAGTTTGCTGTTGCATCATTAGATGAACTGATAAAAGCAGGTGCTGAAATTGCAGGCGTAATAACCGCTCCTGATAAACCTGCAGGGCGTGGGCAAAAGGTAAGCGAGTCGGCAGTAAAGCAATATGCGGTAGCCAATGGCTTAAGAGTTTTACAACCCACAAATTTAAAAGATCCCGAATTTTTAGCCGAACTGAGATCGTTAGATGCCGATCTGCAGGTAGTAGTAGCATTCCGCATGTTACCAGAAGAGGTTTGGAACATGCCTGATAAAGGAACAATTAATTTACATGCCTCGCTGCTGCCCCATTATAGGGGAGCGGCCCCTATTAACTGGGTATTAATTAACGGCGAAAAAGAAAGCGGTGTTACCACCTTTTTCTTAAAACATGAGATAGATACCGGCAATATATTATTTACCGAAAAAATAACCCTTACCGGCCATGAAACCGCAGGCGAGCTGCATGACCGCTTAATGCATAAAGGTGCCGGCTTGTTGGTAAAAACGGTTAAAGCTGTTGAAAGCGGACGGTATAATGAGCATCCACAATCTACGTTGTTGGCAGTGGATGCAGAACTAAAATCGGCCCCGAAAATTTTCAAAGAGATGGGTAAGATTGATTGGAACCAACCTGTAACAACTGTTTATAACCACATACGTGGCTTAAGCCCTACCCCTGCTGCTTATACCTCATTAAACGGAAAAACATTTAAAATATACCGGGCAGATTACCATGATACAGATCCCGGCATACAGCCAGGTGGTTTTTTAACGGATAATAAAACTCATTTAAAATTTGCCGCCCAGGATGGCTTTATCAGTGTAACTGATGTACAGTTAGAAGGTAAGAAACGTATGGGTATTGAAGAGTTTTTAAGAGGGGTAAAATTGTAATTACCAGTCATTCTCTCAAGTACCAGTCAATTCTCTCAAAGCGTCATCCTATGTTTGTATAGGATGACGCGTGGTAAAGTAATAGCTTATTTAAAATCAGGCATTTTATCCAATTTTGTTATTTGGATATTGCGGTAATAAGCTTCTGCACCTTCAGATTGGAATTGGATATGTCCGTTAGTAAGCGGGGTTGCCGGGCTCCCATCCTTTGGTACTGTGCGTAAATGTTCTACCACCATCACCACATGTCCGTTAACAACATGCACAGCTTTATCGCCGAAACAATAAAGCTCAATAACGTTCCATTCGCCGTTTGGCTTTTCAAAATCACCTTTTAAATGCGATAGGTTGCTGGGTGGTACGGGCGCTCCCGGTATTCCCCATGATGCAAAATATTGTGAAGGAGCTGCCGGATCATATATCCAACCTAATTTTTTATTGGTGCTGTCTTTCAATCTTGCATGCACATCAGAACCCACTCCGGCCAATGAAAACAAATCGCCCATATCGCCTTCCTGCACCTGGAACTCGGGCGAACGCAGCCATACGTGCCAAAATTGCCCGTGAGGTTCTTTACCATGATATAGTATGCCATTATCTCTTTTAATACCTAATTTAGGTTCATACTTTTTCTCGCCCCATTTAAACTCGGCTTTTAAATGGTAGTTGCCGTATTCTTTTTTAGTGCTATAACCGCCAAATATCTCTCCCGAAATGTGCAATACAGGCTGCCCGTCAACCATCTCAATAGAAAAAACATGTAACGGGTCGTTGTTTAAGCCCAGCGGTGTGCCGGTATTCATCCCATCGCCTTTATCCCAACCCGGTAAACTGGTAAGGCTTTTATGCGGTATGCCTATAAAGACATCAAAGTTTCTTCCATCTTTAGTTAATAAAGATGTCCATTTATTGGTAAGGTCCTGTGAAAATACAGAGGTGCTGAGTAATAAAAATACGCTAAAAATCAAGATTGGTTTTAGTTTCATTGCTGGTTTAATTTTGGTTGATAATAATAAAAATGGTTATACCAAATGTAGTTAAAATCAATAATAATTAGCAATGCAATCGATTACAATTTGTTCAGCTCGTCCATCAGCATCTTGCTTATTTTGTTAAAATAACGCCTGATGCCATACCCCATTACGCATTGTATACCTCTGCTGGCATTGGTTAAAAACACCTCGTCGGCTTCATACAAAATCTCTGGATTTATCTGTGCCTCGGTAACGGCGATATTGTTTTTTTTGGCGATGTTAATAATAACCTGGCGCATAACCCCTTCAACACACCCTTCGCTTAATGCTGGTGTATATAAATGATTTTGGTACCAAACAAATACATTAGAACTGCCGGCTTCGCACAAAAAACCATTTTGATTAAGTAAAAACACCTCATCCAAATTATTCTGGGCCTTGTAAAGCCCGGCCATAACATAGATCAATGAGTTGCAGGTTTTAATATTTGAGAGGTAATTTGATGCCTTTGGCAGATCGGTAAAAATATCAACTATTAAACCTTTATCATTCAAAAAATACCGGGGTTCATCTGCCGGCGTAAGCTCCAAACAATAGCCTGCTTTGTTTTGCGTGGGCGTATATAACCCTTCCGAATCACGGTAAACAGTTAACCGCAACCGCCCGTGTTTTGCTTTGTTGCGTATGGCCAGCTGCTCAACCTTATCTTTTAAAAACCAGGCGTCCATTTGCGAGTAGCCATCCATTTTAAGCGCTTTCATACCACGTTGTAAACGATCGGCATGCAAGTCGGCAAATTTTAATTGCCCTTTAAGCATGCGCATACTCTCAAACAAACCATCGCCATATCTGAATGAGCGGTTTGCTATCGAAAGCAGTTTGCTATCTGCAGGAAGTATTTCTCCGTTAAAATTAATGTAAAGCGGCGCCATGTTAGTTAATCGCTAATTTCATCATTTTGTGTGGTATTAGCACCAACATATTTACGCCATTTTTGCAATACCGCTTCAAAATCCTGTGGCAGAGGCGCTTCAAAATCAATACGTTTTTTTGTTGACGGATGGGTAAAACCAAGCGTTTGTGCGTGCAGTGCCTGGCGTGGCATCAGTTCAAAACAGTTCTCAACAAACTGCTTATATTTACTAAAAACAGTACCTTTTAATATCTTATCGCCGCCATAGGTAGCATCACTAAATAAAGGGTGCCCAATATGTTTTAGGTGCGCCCTTATTTGGTGTGTACGGCCGGTTTCCAGCTGGCACTCTATCAGGGTAACATAATTCATACGTTCTAAAACCTTGTAATGGGTTACAGACCATTTTCCTTTTTCAGGGTCATCATATATAGACATTACCCGGCGGTCGTTCACACTGCGGCCAATATAGCCTGTTACTGTTCCGTCCTGCTCCAGGTCGCCCCAAACCAATGCTATATATTTACGGGTGATACTATGATCAAAAAACTGGCGGGCCAAGTAAGTCATAGAACGTTCGTTCTTGCTTATTAATAATAAGCCCGAAGTATCCTTATCAATGCGGTGCACCAGGCCGGGCCGGCCATCATTGCCGGGCAAAGTAGGCAATTGCCGAAAATGAAAAACCAACGCGTTAACTAGCGTGCCCGTATAATTATTATACCCCGGATGTACAACCATTCCGGCTGCTTTATTAACTACCAGTACATCATCGTCTTCATAAAGAATATCTATTGGCAGGTTTTCAGGATATACTTCTGTATCGCGGGGCGGATGAGGGAGAACAACCGATATAACATCAAGCGGTTTAACCCTGTAGCTGGCTTTTATTACCTTATCATTAACCAATACATTACCTGCATCAATAGCATTTTGTATACGGTTACGCGACGCGTTTTCAACACGGTACATTAAAAATTTATCAATGCGTAAAAGTGATTGCCCCTTATCAACAATTACACGCAGATGTTCGTACAGATCTTGCTCCTCTTGCTCAAATAAATCAGGCTCTTTTATCATTTGGGGCAAAAATAACCGTTTTTTAAACTAATTGGTTATTTATATATCATCGGTAACTATTTAGTAACATTGATTATTACTAAATATATATTACTTTTATCATCTAAAATTTTACTTTATAAACAATATATGAAAAAACTTTACCCCCTGATTACTTTAGTAATTTTAACAGCTGCTGCGTTCAAGGCCAGTGCACAGTCTAGTAGTGATGGAATTTCACAACTATTTAAAGGCTCGCCTGCTGATGTAAATAAATTGATTGGCGCTTATAGTAACCCATTATTTAAAGGATTTGGTAATAGCTTGAACGGTGGCTGGACCAACACTGCTAAAACCCAGAAATTTTTACGTTTTGTTATCAGGGTAAGCGCCACCGCCAGTATTGTCCCTAACGCTGATAAAACTTATGATCTTAACACATTAGGTTTAGCTAATGTAAAAGCATCAGGTTCTTCAATAGCTCCAACCTTTGGCGGTGATAAAAACCTAAGTACCGGCATTATTGTTTCTGACCCATCTGATCCAAGCAATCCATTAAAAAAATATAATACCACCTTACCTAAAGGTGTTAGCCAATACATTCCGGCACCACAAGTGCAGTTAACGCTTGGTTTGATAAAAAATACTGATTTAACAGTGCGTTTTATACCCACCACTCAGATCTCTACTGATATAGGTTCGGTAGGTATGTTTGGTTTTGGCTTTAAACATAATATTGCACAGGATTTTGGCACTGCGAGCCATATCATACCATTTGACCTTGCCGTTGCTATTGGTTATACCCGCTTAAGTTATAATAAATCATTAAACGTAACTCCGGATGCGGGCAATGGAGGAACCGCCGGTAGCCAGGATTACTCCAACCAGCGCTTAGAAGGACATTTTAGCGGATGGAATACCCAGGTTATCCTTTCTAAAAAATTATTGTTCTTTACTCCGTTTGTTTCTGTGGGCTATTTAACCAGCAGTACTGATGTTGGTTTAAAGGGCAATTTCCCTTTTGTTACCGGTGTAAACAATTTGGGCAGACCGGTTTATACCACCTATGCCGATCCTATTAATATCGGTGGTTCATCAGCTAGTGTAAGCGGCGCGCGTGCCGATGTTGGTTTCCAAATGAGCTTATTCTTCCTTAAAATATATGGTTCATACAGCTTTGCCGAATACAAATCAGCTAACGTAGGTATAGGCCTTGGCTTCTAATCAGCTTAATGAATATTGATCTGGAAATTTTTAGTCCTGTTCATCAAATCAAAGACAAGTTATTTGATGAACAGGATTTAAAAGTATTTATAAAACGGGATGACCTGATACATCCCATAATATCAGGAAACAAATGGCGCAAGCTTAAATACCTGCTAAAAAAAGCGCAGGCTCAAAACAAAAACCATCTTGTAACCTTTGGTGGTGCTTACTCTAATCATTTATTAGCAACCGCTGCAGCTGCAGCAAAATTTGGCTTCAAATCAACCGGAATAGTTCGTGGTGAAACCGTACAAAACGATACACTTTTTCTTTGCAGGCTGCATGGCATGAACTTAATATTTGCTGATCGTGAAAGCTATCGCGATAAACCGGCATTATTTGATAAATACTTTACCAATAATGATGAAGCTTTTTTTATTGACGAAGGGGGCACATCGCCCGAAGCGGCCAAAGGATGCAGCGAGCTCATTGATGAACTAACCGAAACATACGACCATATTTTTTGCGCTTGCGGTACCGGTACCATGGCAGCTGGCATTATTAATGGTTTGCAAAACAATTCTTCCCCTGCCAGGTTTAATGCTATCCCGGTATTTAAAAATGGCGGTTTTATTGCTGATGAGATAAACAAGCTATTAACATCGCCCGCAAATTATAATCTGCATACTGATTATCATTTTGGTGGTTACGGAAAGGTTAATGCTGAACTTATTGTCTTTATAAAAAGATTTATAGCAACCACCGGAATATTGATAGATCCGGTTTATACCGGCAAAATGCTTTATGCTATTTATGACCTGGCAGCCAAAAAATATTTTAACCAGGGCAGCCGCATATTGGCAATTCATAGCGGCGGTATATGGGGATTGCTGGGGATGAAGGATAAATTTTAACCTATACCCAACTAAATTTCAGTACAAAAAACAGCTTTAAACAATTTAAAGTTGGTTTTTGATGGTTTGGTTCAAAAACCGCCTAAATTATCATTTCAGAGGGTTTTTTTAGTAAATTTGTTTAAAGCGTTGTCTTATGTATAAGCTATCTGTTTCTCCCGAAAATGTAATTGACTCACTAAAAAAACATGTGCTGGCCGATGGCTTCGACCTTACTTTTGATATGGAACGAAGCAACGGTGTTCATATCTACGATTCTAAGAACAAACGTACACTGCTTGACTTTTTTACCTGCTTTGCATCTGTACCACTAGGTTATAATCATCCTAAAATGCTTAATGACGAAGCGTTTAAGAAAAACCTTATGCTGGCGGCATTAACTAATCCATCAAACTCTGATATATATACTACCCAATATGCCCAGTTCCTGGAAACTTTTGCCAGAGTAGGTATCCCTGAATATCTTCCCCATGCTTTTTTCATTTCGGGAGGTACATTGGCAATAGAGAACGCGCTTAAAACAGCTATGGACTGGAAAGTTCAAAAAAACTTTGCGAAAGGCTATACTATCGAAAAAGGATTTAAAATACTTCATTTTGAAAATGCTTTTCATGGCCGTTCGGGTTATACATTAAGTTTAACCAACACCCTACCTGTTAAAACCAAATGGTATGCTAAGTTTAACTGGCCCCGTGTTTCTTTTCCACAAATAAATTTCCCTTTAACAGAGGGTAATATGGAAGAACTTTTAAAAAGAGAGGAGCTATCTGTTACCCAAATTAAACAAGCGTTTGCAGATAATAAAGATGATATATGTGCCATAATAATTGAACCTGTACAGGCCGAAGGAGGCGATAGACATGTGCGTAAAGAGTTTATGCAACAACTAAGGCAACTGGCTGATGAGAATGAAGCATTGTTAATTTATGATGAGGTACAGACCGGGGTTGGCCTTAGCGGTAAATTTTGGTACCATGAACATTTTGGCGAAATGGCCCGTCCGGATATTATCGCTTTCGGCAAAAAAATGCAGGTATGCGGCATACTGGCAAGCCGCAGAATAGATGAGGTTGAACATAATGTATTTAATGTACCTTCGCGCATTAATTCCACCTGGGGTGGCAGCTTGGTTGATATGGTACGTTCAACCAAAATACTTGAGATTATTGAAGAAGATAGTTTATGTGATAAAGCCGCAGAGAATGGAAAATATTTACAAGATCAATTATTATTAATTGCCAAAAATACACCGGCTATTAGTAATGTACGCGGCAAAGGACTACTTGCCGCATTTGATTTTCAGGACAAAGCCATGCGCGATAAGTTTATACAGGCCGGCATTGAAAACAATGTAATGTTTTTAGGTTGCGGAAACCGTACCATCCGTTTTAGACCGGCACTTATTATCGAAAAAAATAATATCGATGAAGGATTAAATAAGCTCCAAAAAATAGTTAATAAGCTGTAAAAATGTAATTTTTTTGCTACAAGCGCTGCTTTTTTCGAATATCACAACACTTTTCATATTTCCAAATATACTATAATCGAAAGTTTACGTTATGTTCTTAAAAAAAATATTTCTACCCGGCAGGCTATATCTTAATTGTTGCTCCTGTTGGGCAATAAAGAAATAATAAGTTACTGTAGCCCTTATATATGATTATGAGCAGACCAATAGAAAAATTAAAAAAACAACTTATTGAAATCTCTGAAGTTGTTAATGCATTCCAATCCGAAGCCGTTCAAGTAAAAGTTGTTGACAAATTATTAGATGCAATGATTGAGTTTGAAAGGGGAGACCTTGATGGATATGAGTTCCTTAATAAGAAGGGAACTAAACTAAGGTCAATAAGTGATGACGATAATTATTCTGTTACTTCCAATCGTAAAAAACCGGGAGCAACAAAAATATTGAATCAGTTACTTTCAACCGATTTTTTTAAAACAACACATTCCATATCTTCAATTGCAGATTATTGTAAAGAGAATTACAATTCAAACTTTAAAACGTCCGAATTATCAGGCATACTTTTAAAACTCGCTAAAGAGAATAAACTTAAACGCGAAAGAAATGATGACAATAATCGTTTTGAATATATAGCAGTGTAATTTATTTAAGATCAAACAAATTTTCTACTCCTAAAATCCTGCGTGAGGTAAAGCCTTCGGCAAATTTTGTCCGGATAACTTTTCCAAACTCACGTGCACGCGCCTCAATTACAGCAATAAATTCTGGCGATGAAATATAAGTTTGCGGCTCATCGCCCTCCCAGTCAGGATTAAAAAATTGTGAGCTGTAGGCATATATACTTTCTATTTTTTTATCCCAATATTCAGTAACATCTACTAAAATATCGGGCTTAATATATTCATCCTGTATAAAATGCAATAAGACTTCTGCCCGCCATGGCTCTTGTAACTTGCCGTCTGCATAAGTTTCTATTTTTAGCAGGCCCGACAAAAATGCAGCCGTATCAACCAATTGATTTGCACGGCCATGGTCGGGGTGCCTGTCATAACAGGCATTGGTTATTATTATTTCGGGCTGATATTTACGGATGGCTTCGA
>NZ_JAQBOW010000047.1 GCF_028287845.1 Mucilaginibacter sp.
TTCTACGATTATAGCTTTTACTCTTGAAGCGATATCAGACATAGTATTATAGTTTAATGATTAATAATTTCAGTGCAAAGAAAAATAAAATCTATCAAATATCAAATCTAAAACTTTTTAGTTTAGAGGCTAACAAAATTTTAGATAAAAAGGTTTCAATTTGTATTTTTACCGGCGCAAATGTAATGATAATTGAACAGGAAATTTTTAAAGTTTGAGATAGATCTTGATTTTGTTCTGATTGCAGTAACAACGTCGCTTAAAGACTATCGTATTTGTTATCTTATTAACAAATATTTAAATTTTAATTTTGTGCGTGCTGATGATTTAGCCGTTGATATTTATCAGGGTGCCACACCTGTGCTTTTCTCTTTGTTCCTGTATAATTGGGAGGCCAGTGAGACCGATTTTTATTTTATAGCTAATAAAGGGTCTGATGGGTACCTGGTTCCCGAAATGAAAAAGGCAGATTATTTTTTAATGATTAAAAATTATATTGACGATAATGACCTTGATAAGCTTGTTTCGGCATTAAATCGTATACCAGAAATTGTTGCGGCAGTAAAGATTGATCCTAAAAAAATAAAATCACGCGAAAATCTGCTATTTTAGCGCAAAATTTAGAAGATGTTATACTCGTTAATGTAAACGTATAGCATATATGCAAACTGATAACTATGAATATACCGTATAACCGAACCAAAATTGTTGCCACCATGGGGCCGGCTTCATCTCCCAAAGAAACATTATTAGCCATGATTAAAGCCGGTGTAAATGTTTGCCGATTAAATTTTTCTCATGGAAAACCTGAAGATCATAAAAAAATTGTTGATACCATAAGGGAGATAAACGAACAACATAAAACCAATGTGGCTATACTTGCCGATTTACAAGGGCCTAAAATTCGCATTGGCCTGGTAAAAGATGGCGGCATTCACCTGGTTAATGGTACACATATCAATATTACTACCCATGAATGTATTGGCGATGATAATCAGATATATATAACCTATGATACTTTCCCGCAGGATGTACAGGCCAATGAAATTATTTTATTGGACGATGGGAAAATACAAATGCGGGTTATCGAAACTAATAAAATTGATAAAGTAGTTTGCGAAGTAATGCACGGCGGTATTTTAACCTCGCGCAAAGGAGTTAATTTGCCCAATACCAAGGTATCTATCCCCAGCTTAACAGAAGAAGACCTTGAAAATCTGAAATATGCTTTAGAGTGGGATGTAGATTGGGTTGGCCTTTCGTTTGTACGTAACGCCGATGATATTATTGAGCTTAAACAAATTATTGCCCGCAGCGGTAAAGCTGCTAAAGTAATAGCTAAGATTGAAAAACCCGAAGCTATTGATAATATTGATGCTATAATAGAGGCTACAGACGGTGTAATGGTTGCACGTGGCGACCTTGGTGTTGAAATGCCTTTAGAAGAAGTTCCATTGCTGCAAAAAATGATTGCCCGTAAATGCCGTGCCGCATCAAAACCGGTTATTGTTGCTACGCAAATGTTAGAGTCAATGATAACCACACCGCGCCCAACACGTGCCGAAGTTAATGACGTTGCCAACTCTGTATTGGATGGTGCGGATGCAGTTATGCTTAGCGGCGAAACATCAGTAGGCGAGTTTCCGCTGATAGTTATTGAAACTATGGCCAAAATTGTACGTAACGTTGAAGAATTGGGCTACCCATATAATTCAGATAAAGAAACAGTATCAGATGTTAATTCTCCGGGCTATTTAAGTGACGCGGTATGCGAATCGGCAGTTTATCTGGCAGAGCATACCAATGCGGTAGGGGTGGTATCCATGACTACTTCGGGTTATACTGCCTTTCAAATTTCAAGCTATAGGCCCAAGGCACGTACTTTTATCTTTACATCAAATAAACACCTGCTAAATGCTTTGAGCTTACTGTGGGGTGTACGTACCTTTTATTATGATAAAGTAGAAAGTACCGACCAAACCATAAGCGACGTAAATAATATGCTTAAGGCCGAAAACCTGGTACAAGATGGCGATGTGGTTATTAATACCGCCGCTATACCAATTGTTAAGCATGGCAAAACAAATATGCTTAAAGTAACGGTTATTGAATAGAGGATATTACCAGTATTATATACCAAGGGGATGAAACAAATTAGTTGTTTCATCCCTTTTTTTGTTTGAATTTAATGTATCTCTTTAATAGATCTCCCCAAGGCAAACCTTGAAAAATACCACATCGGGATTACCAAAGAAATAATCCCAGTATATTCTTAATATATCCATGGCATTAATGTTTTATTTATATTGTTTTTGACTATTCAATTTACTTAAGGTTTAATAATATAACTTAAGCAAAAACCGTCCCCCTTTTTCATTCAAACTGCGCATTTAGTGGGCTGTAGCTTTATTGTTACGATAATTTTTATTTTTATGACAGTTTGATTATATTGCAGTTTTTAACCCTAATTAAAAAATTGACTAAACACGTGTGGAAGCATGTCCTTATTATGGCTTGCATGGGGCTATTTAGTACCCGGATATTATTTGCCCAGGACAAAGAGGATTCGCCCGAAGTATTAAGGCGGCAAACCGATGCAAAAGAAGTAATAAGCACAGTTTTTAGCGGTAATCACTATATCGATACAACAAAACAAACTCACTCTAATTTCTCTACGCTGCCATCGGCCGGTTATAACCCAAGCATTGGATTTGCAATTGGGGTAACATCAACTGGTGGTAAAGTATTTGGTAACCCTAAAACAACTACTTTTTCGGTAGTTAACGCAAATGCATACTTATCTACCAATGGCCTGGCATCCGTTGAAGCTAAAAATAATATATTTACTAACAATGATCTATTTAATATACAAGGCGGTGTGCAAGTTGGACGAACCGTTGCACTTGATTATGGTGTAGGTACAGGGCATAAAGTGCAGGGCGATGGTACGTTTTCAATTGCCGATTTGCCGCTTGCTAATAATGCAGATGTTTTCCCTATAAAATATACTTACATAAAAATATCAGAAAGGATATACCGCAAAATATTTAATCATGTATATGCAGGTGCCGGGGTTGTATTTAATATGTATAGTAATATAGATGATGAACGAAAAACAGGTCCAAATATTAATACACATAATTTTAGGTACAGCATGCTTAATAACTTTCCTACAGATGGCTATTCTGCAAATGGGTTGTTATTTAATATAGAATATAATTCAAGAGACCATATCAACACGCCATATAGTGGAATATATGCCGATATAGTTTTAAGAATAAATCAGTCATGGTTAGGTAGTAATCATGAAGCAATGCAGTTAAAAACAGAGTTAAGAAAATACTGGAGCCTGTCAAAAGTTAACCCGGAGCATATATTGGCATTTTGGTATTGGGGTTGTTACCTGCTTAATGGCTCAATACCTTATTTAGAGCTACCGGGTACTGGCAGCGATGCAGCCAATAGAATTGGCAGGGCGTACACCATTGGACGCTTTAAGGGCACCTCTTTTGCGTACAGCGAAGCTGAGTATCGTTTTCCTATAACTAAAAATAAATTACTTAGTGGGGTGCTTTTTACTAACATCGAATCGGCAGGTAACAGCCGCAGTATAAATTTAATGGAATTTGTTGAGCCCGGGGCAGGTGCAGGCTTGCGCTTACTATTTAATAAATATACCCGCTCCAATCTTTGTATTGATTACGGGGTGGGTAATTATGGCTCAAAAGGAATATTTTTAGGATTGAATGAAGTTTTTTAACCCCTATATAATTTAAATACTCCTGTTATAACAAAAAAGCGGGTCAATTAAATTGACCCGCTTTTTTGTTATTTATGCTGGATATTTTTTAGTAATTGTTTAATCTGCCTTCGCTTGCATCGGTGGATGTTATTCCGGCTTCAGGAAGTGCACGGTGCGGTTTAGTTAAAAATGGCGACTCGTCTGCAAAAACGCCCATTATAATCAGTACCAATCCCAAGAAGAAATGTGGAGCCCATACTTGTGATGAAAAACCATACGTCCAGGGTAGTGCCAGTAAAAAAGAACCGGTAAGTACATCAAGGCAATTATGCATTTGCATAGGGAATACATCAAGAAAGCCCAGAGGGTTTTTACTAAATATGGCCATAATTAATTGAAACCATCCTATAATAAGAGGTAAAAATAGGGCCGCGCCCCCAAATTGAGCAAAATGGAATAACCATGGAGATGCAATTAATAACAGGGCTACCGCGTAATTTATAACGCCGTAAAATGTTTTTGAGATAAAAGGTTTCATCATTTATTAATTATGTGCTTATCAATTGCCAAAATTAATAATTTATACAGAACATATTTTGTTTTAATTAAAAAAGTTAGTGAATGTTTTACAAATAAAAAAACCTTGCCCTCATTGCGCCTTCCTGGTTGAAATTTTTGAAGCCACTAATGAAAAGAGTCCCAATATAATACCAAACATTACACCAAATATAGGTCCGTAAACAAGCATCATACGGCGGGGGTGGATACCTGTATACATCGCAGCCATATCCGGATGATGCCTGGTATAGCTGTTGTAAAAGAAATAATGTACCGCTGTTATCCATACGCAATTAACTATGCTCACTAAAAATCCATGTAAAAAATATTTACTGTGGCAGGTTTTAACAATTACATAAGTGCAAAAAGCAAATATTATAAGCCAAAAAAAGGGCTCAATTTTTTCGGGTATGAGGGATACAGTACCAAAGGCCATAATTAGACCGAAAAACGACAGTTGAAATATAATTTTCCAGTTCATGATTGGTTATTTTATATAAATATAAATAATAATAATGAATATAAACAAATGATATTCAATGAAATGCAATTAAAAAAGCCTTGCTAAGCTTGTAACTTAGTAAGGCTTCTCCGAATTAAAAACCGATGCAAATATTTTTTTCTTAATGATTGGTAGTACGTATAAAAACTATCCCATTTGATGAATCTATGCCTGGTTTTATAGTTGCCCCTTGTTGACTATTAAAATATTTTCAATCTTAGTTATGTCTATGTTATCAAAAGCCGACCGGTCTTTTTTCACATCATCAACAAAAAATAAAGGGTTATTAAGTCCCCGGTTTTTCATCGCATCTTTTACAGTTGTCAAATCTTTTATATCTGCCAAAACAACTGAACCGCTGATCACTCCCTTGGGTGAAGTTACAGTACCTGCAAATTTGTGTGATCCGGTATCAACTATTGTTTCTTGCACTTGCGGGTTTAATTTTTCTAAAGTAAAGTTTACGGGCACTGTGTAAGCAACTCTTACGGTCTTGCCATTTTGATAGCCTGGTGCCCATTTGGGTGATAAAACCAGTACCCTAACCGCTTCTTCGCCCGAACCAAATCCTTGATCTTTCAAAACCTCAATGTTAGAAAGCGAACCGTCTTCTTCTACAATAAACTGCACAATTACTTTTCCCTGTACGTTTGCCTGGCGCATAGCTAAAGGATACCTTATATTACGCGTTAAAAACTCATTGAATTTTTCAGCCCCACCCGGAAACTCGGGCTGTTTTTCTGCAACTGCAAAAACCTTATTTGCATCAGGTGCTGTATTACGAGAAGTGCCCAACGTGAAATTTATGGGTACCGAGTACATTACTTTTATAGGCTTGCCGTTTTGATAAGCCGGTGCCCATTTTGGCGATAGGGTCATTACTCTTTCCGCTTCTTCGCCCGATCCGTAACCCGGGTCTTCAATTGCTTTAATACCCTTTATCGAGCCGTCTGTTTCTACAATAAACTGTACAATTACCTTTCCCTGTATATTTGCCTGGCGCAGGGCGGTTGGATATCTAATGTTGCTACGTAAAAAGTCTACCAGTGAGCCCGGAAATTTTGGAGCGCTTTCTACCGAAGTGTAAGCTTCGTTAGCAGAAAATTGGGCAGTATCGATCCTTAATTCCTTGCTTTTATTATACATTTCTATATAAGGATCGGTTTCCGGTACTGTGCTGGCCGGTATTTCGGCATGGTCTGTAATGCTTGCAGCAAGGTCATCTGTTGAAGACAAAAAAACATTTTCTGCTTTTTGATCGATGACTTTAACAGCCTTGCTATTATTTATGGTTGCTGATGAAAGTACCATCATCATGATAAATAATGGGGCCGATAATCCATATTTCGCAAGCGCTATACGATGCGACTTGCTTTTTTGAAGCATTTTGATGCGTTGTTTTAACAGGCTATGGTTATAAAATGGGTTTACCAATGCATGGGTAGGTACATTAAAAGTTTGACTAAGTAACAGCAAAGCATAATCGGCCTTATCTGTTCCGGCTTTTACTACCTGCCTGTCGGCAATAAATTCATGTATGTATTTTATGGCAAAACGGTACAAATAAACCACGGGGTTAAACCAGTTGATTATCATTACTGTTTCAATTATCATTACATCTACCGAGTGCCACTGGCCAGCGTGCACCTGCTCATGAGCGGCTATAACATCCGGGTTTTCCAGGTTATTGCCCAGGCTTATTTTTTTAAAAAATGAGTAAGCTGCAGATGGAGAGGGTTTTTCTATAGCTTTTTTTAATATTACCAGCTGCCATATCAGCCTTAGTATTAAGAACAAGGTAACGGCTATATATATACCGTTAACTATTTCGCCTAATGTTAATGAGTTTTGAGCCAGTGTATAGCTGCTGCCATAAATCATGACAGAGCTGTTAAGTATAGGGCTATTAAAAATAGTATGTTGAACCTGTTGGGTAATAAAAAGGTTCTTTACCCAGCTAGATTGTATAAGCGGAATAAAAAATGAAAGAAGAGAGGCGGTAACTAAATATATTCGGTTAAGCTGGAAAAAAGTTTCCCTGCGCAATAACAAAGCGTAAAAGCCAAAAAATAATACCAGATAAAAATTTACCAGTAATAAATAATGCCACCAGCTCATAGCCTTACTTGTTTTTTAGTTTTTCAATTAGTTTCATGATCTCATCGGCCTCTTTTAAATCTATCTTTTCTTTTTTAACAAAGTACGAGAACATGTGTTGTACAGAATTGTCAAAATATCCATTCATTAATTTATCAGTAGCAAAACTTTGATATGCCTCTTTACTTATCAACGGAAAATACTCATGGCTTTTGCCATGCGCTACATAGCTTACAAAACCCTTTGCTTCCAGTATCCTGATGATGGTTGATACGGTGTTATAGGCAGGCAGGGGTTCCGGCAATTCGGCCATCACATTTTTTACAAAGCCTTTTTTTAACTGCCATAATATTTGCATTAGTTGCTCCTCGGCACGGGTCAGTTCTTTAATTTCCATTGTGATTTTGGGGTATTTATGAGTTGTCAATAAATTATAATCTAATGTACTATATAAAATTCAATTTTTTGAACTTGCTCTGTTTAACGTGAAATTTATAGGTACAGTATAGGCAACTCTTACCAGTTTACCTTTTTGTATGCCGGGGTTCCATTTAGGCGATAGGTTTAATACTCTTTCAGCTTCTTCGGATGCGCCGTATCCCGGCCCATGTATTGCTTTAATGTTTGAAAGCGAGCCGTCAATTTCTACAACAAACTGTACAATCACTTTTCCTTCTACCATCTTTTCACGCATTGTCGCAGGGTAGTGAACATTTTGACCCAAAAATTTACCGAAGGCCTCTAAACCGCCGGGAAATTCGGGCTGGGTTTCAACTTGCGAATATATTTTGTTCTCGTTCGGTATAGTATCTGCGTGCATTACAACGTTAATATTGCTTTTTGCCGATGCGGTTAATGTAAATACCAGCATTAAAACCGACAGGCCATGTTTAGCAAATGCTGTAGTCTTACACCCGGTTTTTTGTGATTTTTTCATAGTCTATTTGTTTTTTAGTTTTTCAATGAGTTTCAAAATCGCATCGGCCTCCTTTAAATCAATCTTTTCTTTTTGCACGAAGTACGAGAACATGTGTTGTACAGAATTATCAAAGTAGCCGTTCATTAATTTATCAGTAGCAAAATTTTGATAAGTTTCTTTACTTATCAACGGGAAATACTCATGGCTTTTACCATGCGAAATATAGCTTACAAAACCCTTTGCCTCCAATATCCTGATAATGGTTGATACTGTATTATAGGCGGGTAATGGCTCGGGCAACTGGGTCATTACTTCTTTTACAAAACCTTTTTTTAATTGCCATAGTATTTGCATTAATTGTTCTTCGGCACGAGTCAGTTCTTTAATTTCCATGGTATTAATATTTTAGATCAGTTGAGGTAGTATAATTTAAACGAATGTATTAGTTAGAAATCTAATAAGCAACTAATATTTTAGTTTTATTTTAATTAAACTTTTTTTTACCACTTTCGTTGTTCTTGTTTCAACCTAAGTTATACAATGGATATTACTTTTCATGGAGCTGCCCGCAACGTTACCGGCAGCAAGCATTTACTACGTTTACAGGATGGTACCGGCATTTTGCTGGATTGCGGTATGTTCCAGGGCCTGGGCGAGAATACTGATAATATGAATGGGCATTTTGGCTTTAACCCCAAAAAGCTTAATTATATGATATTATCGCACGCCCATATTGATCATTGCGGCTTGATACCGCGCTTAGTTGCCGAAGGATTTGACGGGCCTATATTTTGTACATCGGCTACTATGGACCTAACCCGGATACTTTTGCTGGATTCGGCCAGGATACAAATGAATGATGTAGCATATAGTAATAAACATCGTGCAAAAAACGGCTTGCCATTATTAGAGCCTTTGTACAATGAGGATCAGGCTATGGAAGCGCTGCGTTTATTTAAGATTGTCGAATATCATGAGGAATACGCCATAACACCAAATGTAAAATTTCATTTTAGCGATGCGGGCCACCTATTGGGCAGTTGCGCGGTACACCTGGTTGTACAGGAAAACGGCAAGGAAACCCGTATAACTTTTAGTGGCGATGTGGGCCAATATGGCGACCTGCTTTTAAAAAGTCCGCAACGTTTCCCGCAAGATGATTACATTTTGCTGGAATCGACCTATGGCGATTCGCTGCATAAAGAGCTTGAACCTATTGAGGATGCTTTGCTGGAAGTAATTAAGCAAACCTGCCTCATTAAAAAAGGCAAGGTTATTATTCCGGCGTTTAGCGTAGGCCGCACACAGGAATTGTTATATGCGCTAAATTCGCTGGAGTTAAAAGGTGTATTGCCCGAATTACCTTATTATGTTGACAGCCCCTTATCAGACAAGGCTACCCAGATATTGAAAGACCACCCCGAAGTTTATAACCGGGATGTGAAAGCAGTTTTAGCAATTGATATTGATCCGTTTGCTTTTAAAGGGTTGCGGTTTATACAATCAACAGAAGAGTCTATCGCATTAAATGATGACCCGCGTCCTTGCGTAATCATTTCATCATCAGGCATGGCAGAGGGGGGTAGGGTAAAACATCATATTAAAAACAATATTCATACTGAAAAGACCACTATTTTAATTGTTGGTTATTGCGAACCAAATTCGCTCGGCGGCCATTTGCTTCACGGCGACCATGAAGTATGGATATTTGGCGAAAAGTACGAGGTTAAAGCCGAAGTGCGGTCCATCAAATCAATGAGTGCCCATGGCGATTATGAGGATCTGCTGCATTTTTTAAAATGCCAGGATCCTAAAAAAGTTAAAAAGATATTCCTTGTTCACGGCGAGTACGAGGTGCAGCAGCATTTTGCCAAGACATTGAATGAGCATGGATTTTTGAATGTGGAAATACCTTTTCAGCATCAAAAGGTTGTATTGGAATAACGTTTGTGCCTAACTGTACCAGGGTGTATCACCATGTTCATGGTACAGTACACCTGCAGCTACCGCATATATCATATATGTTAAAAATTGTTAAAAGCCGGTATAATAGGGTTATTTAAAATATTTTTGCTTTTAGCGATAGAATAATGCTTATCGTAAACAATTTACACGTTGAAAAAAAGAAGCATTGGTATAATTATAGGATTAATGAGTTTTGCACTAATAGGTGTAGTTGCTATGCAATTGTACTTTTTAATGCAATCTTATAATATGCAGTCTACGCTTTTTGACCGTTCTGTTAACGAGGCACTAAGTAATGTAGTGGCTAAACTAAGCAGGCAGGACGCGTATAATTTCTTAATGAATAAAGCACAACCACACACTACCCGGCCGAAAACTGAAACAGAGAACCAAATCATTGAAATATCAGATAAAAGAAATACACATACCACTAAAGCCTTTATAAACAAGGATTCTATACGAAAACAGGCCCATCGACAACGTAAGCTCAACCTTTTGCGCGACAGTTTAAAACACATGTTGATGCGCCAAAGGCTGGATGAGTTAGAAAGCGACCTACAGGTGCGCATTGAAGGATATACTGATGAGTTTGGAATAATGCATGGCCGTTTAACGCCTATTTTAAAAAACCCTGCTCCGCGCACGACAAAGTCGAATCAAAAATTAGAAAAGTACACCACATTGCATTTTACTTATATCGATCCGCAATTTGGCGAACAGCTAATAACTCAAAAAGTAATAAATCCATTATGGCTACAGGAGCAGGAACGCATCCAGAAGCAAAATCAGCTTGATCGGGTAAAGAAAATGCTGGCAACAGATTCATTGCAAAATTTACAGGCAAATAAACCAAACGTAATACAAAATGTGTATGATGAATATCAACGATCTGGCGAGCCTTTAAAGAAACGCATCAATAACCCTTATTGGGTAGATACCCTATTACGCATGGAGCTACATAATCAGGGCATTGATTTACCTTTTAGCTATGAGGTATCAACAACTAAAAATGATTCGGTAATATTTTCAACCGCTATGGACAAAACCGGCGCGAGGCCTATTTTTATGCCTGCCGATACCTACCATACACAAATATTTAAAGAAGAGGTTATAAACGACCCGGGTATGATAAAACTATCATTCCCGAAAAAAAACTCATCAATCTTAAGTAAAATGACAACCACCTTGGCGACCACCGGCGGTTTATTATTTATATTGGTGTCTTGTTTTGGATATACCCTTTTCTCCATCATCAGGCAGAAAAAAATATCCGAAATGAGAACCGATTTCATTAATAATATGACGCATGAGTTTAAAACTCCTGTATCAACTATCATGATAGCAAGCGAAGCTTTAAGGGATAATGAAATTGTTGCAGATAAAAATCGCATTTCGAGGCTGGCTAATATTATTTATGAAGAAAATGAACGCCTGGGCAGCCATATTGAGCGGGTATTAAATATTGCCCGCATTGATAAAAACGATTTTAAGCTGGATAAAAAACCTATTGATGTAAACGAGATGATAAGTGTGGTGGTAGACAGCATGGAACTTAAGCTGCAAAAATGTAATGCAGATGTGAGCCTGGACCTACAGGCCGAAAACGCAATTATTAACGCCGATGAGCTGCACTTCTCTAACGTGTTGTATAACTTGATAGATAACGCTATAAAATACAGCGAAAGCGCGCCGCAAATAACTATCAGCACGCAGACCAAGAACGGACAAGTATTTATTAAAGTAGCCGATAAAGGCATCGGCATGAGCCGCGATCAACAAATAAAAATATTTGAACAATTTTATCGCATCCCCACCGGTAACGTACATAACGTTAAAGGTTTTGGATTGGGATTAAGCTACGTTAATACCATAGTAAAAAGGCTAAATGGCACTATAAATGTGCGGTCTGAAAAAGATAAGGGATCAGAGTTTGAGTTGAAATTTCAGGGTGCTTAATACAATACCGGTTGCAACATCAATACTATCATTAACTATAATACGTTAAACCTGTCTCTTATGAAAAAAATATTACTGGTTGAGGATGATCCTAACCTGGGTATGCTCCTTCAGGATTACCTGCAATTAAAAGGAAAGTTTGAAGTTGTTTTATGTACTGATGGTGAAGAAGGCTTGCATGCCTTTACAAAAGGCAACTATGACTTGTTAATACTGGATGTAATGATGCCTAAAAAAGATGGGTTTACTTTAGGCAAGGATATACGTAAAATAAATAGTCATATACCCATAATTTTTGCCACGGCCAAGGGCATGATAGAAGATAAAACCCAAGCCTATACACTTGGCGGTGATGATTATATTACCAAACCTTTCCGCATAGAAGAGTTATTGCTGCGCATTAACGCCCTGCTTAAAAGAACCGAAAATGCCGAAAAGAAAGAAGAGCAGCAACCAACCCAATTTACTGTTGGCAATTACACTTTTGATTATACCACGCAAATAATTTCTATAAACGGTATACAGCAAAAATTATCAACCAAAGAGGCCGAGTTGTTACGCCTGCTTTGTATTAAAAAGAACGAAGTACTTACCCGAGAAGAGGCTCTGCTGCATATATGGCATGATGACAATTATTTTAATGGACGCAGTATGGATGTATTTTTAAGCAAAATACGCAAGTACTTAAAAGATGACCCATCAGTAGAGATCATTAACGTACATGGCCGGGGATATAAGTTGCTGGTAAATTAATCTAAAATCTTCGTTAAAAATATTCCCATTATTTTCGCGCCCGCATGCTAAAAACAGTTTTGTCCATTCTTGGCGATTCATTTTCCGGATAATTGTAGGCAACACTGTTTAGATAGTTATAATTAAATAAGTTTGTTTTAACTGGCTCGTTAATTATCATGAAACGAAAACTACTTTAAGAATACCTGCTTTGTTGAATTTGTAACAATCTGCTGACCTTAACCGGCGGATGGCGCTTCTTTGTATATTTAGCTCAACCATTAATACTAAATAATTATGAAAGATAATCGCAGAGACTTTCTCAAAAAAGGCACTTCATTGGCAGCAGCATTGTCATTAGGCGTTGTGGGCGCGTCTGCAGCTACTCCCAAAATCGATAACCAGCCAGAATCAGCGGCAGCAAAAAAAAATCCGCTATGGTCTGGCCTGATAGAAGGGCCGGATACACCAAAAATGACCATGAGTGTGGGCGCAAATGCCACCGTATCAAACATGAAATGGATAAAGCAGTTCGGCTGCGACTATGTACACATGGGTGGCCCGCGTTTACCGTGGACAGAAGAAGGGCTAAAAACAATAATAGACCGCTTTAAGGCAGAGGGCCTTACCGTTATTAATATGATGATCAATTTCTCGGGCGCTATTATTCATGGCACCGAAGGCAAGGATGCAGAGATCAAATTGATACAAGACTCTTTAATTGCAGCAGGCAAGGTTGGCCTTCCTGTTGTTGAATATAACTTTTACTCGCACCGCGCGGTAGAAGGTTATTATGATGTGGTTGGCCGCGGCGGTGTACAATACCTGGGCTATGATTATTATAGAAAAGGGCAGCCTAATCAGGCAGATAATAAATGGAACTATAAAACTGCCCGCCGGCAGCCTGATGAAGAGAATCTTGCAATGGTTGAATTGGGTCCCACTGAAAAGGAACCTGCACAAACCGCCGCCAAAGCCTGGGAAAACATTGAATACTTTTTAAAAGCAGTTATCCCGGTAGCCGAAAAGGCTGGTGTAAAGATGGCCTTGCACCCAAATGATCCACCGCCGCCAATGAGCCGGGGATCAGAGCAGATCATGTCGACATTTAAAGACTGGAAACATCTTTTTGATTTAGTAGAAAGCCCTTCAAACGGCATGACGTTTGACTGTGGTGTTTCGACTGAAATAGGTGAAAATGCTGTAGAAGTAGCCAAATACATGCTGTCGCGCAACCGCATCAACCATGTACACTACCGTAATGTTATTGTAGATAAGCCAAGAATAAAATATGTAGAAGTGATGATAGATAACGGGGACGTAGATATGTTGGCCGTAATGTATGAACTGGTAAAAGGTAAATACAAATATGGCATCTGGGCCGAGCATCCGCGTGATAATGAATTTGACAAAACTCATCAAAGTGGTGGCTTCGTATCTTACCTGTATAACCAATCTTATGCCCGTGCTATGATGCAGACTTGTTTGGCGCTTCAACAAGGCTGGAAAGCATAATTTTATGAAAGATAATCGTAGAGGCTTTTTAAAAAAAGGGACCTCGCTGGCAGCAGCATTATCGTTAGGCGCAGTTGGTGCATCTGCAGCAACAAATAATACTAATACGGCTATGGCACCTGCACAAAAGGTGGCCTGGCCGGTGGTTGAAGGAGCTGATACGCCTAAAATGACCATGAATGTTGGCTATAACGACATGTCGTCAAAAGTACGGGCAATTAAACAATTCGGGGCTGATTACGTTCACATGGATGCCCCCGCTTTGCCTTGGACAGTAGAAAAGATACAGGCCATAGTTGACCGTTTCAAGGCCGAAGGGCTTTCCATTATTAACCACAGGATAGTTTTGCCCCCCAGCATCCTCCATAATATGGCAGGCCGCGACGAGGATATAAAGAACGTGCAAGATGCTATTCGCATAACCGGTAAAGTGGGTATCCCTGTTATTGAATATAATTTTTACTCGCACCGTTTACGAGAGGGTTATTATAACAGCGTAGGCCGTGGCAACGCTCGCTATTTAAGTTTTGATTATAACCGCAAAATGCCAAACCCGGCAGATAATAACTGGAATGAGCCACATGACCGTAAAGCCGATGAAATGGCATTCGCGGCAAGCGAATTAAAAGCTACTGCCGCCGAGCCCGCAACATCCGAGGAGCAGTTTTGGGAAAACATCACTTATTTTTTAAAAGCCATCATTCCTGTAGCCGAACAATCGAACGTAAAAATGGCGCTTCACCCTAACGACCCTCCACCGCCGCTTAGCCGCGGTTCGGCGCAGCCGATGGGAAGCTTTGCCGGCTGGAAAAAATTATTGGCGATAGTTGACAGCCCCGCAAACGGCATGACCTTTGATTGCGGCGTCTCAACCGAAATAGGCGAAAATGCTATCGAAGTTTTGCATTATATGGCAGCACGCAACCGCATTAACCATATGCACTTCCGCAATGTGAAGGTAGAAACTCCCCGAATTAAGTATACCGAAACCTATCCCGATGCAGGGCAGGTTAATATGTTCGCTGTTATGCAGGAACTGGTTCGTGCAAAATATAAATACGGCGTTTTTGCCGAACATCCGCCAGGAAATATCATCGATAAAGAACGCGGTGGCGATTTTATAGGTTATATTTATAACCAGGCTTATGCCCGGGGTGTATTACAATCGGTACTAACCCTGGAACAAGGATATAAAGGATAAACCTAAATTTATGAGAAGAACAATATTAATTACAGCATTGGTATTAGGTGGGCTGTTTGCCAATGCGCAACAACGTTTGGGTTCCACACCCGAACAGATAAAGGATCTTACTCCCGAATGGAAGGGCGAACGCTCTGCCGACGGGCGTCCGCATGTATCAGATCAATTGCTTGAACGGTTAAAAAAAGTATCTGTTGACGAAGCCTGGGAAAAATTAAAAGCTAAGGGATACCTGAGTCAATTTGAAGGCGGTTGGAAAATACTCCACCCGGATAGCGTTATGACGGGGCGGGTGGTAACAGCACAATACATGCCGGCCAGGCCCGATCTAAATGCAGTTGTAACTACTGCAGGAAAGGCTGAGGGCCGTTCTCAGCATGGCGGTCAAAACTTATGGCCCATTGATATATTAACTAATGGCGATGTTTATGTTGCAGATGCTTACGGAAAAATAGCCGATGGCACCCTGATGGGATCAAGCCTGAGCAGCTCTGTATGGGGCAGGGCCAAACGTGGTGTAATATTTAACGGAGCGATAAGGGATGAAGCAGAGGTGTCTGAAATTAAAGGCTTTAATGCCTGGGTAAAGGGTACAGATCCGTCGGCAATCAGCCAGGTACAATTAACCAGCATTAATCAGCCCATACGCATTGGCCGGGTTACTGTATTGCCCGGAGACGTAGTACTGGCAAACAAGTATGGGACTGTATTTATTCCGGCGCATTTGGTTGCAGATTTGGTGCTTGATGCAGAGTTTCAGGATGTACATGACCAGTTTGAACGTGCCAGAATGCTGGAGGGAAAATATTTAACGGGCCAGATACATGGTGCATGGAGCGATGAAATAAAAAAAGATTTTTTGAACTGGCTAAACCACTATCCGGGCAAATTACCTATGCCTAAAAAAGAGTTAGACGTGTATTTGAAAGCAAATGGCTATTAATAAAAACATTATCGGAGTATTGCTTGCCTTTAGCTTTTGCTTTGGGCGAATAGCATCAGCACAAACCATCTCTAAAGAAGAATTAACATTCTTAACTTCCGAATGGAAAGGCGAACGCTTTGCAGATGGCCGGCCAAAAATATCAGATGACCTGTTAACACGGGCAAAAAATATAGGCCTTGATGATGCCTGGACCGCGCTTAAAAACTTAGGCTATGTTAACCAATTTGAAAGTGGGTGGAAAACCGTTAACGATGAAGCTGTAACAGGCCGCGCCGTTACTGCTATGTTTATGCCAAGCCGCCCCGATGTTGAAAAGAATATAAAAGACAGGGGGGCCAAACAGGGCCGCGCTGGCAATACCAATTCATGGCCCATTGACGTTTTAGTTAAAGGCGATGTATATGTAGCCGATGGTTTTGGAAAAATTGCCGCGGGTACTTTAATGGGAAGCACGCTTGGTAACTCTATCTTCAGTAAATCGGGCAATGGCGTTGTGTTTGATGCTTCGGCGAGGGATGTTGAAAACTTATCAGAAATAAAAGGGTTTAACGCCTTTGTACGCGATTTTCATCCATCGTTTTTAGAAAACGAGGTGTTGATGGGTTTAAATACGCCTATCCGCATAGGTGGCGCAATGGTATTGCCCGGCGATCTGGTAATTGCTAAAAGAGAAGGTGTGCTTTTTGTTCCGGCACAATTAGCCGAGCAGGTAGTTGCTACTGCCGAGTTTGTTTCGCTTAAAGACAATTTTGGATTTGAAATGGTAAAAACCGGCAAATTTAAAACCGGGCAAATAGACAACGAATGGACACCCGAAGTGAGACAGGCCTTTTATAAATGGGTTGATGAGCATCCCGGTAAAATAAAAATGAGCCGCGCTACAATAGATAAGATACTGGAGAAAAGGACGTGGTAACCAAATTCACTATTAAACCAATTAACTAATAAACCATAAGAAGATGAGTGATAATCGCAGAGACTTTATTAAAAAAACAGCCGCGCTGGCTGCCGCATTGTCTGTGAGCGGTGGTGGTATGGCAGAGGCTGCCCCGCTGATAGCGGAAGAGACTGAAAAATTAGAAAATTCAGCAAAACCCTCACAGATCAAAATTGCCGGGCAGATTACACCCGAGCCGGATGATGATACCTTTGCTTTTTATAACCAGATGGGCATTAACCAGGCTGTGTTATGGACAAATGCAAAAAAATCAAGCGGCGAATATTATGGGAGCCGTAAAAAACTTTTTGCAGATCATGGAATAAACGTGTACGGGTTTGGAAATAACGATGTACATAACCAAGACAAGCTGGTACTTAACCTGCCCGGTCGTGACGAAAAGATAGAGGAATACAAGGCCCACCTGCGTAGTTTGGGCAAAGCAGGCATTGGTTACACCACTTACGCGCACATGGGTAATGGTATATGGGATTCGGACGTACGCGGCCTTGCCCGTGGTGGTGCCGACGCCAGGGATTTTAATGTAAATGCGCCAAATTATGGTAGATGGGATGATAACAGGTACCACGCCCCATTAAGCCATGGCAGGCAATATACCCGCGACGAAATTTGGGCCAACTTTAAATATTTTATCCAGGCAGTTGTTAGAACGGCCGAGGAAAATAATGTACATATTGGTATCCACCCTGACGATCCGCCGATACCTGAGTTAGCGGGTGTGCCACGTTTGTTTACCAGCTTTGAGGGCTATAAACACGCTTTGGATCTGGCCAATAACAGCCCAAGCGTGGGCCTATGCCTTTGCGTTGGCTCATGGATGGAAGGCGGCGATAAGCTGGGCAAAGATTCGGTAGGGATGATAGATTATTTTGGGAAGAAAAAAAGGTTGTACAAGATACATTTCCGTAATATTTACTCGCCGCTGCCACATTTTGTAGAGTCGTTTGTTGACGATGGTTATACCGATATGTATACCATTATGCAAGCTTTAAAGCGTGTGGATTTTGACGGCGTTATTATTCCGGATCATATCCCCAAAATGGCAGGCGGGCCAACCGTAGGCACCGCTTATACCATTGGTTATATGAAAGCGCTGCTTAACCGGGTAAACGCAGAAGTATAAACCGTTTAGTACATAACATAAAAGGCCAATTGAAAGTGATTTCAATTGGCCTTTTATGTTTAACCTTGTTTCACGTGAGTGTGAAACAAAATGTAACAAGTGAAACAAGATTTCGACTTAAAACCATGTATATAAGATAATTATGAAAAAGTGATGTAACAAAATGTAACAACTTATTCGTTAGTATTTTTAAGTATAATATTAATACTTTTCATTGATAATCAAATAATTACAAATTTGATAATTTAAAAGTGGTGAAACAAGATGAAACAAAATCATTGATAATAAATGCCACCACTAACGAAGCCATGCTCATTCAACGTTTTGGCAAAATGCTGCTGCACATCGTGCCATGGACCAATACTGTAGCATAGATCTTGGACAATGCCGCAGGGCTAATAATGAAACTAAACTAAAATTCGGTTTAAACATTAAAACCCCGCCAATGCGGGGTTTTAATGTTTAATTGCAGACGCTTTTTGATAGGCCTGTTAGGTGTTATTAAAACGGCAGGTCGTCATCCTCCGGTGCCGAGCTGATGTCGGCAGGGGCGGCGTATTCAGGAGCCGGGCTGCTGCCTGCACCGCTTAGTACGTTTATTTTCCATAATTGCATAGAGTTAAAATAACTCTTTTTGCCTGTCTTATCAGTCCAGGGACGACCTTTTAAGTTAAAGAAAACTTCAACATCGTCGCCAACTTTTACATTGTCTAATAAATTGCAACGATCTTGAATAGCTTCAAATTTCAAGTACTCCGGGTATTGCGGATTCTCTACATATTCTACTATTACTTCTCTTTTTTTCAGTGATTCTGTAACCTGTGCGGTTGGGAACACTTCATGTATTTTACCCTTAATTTCCATAGTTCAAAATTAAAAATGTAAAGTTAATAGATAAAGAAGTGTAAATTCGCACAATAATCATGCAAGTTTTCCACACTGAAAGTAAAATAATCATAACCTGTAACAAAAGGCTGTCGCCTTATTTGCAGCAGGAAGTTGAAGAATTGGGGTTTACCCCAACACGCGTATTCCAAACCGGCGTTGAGCTGTTGGGCACCGTTACCGATACCATAGCTTTAAATTTAAACCTGCGCTGTGCAAGCCAGGTGCTTTATTTAATTAAAGGCTTTACCGCTGCCGATCCGCAGGAGTTATATGACGGACTGGTACAAATAGAATGGGAGAATCTTATTGATTTTACCGGCTATTTTTCGGTAACCTCAAATGTTAATAACGAGCATATTTTAACGCCGCTGTTTGCAAACGTGAAGGTTAAAGACGCTATTGTTGACCGTATTAAATCAATAAAAGGCATACGCCCAAATTCTGGTGCCGATGGTAATAAAACCGTTGTGCACCTGTATTGGCAGGATGACCAGGCCGAAATATTTTTAGATACATCTGGCGAAACATTGGCTAAACACAGCTACCGTAAAATTCCGGGTAAAGCGCCTATGCTTGAGGCTTTGGCAACATCAACCATTATGGCTACCCATTGGGACAGGAACAGTACCTTTATTAACCCCATGTGCGGTTCGGGCACGCTGGCTATAGAGGCCGCTTTATTGGCTACAGATAAACATCCGGGTCTTTTCCGCATGAATTACGGGTTTATGCATGTTATGGGGTATGATGAACAAGTATTTTTTGTTGAACGCAGGGCGCTGAAGGATAAATCAAAAAAAGATATCGGTTTTAAAATAATTGCTACGGATATATCGCAGGACGCGGTAGACATCTCCCAAAAAAATGCAAAAACTGCTGGTGTAGACCATTTAATAGAATTTAGCGTTTGTGATTTTGAAGAAACCGATGTGCCCGAAGAACCCGGTATTGTAATGTTTAACCCTGAGTATGGCGAACGCCTGGGTGTACACAGCAAGCTGGAAGCAACCTATAAGCGCATAGGCGATTTTATGAAGAAAAAATGCGGGGGATACAAGGGATATATTTTTACCGGAAACCCTGACCTGGCAAAAAAAATAGGCCTGCGTGCTACCCGAAAAATTGAATTTTACAATGGTAAGCTTGATTGCCGTTTATTAGAATATGAGCTGTATGAAGGCAGCAAGCGCGAACCAAAAGAATAGTTTTTTGTTGATAGGGTTAGATTAAGCTGATATGTTAATATCAACCATTCATTCACTCAATCAACTATTCACTTAATAAACATTAAATGAAAAAAATATTATTTATAGCAATAGCATTATTTTTGTGCGCTCATTGCATGGCGCAAGAGCAACTGGCCTTTCCGTTTCAGGGAGGTAAAGAGGTAATGACCCGGTTTTTTAAGGATAGCCTGGTGGTATCGCCGGCAATTGTGCAAAAAAAAGCTGCCGGGTTAGCTATTTTTAAATTCACTGCTGATGAGAAAGGCGCTATCAGGAAAATTATTATTTACTATGCTGATGACCTGCTGTTAACACAGCCGATTATTGAAGCGCTAAAAAAATCAAATTATAAATGGATAATTCCTGATCATGAAAAATTTCATGATTTTATATTGCCCTTTACTATTGGTTTCAATTCGCCGGCAGTTGGTAATGCTGCTTTGCAAAAAGCGGTATATAATTTTTATACGCACCGTAAACCGGTACTCACTTATAACCAGGTACCGCTTGATATGGCAACTTTATTGCCTACGGTAGTAGTAAATTACGATCTGGTTCCATAAGGCTTTCCTTAAATTAATTTAATAAAATCCGACTGCTCTGAAGTTTCGTAGGTAAGGGTATCAACCTTGACTAAAACATGAGCAACAAACTAAATTTTAAGCTAAGGGCCATAGCGGCCAGTATCCGTAAAAAGCGAGAATTTAAGAATTATTCGCAAGAATACATGGCGTATAAGCTAGATATTTCGCAAAATGCCTACAGCAAAATTGAGCTTGGTTATACTAAAATAACACTCGAAAGGCTTTTTCAAATTGCCGAAGTGCTGGATATAAATGTGAGCGAGCTGATTGACCCTGATCAGGCTGATTTAAGTGAGCCCGGGCTTTTACATAACGGTACCGATTGACAGAATTCTATATTTGCAGGATAATTTGTAAATATGGAGCACAATACAATCATTCATCAAACAAAAGCTTTTGTACAGGATACCCTGTTGCATGCCGAAGGTGGGCATGATTGGTGGCATATATACCGGGTTTGGAACAACGCCAAACTAATAACCGAAACCGAATCTGCAGATTTGCTAACTGTAGAACTTGCTGCCCTGCTGCATGATATTGCCGACAGCAAATTCCATAACGGCGATGAGGAAATTGGCCCCATTACCGCCGGTAATTATTTACAAAGTATAGATATTGATGAAGAAACTATCCTGCATGTGCAGAACATTATCAGGTACATGTCTTTTAAATCAAGCTTTGATAAGCCTGCATTTTACTCAAAAGAATTAGCTATAGTACAAGATGCCGACAGGCTGGATGCCATAGGCGCCATAGGCATTGCCCGCGCATTTAATTACGGTGGTTTTAAAGGCAGGGAGATATATAACCCCGAAATTGCCCCAGACCTTAATATGAGCAAAGAAGCTTATAAAAATTCAAGCGCGCCTACCATCAATCATTTTTACGAAAAGCTGTTATTGCTAAAGGATAAAATGAATACCGATACCGCCAAACAGCTTGCTCAACAACGGCATAATTTCATGGAAAGTTATTTAGAGCAATTTTATACAGAATGCAAATAAGCAGTTTGTTTTTTTATCCCCTATTATTATTGATTAATAATGAATACAGTTGCAGAGCAAAAACTAGCTGATAAAAACATTAACCCAACTGCAATGCACATATTGGTGTTTAATTTACTTTTAAAACAAAACTCTACTATTAGTTTAACCGATATTGAAAAGAGCCTTGAACCTGCTGATAGAATTACCATTTACAGAACATTAAAAACGTTTGAAGTAAAAGGATTAATTCACATTATGATGATGGAACCGGTTTGCCAAAATATGCTTTGTGCCTAGACGAATGTGATGACGGCCAGCATAATGATTTGCATGTTCATTTTTATTGCGTAACCTGTAAAGAAGCCTTTTGCCTGCCAAATTGCAAAATACCCGATCTGCAATTACCCAATAACTTTACATCTACAGAAATTAACCTGGTTGTTAAAGGAATTTGCAATAAATGCAAATAATGCAATTCCTTTGCATTGTTTTATTCCGTACTTTTGCGCCAAAATTAAAATAATTATCAAAAAAAATGGATTCTGGTCCGAGTAGAAAATATCATCGCTTATTAACAACCTCCTGTTAAGACGGGCCATTCTTTTTTAGGCGGCCCTTGTTTAACAGGGCAACTTTTTATTCATGCTTAAAAAAGAAAAAAGGAATTTCGGATTTCCTCAAAAACAAATAATACCTCCAGTTAAATATTCAAACATGGTTGCTTTTTTTTCAAAAAAGGTGATCAGCTTTTCCCTTGAGGAAAATTTTCTTGTTGCTGAAAATCTCTTGTCATGTAAAACTCATTTTGAATACGAAGCCTGCCTTGACTGTGGTTAAGCGCTTTTTTATAAACAACAAAGCAGCTACTATTTATTAATGATTATAACATGCAAATAACATGAACGCAATAAAAAAAATACCCAAAATAAATAAAGGCCATTCAAGGTCTGTGTCTGGCTTTGATGCGGCAGCGGTTACCTTGCTCCGCAGGGTATCTAAGGAAGATAATCATACTTTTTATACCACAATGGAAAGTAATGAATGGGGATTAACCAAAGCTAATGTAGAGGAAAAGAAAAGAAAATTCGGCTTGAACGAGATAAAGCATGAAAAGGCTCCCGCCTGGTATGTGCAGTTGTTCCAGGCATTTTTAAACCCCTTTATCGCTGTATTAATTATACTGGCAGGGGTGTCTTTTATAATGGATGTATTGATGGCCGCGCCGGGCGAACAGGATTATAAAACAGTAATTGTTGTTAGCGTAATGGTCGTGCTCAGTTCGCTGCTTCGTTTCTGGCAGGAATACACCAGTAACCGCGCCGCCGAAGAACTGAAAAGTATGGTTAAAACTACGGCGACCGTGATTCGGCAGGAGAAGGGAAAATTCGAGATTAATATTATTGACCTTGTTCCCGGCGACATTGTATTTTTGAGTGCCGGCGATATGATACCTGCCGATTGCAGGGTCATTCAATCTAAAGATTTATTTATAAGCCAGGCAATGCTTACGGGAGAATCTTTACCGCTCGAAAAAAGGGAGCGATGTAGTGATGGTGCTAGTAAAAAATCACCTTTGGAACTGGAGAATATGTGCTTTATGGGCACCAATGTTGTAAGTGGTACGGCAAATGCTATTGTGGTGACTACCGGTAACCTAACCTATTTCGGCACAATCGGTAAAGCAATCACCGGAAAACGCAACGAAACCAGTTTTGATAAGGGTGTTAATAAAGTAAGCTGGCTGCTTATCCGCTTCATGTTGGTAATGGTTCCCCTGGTTTTCTTAATCAACGGGTTAACCAAACATAATTGGTTCGATGCTTTAATGTTTGCCATTTCGGTAGCTGTTGGTTTAACGCCCGAAATGCTTCCCATGATAGTTACCGCCAATTTGGCCAAAGGGGCCAAAAGTATGAGCAAGCGTAAGGTTATTGTAAAGCGTTTAAATGCTATCCAGAATATCGGTGCGATGGATATCCTCTGTACCGACAAAACCGGTACCCTTACCATGGATAAAATTGTACTGGAAAGACACCTCAATGTTTTTGGGAATGATGATGACGAAGTAATGAAATGGGCTTATCTTAATAGCTTCCATCAAACAGGTTTAAAAAACTTATTGGATGTTGCTGTTTTGGAACATGCCGAAATACATAGCTGTGTAAACGCGGAAGAATCATTTATTAAGATAGATGAAATACCGTTCGATTTCCAAAGGAGAAGAATGAGTGTGATTTTGGAAGAAAAGAATGGAAAACATTTATTGATCTGTAAAGGAGCTGTAGAAGAAATGCTCGACCTATGTTCATACGCCTTCGATCCCGGGGAAGATAAACAACTACATATAGAGAATGATAAAATTGTGCCAATGGATAATGCTATGCGCAAGATCATTTTAAACACTTCCAGGAAACTAAATGAGGAAGGCTTGCGGGTTTTGTTGGTAGCCATAAAGGAATATGACGAACGACCGCTTACCTATTCGGTAGCCGATGAGACAGGTATGGTGCTTACCGGTTTTGTGGGCTTCCTTGACCCGGCAAAACCTTCTGCCAAACCTGCCATCGAGGCATTGCAAAAGTTAGGTGTGAGCATTAAAGTATTAACAGGCGACAACGAGGTTGTAACCAAAAAGATATGCCGTGACGTGGGTATCCCGGTACAACATATATTAATTGGTAGTGAAATTGAGCTATTAAGCGATAAAGAGCTTACTAAAAAGCTGGATGAAACCAGTATTCTGGCCAAATTAAGCCCTATCCAAAAAGCCCGGATCGTTAAATTGCTCCAGGCAAAGGGCCATACGGTGGGATTTATGGGCGATGGTATTAATGATGCTGCTGCCCTGCGTGATGCGGATGTAGGTATTTCAGTAGATACAGCGGTGGATATCGCCAAAGAAAGCGCGGATATTATTTTGCTGGAAAAAGATCTGATGGTACTGCGTAAAGGCGTGATCTATGGCAGAAGAACTTTTGGCAACATTATTAAATACATTAAGATGACCGCCAGTAGCAATTTTGGCAATATGTTTAGCATGTTGGGTGCCAGTGCCTTGCTTCCGTTTTTGCCCATGCTGCCGATACAAATTCTGGTCAATAATTTATTGTATGACATATCGCAAACATCCATACCATGGGACAGTATGGATGGGGACTTCATTGATCAGCCTCAGAAATGGGACGCACGAGGTATCAGTAAATTCATGATGTTCATCGGGCCCATCAGCTCCATATTTGATTATGCCACTTTTGCTGTAATGTGGTTTGTGTTTAAGGCCAACAGCCCGGCCCACCAAAGCCTCTTTCAGGCAGGGTGGTTTGTGGAGAGTTTGCTTTCTCAAACTTTAATTGTGCACATGATCCGTACCCGTAAAATACCATTTATTCAAAGTTGGGCAACGGCGCCGGTTGTTGCGCTTACATCAGCAATAATGGCTATCGCGATATTCATTCCCTTTTCTCCTTTTGCCACGGCTTTTAAAATGGAAGCGCTGCCTTTAGCCTTTTTCCCATGGTTAATTGGCATACTATTTAGCTATTGCTTATTAACACAACTGGTAAAAGGATGGTTCATTAACAAATTCAATCAATGGCTATAGTTAAAAAATAAAAAAAATAGTAAATCATTCTCATTAATATATTAAAAGTAATTATTAAGATAAAAAATAAATTTAATATAACAATATTTTTAGTCTAGTCTAAAAATATTGTTAGCTTTATCTAATATTAAACGAAAATGAAAAAAAACATACTCCTGCTAATATTGCTATTTAATGCAACAAGCATTGCCTTTGCACAGGATACAGTTAAACAAGATCGTTTTAGCTTTCATTTTCAGCAAACTATAATTACACAGTATAAACCTGCGTTTAGCGCAAAATATAGCGGCGACAACAGCTTACTTACGGGTACCGAAACACAAAGCTCTATAACATCGACTTTTTTTGGCGCAGCACGGTTATGGAAGGGCGCCGAAGCGTTTTTTAACCCCGAAATATCAGGCGGAGCAGGTTTAAGCAAAACATTAGGCGTGGCCGGGTTTCCTAATGGTGAAACCTTTAGAATAGGTAGTGCGTCGCCAGCCATTTATATTGCCCGGCTATATTTTAAACAGCGCTTTGAATGGGGCAAGGATATGGATACGGTTGAAGCTGATGCAAATAAATTAGGCGGGTTAAGAAGCAAGCGATATTTTTCAATTGCGGCAGGTAAATTTGGCATGGCCGATTTTTTTGACGGAAATGAGTTTAGTCATGACCCACGCTCGCAATTTATGAACTGGGCCCTGATGGATAATGCAGCCTGGGATTATCCGGCAAATACCCGGGGGTATGCTTTAGGTATTAATGCAGAGTTTGGTCAGCCCGATTGGACGCTTCGCTTTGCCCTCACCATGTCTACCACAGAAGCAAATGGTTCTGTATGGGATCAAAAAATAGGCAAAGCCAATACCCAGACACTGGAGTTTGAAAAACGCTATACCATAAATGATCTGAAAGGAACGGTACGTCTGTTAGGTTTTATAAATAACGGTAAAATGGGCAACTATAATCAGGCTTTAGCATTAAGCCCGGTTGCACCAAATGTGGATACTACGCAGGCCTATGGTCGCCACAAATATGGGTTTGGCATAAGTGCCGATCAATATTTAAGTAAAGACTTCGGCGTATTTGCCAAAGTAAGCTATAACGACGGCCATACACAAACCTGGTATTTTACCGAGATAGACCGCTCCATAAGTTTTGGCGCGCAACTTAGCGGTAACACGTTATGGAACCGTAAAGACGACCAATTGGGACTGGCATTTATTGGCAACGGCCTTTCGGCACCACACCGTAATTATTTGGCAGCCGGTGGTTACGGGTTTTTAATTGGCGATGGCAAACTAAACTACGCTGCCGAAATGATAGCTGAGCTATATTACAAGCTAAATGCCTATCAGAATAAATTCTTTTTAACACCCGATTACCAGTTTATTATTAACCCCGCCTATAACAAAGACCGCGGCCCGGTTAATGTGTTTTCTATAAGGGCGCATGTGGAGTTTTAAACTGTCCATAATTGCGTTGAAATCTTTCGGCTAATGTAAAAAATCCAACACACAATACGATAATAGTATAAACATCGTTAATTCGCAGTATGAAACGTATTGTTGCCGTAATTATCCCCCTGCTAATTTTAGTGACTGCCGCATCCGCCCAAAAAACCGCAATTAACAAAGCCGTTATTAAATTTCAATTAAAGAACCTGGGTGTCAATACCGGTGGTACTATTAACGGCCTGCAGGCTACCATTCAATTTGCGCCTGGTAAATTAGAGAGCAGCACCATTGAGGCCATACTTGACGCTAGCTCTATCAATACCGAAAACGACCTGCGCGATAAACACCTGCGCAGTGATGAGTTTTTTGACGTAGAGAAATTCCCCAAGATCACCATGAAGTCCGTGTCGTTTAAACATAAAAGCGGCGATAATTATACCGGGCAGTTCAGCCTCACTATCAAAGATAAAACCAAAGTATTTGAAGTGCCGTTTATTTATACCGCTACAGATAATACCGCCACGTTTAAAGGCGGCATTAAACTAAACCGACTTGACTTCGGTATCGGCAGCAAAAGTTTGGTTATGAGTAATGATGTGTCTGTAAGTATAGAGGTTGATGCGGCTAAGTAATAGTTTTCTTTCTCACGCGCCATTGCGGGAACGAGCAGCATCGTGGCCTATCGCTTGGTGACGCTCATGGCCGCTAAGGCCTAGTCCTTTTTCCTTAGATGAAAAAGGACCAAAAACTGAGCGTAGTGACCTCATGAATACCTATAAAAAACAAATAATAGATGAATAAATCAAGCCAGCCCAATCGCTGCCATCGCACATGCCAGACTCCCGGCCGCGTGGGCTGACGGGCCAACGCTCTTTTTTCTTTCTCATTAATATGAAAATTGTTGGCCCATCGGAAAAAGCGTCAGCAAATAAGCTTCGGGTGAGCGCAGATAAAACTGCTGGCCTGTGCGGCTGCAAGGGGCGTAGCGTCTTTTTGCCCGGGAATGGCCCTTGCGCGATACGGAGCAAAATTATGCAGCCCGAGGTTTTGTCTGCGATGCCGGGCAAGGCCCTGTGCGGCAAAGAAGCCTCTTTGCTGACTTGATTTTTGGTTACTTTTCATCAAGGAAAAGTAACAGCCTTAGCGGTAATTGAGCACTACGACGCTGACAGAAAAAACACATATTAACCATAACAATTAATTAACCTAAATCTAACCTAATCAACTTATTCAACCCAATCAATCATCCACTAATTTTATAACTTTACCCATTATGAAATTACGTGTATTGGTTTTTATAAACGCGCTGGCTGTAGCTATTACCCTTTCGGCGGTAAACTATTATTTTCAGCATAAGTTTTATGATATGGCTATCACCTTTATGGCCACCATCATCACCAGTTTTGTTGTTTTTTATTATTTGATAGAGAAATATGTTTACTCAAAAATAAAGCTCATCTACAAACTTATTCATAGCCTGAAACTGGGCCGCGATCTGCGCGATGCCCTGGGCGAACACATGAGCTCTGATCCTATTAACGATGTGGAGCACGAAGTAAAAGAATGGGCCCGAGAAAAGAAAACCGAAATTGAAGGACTGCGCACGCAGGAACGGTTCAGGCGCGATTTTTTGTCGAACATATCGCACGAGTTTAAGACACCGTTATTTGCCATACAAGGATATATTGAGGCACTTCAGGATGATGATTTTGATGACCGCGATATGGCCCGCCAGTTTTTAGAAAAAGCATCACGTAATGTTGACCGCTTGAGCTACCTGATAAAAGACCTTGATGAGATCTCTAAATTAGAGTCGGGCGAGCTGCCTATTAACTATACCAAGTTTAAAATTAACGATCTGATAAAAGAGGTTTTGGAGTCGTCTGAAATGAAGGCTAACAGGCATAACATTAAATTAATATTCAAACAAAAATATGATGAGCCCATACAAGTAAGTGCCGATAGGGAAAAGATTACCCAGGTATTGGTTAACCTGATTGACAACTCATTTAAATACGGTAAAGAAAATGGAAATACGTGGATAACGCTGTTTGATTTGCACGAACAGGTGTTAATTGAGGTTACCGATGATGGTATGGGAATTGAAGAAAAGTACCTGCCACGGCTGTTTGAGCGGTTTTTCAGGACAGATACCAGCCGGTCGCGGCAGATAGGGGGGTCGGGCCTGGGGCTTGCTATTGTTAAGCATATTGTTGAGGCACACCAGCAAACTATTAATGTACGCAGTACAGAAGGATTGGGGTCTACTTTTGGCTTTACTTTGCAAAAGGTAAAGCCGGGTTTACAATTCCCTAACATACCTATTCTTAAAACTTAACATTAACTTAACATTGCAAAATTACCTTTGCCGCAAATACCGATAAAACATGTCATTAAATAGCATCTTTCAATATTTCGTTCCTAAGGATAAAAAGATATTTTTTCCTTTGTTTGAACAGGCATCAAATAACGTTGTAGTAATGGCCACGGTGCTTGTTGAAGCTGTGAACTCAGGCAATCCGGCAACACGTGAAGAGCTGTTTAAACAAATTGATAAGCTGGAAAACAAGGGAGATGAAATTACTCACCAGGTTTATCTGGAGCTGGGTAAAAACTTTATTACCCCGTTTGACCGCGAAGATATACATGCCTTGGCAAGTGCTATTGATGATGTTGCCGATTATATACAAGGTGCGGCAAACCGCATGAACCTTTACAGGATAGATGATTATAATGAGCATATACGCAAACTATCAGAACTGGTATTGCAATGCAGTATTGACCTTGAAAAAGCGGTGCGCGAATTAAAGGATCTGAAAAATGTACGTGCTATTGCCGATTCTTGTATCCGGATAAACAGCGTAGAGAACCAGGCCGATTATGTGTTTGACCGTGCTGTTGCCGATTTGTTTTTGTATGAAACTGATGCTATCCGTTTAATCAAATACAAAGAAATATTATCAGCATTAGAAACCGCTACTGATATGTGCGAAGATGCCGCAGATGTTATGGAATCCATTTTAGTTAAAAACGCCTAACCAACCTATCATAATAAATGGTTACATCCCTATTAGTTGTTGTAGTTGCGCTGGCGCTTATTTTTGATTATACCAATGGTTTTCATGATGCCGCAAACTCTATTGCTACCATTGTTTCTACAAAAGTATTAACCCCTTTTCAGGCGGTGCTTTGGGCAGCTGCCTTTAACTTTTTAGCTTATTTTGTGGTTAAGGACCATAAAGTAGCTAACTATGTAGCTAAAATAGTTGTGGAGCATTATGTAACTATGCATGTAATACTGGCCGGTTTAATCGCAGCTATTACCTGGAACTTAACCACCTGGTGGTTTGGTATTCCGTCAAGCTCATCGCATACCCTGATAGGTGGTTTTGCAGGCGCGGGGATGACCAATGCCATGTACATGGGCGCCAGCGCCCTGCACGCGGTAAATATGCATTACATACTGCCAATTTTACTATACATTGTACTGGCTCCGTTTATTGGCCTGTTTGTAGGCTATCTTATTACCATAATTATATTGCACATCTGCAAAAATTCAAGGCCCGCTGCCGCCGAGCGCTGGTTTAAGGCTTTGCAGTTAATATCATCAGGCTTATTGAGCTTCGCGCATGGTACCAATGATGCGCAAAAGGTAATGGGTATTTTATACCTGGCATTAATATCATCAAATATAATTGGCACCGGTGCCGCGATGCCCGAGTGGATACCGCTGGCATGCTATTCGGCTATCGCGTTAGGCACCATGTCTGGCGGATGGAAGATTGTTAAAACTATGGGTACCAAAATAACCAAAATAACTCCATTAGAAGGTGTAAGCGCCGAAACAGCCGCGGCCATAACCTTAGGCTTTACAGAACATTTTGGCATCCCGGTATCTACTACGCATACTATTACCGGTTCTATTATTGGTGTGGGCTTAACCAAACGGGTATCAGCCGTACGCTGGGGAGTAACTATTAACCTGGTTTGGGCATGGATAATTACCATCCCTATATCGGCCTTAATAGCGGGCCTGGTATTTGTATTGTTACGCGCATTAGGGTATTAATTAATCTCAAATTTTATTAGTTTTATTGCATGAAAAGATTCTTGCTGTTACTTCCGTTATTGCTTTTTGTTGTAATTAGTGCACAGGCGCAACTTATCCCCACATCGCTCGAAATTGGTACCGCCTTAAAACAGGCGCTTGAACAAGGCACCGCAAAAAGTGCCGACCAGCTTTCGGCAGTAAATGGCTTTTTTGGCAATGC
This sequence comes from Mucilaginibacter sp., assembly GCF_028287845.1. Classification (GTDB taxonomy): domain Bacteria; phylum Bacteroidota; class Bacteroidia; order Sphingobacteriales; family Sphingobacteriaceae; genus Mucilaginibacter. The sequence continues at coordinate 31,213 of NZ_JAQBOW010000047.1, forward strand.
CGCAGTAAAGATACTTTTACCACCCGAAGCGCAAAAGGCAGAAAAAACCTTGCGCGGTATGGGCATGGGTAAAGCATGTGATGATGCTATCCTGTCGTTAAACCGCGCTGCCGAAGATGCAGCTATACAGGCAAAGCCTATTTTTATCAATGCGATAAAACAAATGTCATTGACTGATGTAACCAATATTTTATTAGGCAGCACTGACGCGGCAACCCAATATTTTAAACGTACCACTACGGCAGATCTGGTTGCCAAATTTCGCCCGGTTATACAGGTTAGCCTGAATAAGGTTAATGCAACCAAATATTATGCAACAGTTGCCGATAGCTATAATAAAGTGCCATTTGTACATAAAATAAACCCAGACATTGTGGATTACGCGACCCAAAAAGCTATAGATGGTTTATTTATTGAAATAGCCATTCAGGAACTTAGCATCCGCCAAAATATGGATGCATCGCGGTCCACACCGTTATTGCAAAAGGTATTCACTTTTGCTGATAAGAATAAAAAGTTTTGATAAAATATATTTATCAAGTTGTAATTTAATTATCTTGCAATAATTTAAAAATCAATTATAATGCAAACAGGAACAGTAAAATTTTTTAATGAAACAAAAGGCTTTGGATTTATCAAATCTGATAGCGGCGAAGAGATCTTTGTACATGTGTCAGGATTAAGCGATCAAATTCGCGAAAATGATCAAGTTACATTTGATGTTCAAGACGGTAAAAAAGGTCTTAACGCGGTAAATGTAAGAGTAGCTTAATACTATATTTATTGATGAAAAAAGCATCCTCACGTTAATGTGAGGATGCTTTTTGTTTTTTTGGCGGATTTCATCAGCATCATTATATCCACAATGCCGCACCGGTATCTGTTATACACTTAAGTGTTTTAATATATTTATACTCCATTTTTTTAGCGTATGCTGCAAAAGTTAACCCGCCTGCTTTAAATAATTTTTTATGTGCAAACCATACCAGCAGGGAAGTGGCGTAAAAGAAATATTTATAAACTATGATACGCCAGCTTTTAGAGAATTGGCTTTTGCCCTCAAATATTATGGCCAGCCGTTCTGTCTGGAAAGTGATATGATATGCTTCGTCTATTAATATATCGGTACATATTTCTTTAAGCAATTGGCACCTGGTGGCATTTTTAAGCGCCTGGTAAAATATTTGTGCGGTGCTTTCAACAATAATAACGGCCAGGGTCCAAATTTCCATGCTGGTATTAAAGTATCTTATTTTTCTAAATAGTGTATCGCCCCAGTTTTTCTTGATCCGGGGTTTGCCTATCAGATCAAGATAGCTGCCTAAATTGTTGCCATGTTTTTGTTCTTCTTTAATAAATAGTTTAACAGCGCTCACATATGCCTGATCGCCAATTTTAAAAGCATATTTGGTTGATGCTGCTATTAAATGTTTTCCTTCGGATGTTTCGCCCAGCTGCCACGCTTGTAACGAATGTAA